>NZ_JBFAKS010000043.1:0-91391 GCF_040655855.1 Kribbella sp. NPDC050281 | reverse complement strand
CTTGAGGTACTCTTTGTACTCGTTCGGATCCCAGTGGTTGCCGACCCAGCGCCGCCCGCAGCCGGGGCCGCGCGCCGAAGGCGCGCCCTTGATCCATAAGAGCCAAACTCGGCAGAGAGACCGGGGGAGCTAGGCGGAGTGGCCGAGCGGCACAGCCTCGACGGTCTGCCACTCGTACATGCGGTTGTCGCGGTGCATCTCGATGAGGGACACGGCGTTGATGGTCAGGTCGCCCGGGTCGGCTGTGACGCGGTTGATCGCGTCGAGTGTGGTGACGGCGGGCTGTGGGGTGCTGACGTACGCCAGGCTGATGTGGGGCTGATAGCCGTCCGCGCTGTCGGGTACCGCGTCCGGGCCGAACACATCCGCGATCGCAGCTCGCACGGTGTACCGGATCTCCTGGACCGGGGCGAACGGGTCCGGTGGGAGGGCGATTGCCTCGGGGCGGATGACCGGGCGTTGGAAGCGGACTTTGAGCGGCTCTAGCTCGCCGAGCCGGGAGCGCGCGGCCTCCAGGAGGGCGTCGACCTGCTCTGTCGACACGTCCTCAACGAACCCGACGCCTTGCATGGTCAGGTGCAGCCAGCGCTGCGGGATCATGTCGAGGCCCGGCACGGTCGACAGCTCGGCCTGGTATCTGGCCGCCAGCCGGTGAAGTGGGGCCGCGTCCTCGAAGACGTTGATGTGCCAGGCGTAGAACCGAGTGCCGACTCCCCAGCCCGGACGCCACCACCAGTGGTCGGTGAGCTGGTCGGCGTGCTTGTGGGTCCAGTCGGGCGCAGAGGTCATGTCAGATGTCCGATCGCGCTTCGGGGGCTTGGCCGTGCTCCGGGATCTCGTACTCGTCGATGAACATCACGCGATCGGCCGGCCAAATCGACTCGGAGATCTCAAGGACGTTGCCCTCGGCAGCTCGCGCCGTGTGCGTCACGTGCAGGACGGGAGCGCCGGGAGCCAGATTGAAGATGTCGGCCTCACCGGCGGTGGGCAGGCGGGAAACCCAGGCGTCGCGGGCGTGGGTGTACTGCTGTCCGCTGAGGTCCTCCATGCACAGAAACAGCGCCTTCGGGACGACGGTCGGCTGTTCGAGGAAGGTGCCTCCGGCGATGTCGACCGGGAGGTAGCTCGCGCCGATCTCTTCGAGCTGGCCGGTCGTCTTGTCGTGTAGATGCCGACGCCGGACGACAACCTCGGTTCCCGACTCGATCTCCATCGCCTCGGTCACGTACGGCGGTGCCGGTTCGCGCCCGGCAAACACGATCCGATGCTCGAAGTCGGCACTGAGTAGCTGCTGGTCGTCCCGGGCTCGGCCGTAGCGGTTGCGCGAGCGGCGCTGTCGTCGCCGGGCTTCCTTCACGAACGTCCCGATGCCATGCCGGGACTCGATCAGGCCCTCAGCTCGGAGGATGCCGATCGCCTGTCGAAGCGTGGGGAGTGCTACGCCGAACCGGCTGGTGAGCGCTGTCTCGGCGGGGAGCTGCTTGCCCGGCTCCAGTTCGCCGGACTGGATCTCCGCGCGGAGCGTGTCTGCGATGCGGTGGTACTTCGGGCCGCGCCCGGCAGCCATTGGAACGGTCATTTGAAGCAACTCCTATAGAGGTCTTGACGACCAGAGTAATCGCGGAGTACCCTCGGTGTCTCATCCAGTCCTATAGAGGACCTGAAGACAGTAGGAGCAATCATGGCGATGCCGCGCAAGATCAACATCCAGTTCGGCGAGGTCTTCCCGCACGGCGTGTATGCCGTCTCGGAGGTCACGCAGGTTCGCGACTTCGACCGGTCGACGAAGGACCGCCCGGTGTACTCGGTCGACGAGGACTCGGGCCTGAACGTCTGGTCGGTCGATGTGATGGACGGTGACCCGGAGGCGCGCAAGGCCGACCGGCAGCTCTCGATCAAGATCCTCGCGAAGCAGCAGCCGGTGTTGCCGCCGTCGAATGGTCTGCCGTTCACGCCGGTGGAGTTCGAGGGCATGACGGCGACGCCGTACGTGTCGGACTCCAACGGTCGTCCGCGTCTGGCGTGGTCGTTCCGGGCGATGGCGGTCCGGGCTCCGAAGAACGCTTCCGGCGCGAACAAGCCTGCGGCGTAGGGCGGGTGATGAGTCGTGTTCAGCATCAGGGGGACCGAGGTCAAGGAAGGTCCGCTGCGGTTCCGGACTCCGGCCGTCGCGATCCGTCTGCGGTGGTGGCTGGTCTGGGTGCTGGTGTCGTGGCTGGTGCGGCTTCCGGTCGTGCTGGTCCGGCATCCCCGCAGCACCGGGACCGTGCTGGCTGGTCTGCTGGCGTGGAAGACCTGGACGGTCTACGGACCTTGGCGGATCGCTGCGTGTGTGGCTGCCGTGGTCCTGCTCGGGGTCGTCTGGCGGTGGCGCTGGCCGGAGTCGTTCGCACAGCGGATCGTCTGGCGGGCGCGTGGTTGGTGGCGGCGGCTGGCGGTGTATCGGGGCCTGTGGCAAGCAACGATGACGACGCTGAAGCTCACGTCAAAGCTCAACGAAGCGCGGTACGTGCCTCAGATCGTCAAGGTTCGTTCGACCGGCCGCGTTGACCTGGTCACGGTTCGGCTGCTGCCGGGGCAGGTTCTGACCGACTATGCCGAGGTCGCGGAGCGGCTGGCGCAGACCTTCGGTGCGATGGACTGCCGGGTCAGGTCGCACAAGCGCAACCGGCGTCAGATCGTGTTGTGGTTCCTGGTCGACGACCCGCTGACCAAGATGGTCGCGCCGATTGCGCCGGCCGATTCGGTCGACTTCAAGGCGCTCGCCGTGGCTTTGCGCGAGGACGGCCTGATGTACCGGCTCCGCCTGCTCGGGACTCACCTGCTGATCGCGGGCGCGACCGGTGCCGGTAAGGGCTCGGTGTTGTGGTCGATCATCGCCGCGCTCGGTCCCGGCATCCGCTCGGGCCTGGTCCAGGTGTGGGCGCTGGACCCGAAAGGCGGGATGGAGCTGGCGGCCGGTCGCCGGTTGTTCGCGAAGTTCTGCTACGGCGGTGACGACACGGTCGGCTGGGAGTCGGCGTTCGCTGACGTGCTCGATGGGGCGGTCGAGAGGATGCGTGCCCGTCAGGCGACGATGCGCGGGTTCTCCCGGCTCCACAAGCCGACCACCGAGGAGCCGTTCATCGTCCTGGTTGTCGACGAGATGGCCTCGCTGACCGCGTACGTGACCGATCGGGATCTCAAGCGCCGGATTGCCGCCGCGTTGTCGCTGCTGCTGTCGCAGGGCCGCGCGGCCGGTGTGACCGGGTCGGCGCGTTGCAGGACCCGCGCAAGGAGGTCTTGCCGTTCCGGGATCTGTTCCCGACTCGTCTTGCGCTCCGGCTGGCTGAGGCGGCTCAGGTTGGTCTGGTGCTCGCCGAGGGTGCCCGGGCTCGCGGTGCCCGCTGTGACGAGATCCCCGAATCCCTGCCGGGTGTCGGGTATGTCGGGATCGATGGTGAGGCCGAGCCGGTGCGGGTCCGGTTCCCGTTCCACTCCGACGAAGACGTTACCGCCCTGGTCGACCTGTACGCGCCGACCGATGCCGCAGGCAAGGACCGTGAACCGTCGACGCTGCGGCCGGTCGAGGAGGTGGCGGCATGATCCGCCCGCAGGTCCCCGGCCAACTCGAACTCGTCTTCGAGGTCCCCGAGCTGACCAACGAGCTACGCGCCGAACTGGCCGCACGCGTCCTGCCTGGCTGGGCTTCGATGGGTGCCTGCCGGTCGGTGGCCGACGACACCTGGTTCCCCGAACTCGAAGACACGACCTCCAAGGCTGTCGCGCTCGATCGGTGCGGGTTCTGCCCGGTCCGCCGCTCCTGCCTGGCCCACGCCCTGTCGACGGGGGAGGAGTACGGCGTCTGGGGCGGCACGACCGAGCTGCAACGTGACGTGCTGGTCCGGGACCTGGTCGACGGTGCCCCGGTGGTCGACGCGCTCGACGGCGCAACGCTGCTCCCGGAGTTCTTGTGGAGGCAGGCGTCATGACCGTGCGGCTCCGGGTCTCCGGCGACCCCGACGAGATCGAGGTCATGCTCAAGGTCCTGGGCGTGGTGTTCGACTTCACCGGCTCCGGTCGCGTCTTTCCCAACCACGGTTCTGCGGGTGTCCGCGTCTACCTCACGGCGCGGATCCCGTGGGCCGGTGAACGAGACCAGCCACGCCGAGGAGATGGTCCCCAATGATGTCCACGCTTGGCCAGGTCGCGCCCGACGTGCTGCACGACCTGGCGGTCCGCAACGGCGTCTGCGTCCGCCCGGTGCTGTCCCGGATGACCGACACCACCACTGGTGAGCAGACCGTCGTCCCGATCCCGTGCGGCTCCACCCAGGCACGCCAGTGCCCGCCGTGTGCCGACCGGGCTCGCAAGCTCCGGATGCAGCAGTGCCGCGAGGGCTGGCACCGCGACGACGAACTCCCCACCGACGACACCGACCCTGCCGCTGACGACCTCTCCGCGGAGCACCTTGACGACGCCGACGATGACGACCAGGTCGACGACGACGAACCTGCCCGTCGTGTCCGCTCGACCCGGCGCCGCCAGGACGCTCCCGACCTGCCGAGGGTCCCGATGGACAACCGCACGGTGGGTACGGCGTTCACCGCTCCGAACGGGCGCACCTACCGGCCGTCGATGTTCCTCACCCTCACGCTCCCGTCCTACGGCCGCGTCGGCTCCGACGGCACACCGCTCGACCCCGAGACGTACGACTACCACCGCGCCGCGATGGACGCGCTGCACTTTCCCAAGCTGGTCGACCGGTTCTGGCAGAACCTGCGCCGCTGCGCCGGGTACAAGGTCCAGTACTTCGCCACCGTCGAAGCACAACGCCGCCTCGCCCCACACCTGCACGCCGCCGTCCGGGGCGTCATCCCTCGCCAGACCGTCAAGGACGTTGCTGCCGCTACCTATCACCAGCTCTGGTGGCCGCAATGCGACCGGCCGGTGTACGTCGGCGACGACGTGCCCCGGTGGGATGAGATGGCCGGCGGATTTGTCGACCCGGTCAGTGGCTCGATGCTGCCGACCTGGGATGAGGCGCTGGACGCGATCGGCGACGACCCAGCCGCCCAACCGGCACACGTGGTCAAGCTCGGCCGCCAGGTCGACTACCAAGGCATCATCGCCTCGGCCGAGGACCAGGTCGGCAAAGCAATCGGCTACCTGACCAAGTACCTGTCCAAGTCCATCGCCGACACCTACGGCGACGACGACGAGATCACCACCCGCCAGGCGATCCACCTCGACCGGCTGCACCGCGAGGTCCGCTGGCTGCCCTGCTCCCCGACCTGCTCGAACTGGCTCCGCTTCGGCGTCCAACCCAAAGGAGCCGAAGCAGGCATGCGACCCGGCTGGTGCCCCTCCAAGGCCCACGACCGCCACCACCTCGGGCTCGGTGGCCGCCGCGTCCTCGTGTCGCGCCAGTGGACCGGCAAAACCCTCGCAAACCACAAAGCCGACCGCGCCGAGGTCGTCCGCCAGACCCTCGCCGCTGCCGGTGTCGACATGCCCGACACCGACCGATACGCCGCCACCGCCCAGCTCGAGGACGGCTCGCCCCGCTTCATCTGGCAACCCGTCGACCGGAACAACGACGACGACCTACCCACCTGGCACGGCGTACTCACCCGAGGCATCGGCGAACGCATCCGCTGGCGAACCGAATACGAGCAAGCCAAACAACGCGCCCACCCACCACCGCCCGACACCCGTTCGGCAACCGACACCGCCGCTGACCCTGCGGCATGACCTGGGGAGACACGGATGGAACGGCTGCTGACAGTCGAAGAGGCCGCGCCGTACCTCGGTGCGAGATCGGAACGCCTCGCGCGACGGTTGATCGCGCAGCGCCGCATCCGGTTCGTCCGGGTCGGTCGGAACGTTCGGATTCCTGAGTCGGCAATCACCGAGTACGTCAAGGCGAACACGGTTGAGCCGATCGCGCGGGGGAGGGCCGCCTAGTGGCGAACAAGCCCGGCAAACGCCAGTTCGGCCACGTCCGCGTACTGAAGTCCGGGCGGATTCAGGCGAGCTACCTCGGGCCGGACGGCATCCGGCGTTTCGCTCCGAACACATTCCCTGACGAGACGTCGGCGGGCGTGTGGCTGACTCTGCGACAAGCGGACCTCATCCGGGGCGAGTGGAACGATCCCGACCTCGGACGCATCCTGTTCGGCAACTACGCCGAGAGCTGGATCGAAGAGCACGAGCTGAGTCCTCGGACGCGGGAGCTGTACCGGGCGCTGCTCAGGCTGCACATCGATCCGTTCCTCGGCCGGAAGGAACTCGGCAAGATCGGTCCCGAGACCGTACGCAAGTGGCGAAAGGATCTTCAGGATGGTGGCCGTTCGGCAGATGCCGTCGCGAAGTCCTACCGGCTGGTGCGGGCGATCATGACGACGGCGGTCGACGACGAGCGGATCAAACGCAACCCGTGTCGGATCAAGGGTGCGGACACGGCTGCCCGAGCTGAGCGGCCGGTTGCGACGGTCAAGCAGGTGTACGCCCTTGCCGACGCCATCGGTCCGCGCTTCCGCGTGTTCATCCTCGCTGCGGCCTTCACCGGTCTGCGGTGGGGCGAGCTGATCGCGCTTCGCCGGGTGGATGTCGACCTGGACGACGCGAGCATCCGCGTGGAACGGAGCATGGCAGAGCTGTCCGGTGGCAAGCTCGTGGTGAAGCCACCGAAGTCGGACGCCGGTATCCGAACGGTCCCGATCCCGGCTGTGCTGGTCGACGAGATGCGGACTCACCTCCGTGAGCACGTCGGGGCGCCTGCCGACAGCCTCGTTTTCACGGGGTCACGTGGCGGCACGCCTAAGCGGGGGAGCTGGCGTTCCACCGTCAAGTGGACGGCGAAGGTCCGGGAAGCTGGTCTGCCTGCCGGATTCCACTTCCATGACCTACGTCACACCGGTAATCACCTGGCCTCGAAGAGTGGCGCTTCGACCAGGGAGCTGATGCACAGGATGGGGCACGGATCGATGCGGGCGGCGCTGATCTACCAGCACAAGACCGATGAGCGGGCTCGGGAGATTGCGGTTCGGCTGAACGAGGTGGTCGCTCGCGAGGCCAAGCGGGATGACGACGATGGGGCGGCCGGGGTGCTGGTGCCGACGACCTAATCGCTGGCTAATCGCACGCGGCCCGATCCGGCCTGGACGTGAGAGAAGGCCCCTAGCCACCGAATCCCTGTGGCTGGGGGCCTTCTGTCGTTCGAGCGGGTGACGAGAATCGAACTCGCGTAGCCAGTTTGGAAGACTGGGGCTCTACCATTGAGCTACACCCGCGGTGCTCGGACATGATTCCACATACCCTGGGGTGGACTCAAAACGCCACGGGTGGGGCCCTGATCGGCATGGTCGGTCGGGGTGGTGGCGCGAGCACTGGTTCGGGTCGACTAGACTCGTCCGGTCACTGCGGGGCGTAGCGTAGTGGCTAGCGCGCCTGCTTTGGGAGCAGGAGACCGCAGGTTCGAGTCCTGTCGCCCCGACAAACCCCCTGCAGCACCGCTGCAGCGCGGGCTGTCGCCCACGCTGTGAACGTCATCGATCAAGGAGAACCGCCACCGTGAAGAGCACCGTCGAGTCCTTGAGCCCGACCAAGGTCAAGCTCATCGTCGAGGTGCCGTTCGAGGAACTCAAGCAGAGCCTCGACGCGGCGTACCAGAGCATCGCCTCGCAGATCACCGTCCCGGGGTTCCGCAAGGGCAAGGTCCCGCCGCAGGTGATCGACCAGCGGGTCGGCCGCGGGCCGGTGCTCGAGGAGGCGATCAACGACGCGCTGCCGAAGCTGTACTCGCAGGCGGTGAGCGACAACCAGGTGAAGGCGATCGGCCGGCCCGAGGTCGACGTGACCGAGTTCAACGACAAGGAGAGCCTGCAGTTCTCCGCCGAGGTCGAGGTACGCCCGGAGATCACGCTGCCGGACCTGGAGGGCCTGGAGGCGGAGGTCGAGGACATCGCCGTCTCCGACGACGACGTGACCGAGCAGATCGAGGCGCTGCGGCAGCGGTTCGGCTCGCTGAACCCGGTCGAGCGCGCGGTCCAGGACAACGACTTCATCACCCTCGACCTGTCCGCCAGCAAGGACGGCGAGAAGGTCGAGGAGGCGCAGGCGACCGGCCTGTCCTACCAGGTCGGCAGCGGCCAGCTGCTGGACGGCCTGGACGAGGCGGTCGTCGGGCTGAACGCCGGTGAGAGCAAGACCTTCGTCACCCAGCTGGTCGGCGGCTCGCTGAAGGGCGAGGACGTCGACGTCGAGGTGACCGTGACCGCGGTCAAGGAGCAGGAGCTGCCGGAGTTCGACGACGAGTTCGCGCAGACCGCGTCGGAGTTCGACACCGCCGACGAGCTGAAGGCGGACGTGCAGGGCCGACTGGAGCGCGGCAAGCGGCTGGAGCAGGCCGGCGAGGCGCGCGACGCCGTACTGGAGAAGATCCTGACCCTGGTCGAGGTGCCGGTGCCCGAGGGCCTGCTGACCGACGAACTGGCCGCCCGGAAGGAGAACCTGGAGCAGCAGCTCGGGTACTCCGGGATGACGTTCGAGCAGTTCCTGGAGGGCGAGGAGCAGACCCAGGACGAGTTCGACGAGGACCTGAAAAAGCGCTCCGAGGACGCGATCAAGGCGCAGTTCGTGCTCGACCTGGTGGCCGAGCAGCAGGAGCTGAGCGTCAACGACCAGGAGCTGACCGAGCACATCGTGCGGCACGCGCAGCGCTCCGGCGTCAGCCCGGACCAGTTCGCCCAGCACGCGGTCGAGAACAACCTGGTGCCGAGCCTGGTCTCCGAGGTCGTCCGCGGCAAGGCGCTGGCCCACCTGGTGGAGAACGCCAAGGTGACCGACGCCTCCGGCAACGTGGTCGAGCTGAAGACCCTGCAGCCGGACGGCAGCTTCGCCGACCCGGACGCGGAGCAGGCGGCCGACGCGGCCCCGGCGGAGGAGACTCCGGCCGAGGAGCCCGCGAAGGCCTGACCAGCAGTACGCCGAACGGCCCGGAACCCACTGTGGTTCCGGGCCGTTCGCCGTTGAAAGGGAACTGAAAGGCGGCCGCCCTAGCGTTGGCGCCATGACCTGTTCCCTCGACGAACCACGCGTGCCGGTGCAGGACCAGCCGGCCGCCCGGGTCGAAGTACCTGCTGAGAACGCCGGAACTCCCCGGGAACGAGTTCCCGCCGACGCTTCCGGCGCGGTCGCAGTCTGCGGCTGGTGACTTCGGGCCAATCGGGGCGAACGGTGTTCACCGGAGACCGCAGCCGCCTGTGTACGGCGCCGCGAACCTCGCAGGCGGCTGCTTCCGGAATTCGCTCACGGCAGACACGGTGCGCCGTAAGCGAACACCTGTGGCCCAGCCTTAGGTCTGTCGCCGCCGCCCAGTAATGTCGGCTTCGTGAACGAGACATTTGCAGCCAGCCCCACCGCCGCGGGCGGCAACGGATCCGGCGGACTCGACGACCACATCTACCAGCGCCTGCTGCAGAACCGGATCATCTTCCTGGGGTCCGAGGTTCGCGACGACAACGCGAACGCGATCTGCGCGCAGATGCTGCTCCTCAACGCCGAGGACCCCAACAAGGACATCTGGCTGTACATCAACTCGCCGGGCGGTTCGGTTGACTCCGGCATGGCGATCTACGACACCATGCAGTGGATCTCGAACGACGTGGCGACGGTCGGGATGGGCCTGGCCGCCTCGATGGGCCAGTTCCTGCTCTGCGCCGGTGCGAAGGACAAGCGCTTCGCCCTGCCGCACGCGCGGATCATGATGCACCAGCCGTCGGGCGGCATGGGTGGTACGGCGTCGGACATCAAGATCCAGGCCGAGCAGTCGCTGCACATCAAGGCGCAGCTGTTCAAGCTGATCGCCGAGCACACCGGCCAGCCGCTCGAGCAGGTCGAGAACGACGCCGACCGGGACCGCTGGTTCACCGCCGACGCGGCAAAGGACTACGGCTTCATCGACCACGTGGTCGCCAGCGCCGCGCAGCTCACCTCCGGCAGCCCGAACTCCTGATCTCCCACTCCGTCAGTTAAGGACGCACCATGAACTACTTCATCCCGCAGTGGGAGGAGCGCACGTCGTACGGCATGCGCCGGATCGACCCCTACACGAAGCTGTTCGAGGACCGCATCATCTTCCTCGGTACGCCGATCACCGACGAGATCGCGAACGCCGTGATGGCGCAGCTGCTGTGCCTGCAGTCGATGGACTCCGACCGCGACATCAGCATCTACATCAACTCCCCGGGCGGCTCGTTCACCGCGCTGACCGCGATCTACGACACCGTCCGCTACATCAAGCCGGACGTCCAGACGGTGTGCCTGGGCCAGGCCGCCTCGGCCGCCGCCGTACTCCTCGCGGCCGGTACGCCGGGCAAGCGGCTGGCGCTGCCGAACAGCCGGATCATCATCCACCAGCCGGCCACCGAGGGCACCTACGGGCAGTCCAGCGACATCGAGATCCAGGCGAACGAGATCCTCCGGCTGCGCGCGCTGCTGGAGAAGATGATCGCCGACGCCAGCGGCAAGTCGCTGGAGGAGGTCTCGCGTGACATCGAGCGGGACAAGTTCCTGACCGCTCAGCAGGCAATCGAGTACGGCCTGATCGACGACGTGCTTGAGACCCTCAAGACCCCGGTTCCGGCCGGCGTCTGAGCGTCTCAGTCAGGTCTGACCCGGTTCGACGGTGCTGACACGAGGGCTGTCAAGAGCGGAGCGCGTTCGCCAGCGGCGTAGTCACAACGCGGCGGCGGGCGCGGCTTTTCGGCCATCGGCGCGGTACCGTCGAATCGGGATCCGGGGCGCCACACGGCACCCGGTCCGACTGGCCTCTACGCCCCCTTGGCCCACGGTTCGACTGCTCAGAGAAGGGATCTGTCCCGGTGGCACGCATAGGTGACGGCGGCGATCTGCTGAAATGCTCTTTCTGCGGGAAGAGTCAGAAGCAGGTCAAGAAGCTCATCGCCGGTCCCGGCGTCTACATCTGCGACGAATGCATCGATCTCTGCAACGAGATCATCGAGGAGGAGCTGAACGAGGGCTCCGAGGTCGGACTCACCGAGCTGCCCAAGCCGCGCGAGATCTACGACTTCCTCAACGCGTACGTCGTCGGACAGGACGTGGCCAAGAAGGCACTCGCGGTGGCGGTCTACAACCACTACAAGCGGGTCCGTGACGGTCAAGGCAGCTCGAGCGCCGGCCGGCACGCCAAGGACGAAGCGGTCGAGCTGGCCAAGTCCAACATCCTGCTGATCGGCCCGACCGGCTGCGGCAAGACGTACCTCGCCCAGACGCTGGCCCGGATGCTGAACGTTCCGTTCGCGATCGCCGACGCCACCGCCCTGACCGAGGCCGGGTACGTCGGTGAGGACGTCGAGAACATCCTGCTCAAGCTGATCCAGGCGGCCGACTACGACGTCAAGAAGGCCGAGACCGGGATCATCTACATCGACGAGGTCGACAAGATCGCCCGCAAGAGCGAGAACCCGTCGATCACCCGCGATGTCTCCGGCGAGGGTGTGCAGCAGGCGCTGCTGAAGATCCTGGAAGGTACGACGGCCTCGGTGCCGCCGCAGGGTGGCCGCAAGCACCCGCACCAGGAGTTCATCCAGATCGACACCACCAACGTGCTGTTCATCGTCGGCGGCGCGTTCGCCGGCCTCGACCACATGGTGGAGCAGCGGGTCGGCAAGAAGACGCTCGGCTTCAACACCTCGCGCGAGCCGGAGAAGCCGAAGGAGCTCGGCGGGTACGCCGACGTGATGCCGGAGGATCTGCTCAAGTTCGGTCTGATCCCCGAGTTCATCGGCCGGCTCCCGGTGATCACCACGGTGTCCCCGCTGGACCGCGATGCGCTGATCAAGATCCTGTCCGAGCCGAAGAACGCGCTGGTCAAGCAGTACCGGCGGCTGTTCGAGATCGACAACGTCGAGCTGGAGTTCAGCGACGACGCGGTCGAGGCGATCGCCGATCAGGCGCTGCTGCGCGGCACCGGCGCCCGCGGCCTGCGGGCGATCATGGAAGAGGTCCTCCTCAACGTGATGTACGAGGTGCCCAGCCGCGAGGACGTCGCCAAGGTCGTCGTCACCGGCGAGGTCGTACTGGAGAACGTGAACCCCACGCTGATCCCGCGCGACCAGATCGAGCGCAAGCGCGAGCGCCGCGAGAAGACCGCGTAAAAGCAAGTCTCGAAACGGAGGCCGGGAGTCCGCAGTACGGCGGACTACCGGCCTCCTTCTCGTGAGCTGCCGACAGGCCCTACAACGAGGCCAGCACGTCGTCCGCTGCTCGGATGGTCTCGTCGATCTGGTCGTCGGTGTGCTCGGTGGACAGGAACCACAGGCCGCGGGGGACGATGTTGATCCCAGCCGCGTACAGCCCGGCGTGGAACCTGGCCATCGCCGGCCGGTCGCAGGCCGCGAACGACCGGTAGTCGGTCACCGCGGCCTGGTCGGTCAGGTAGGTCTGGAACACCGGACCGGGCCCGTCGACGAGCATCGGCACGCCATGCCGCTGGGCCGAGTCCCGCAGGCCGGCCATCAACCGCTGGCCCGCGGCGGCCAGCGGCGGGTAGACGATGTCGCGGTGCTCGTCGAGATGGCGCAGTACTGCGTCTGCCGCGGCCATCGCGACCGGGTGCGAGTTGAAGGTGCCGGCATGGGCCACTGTCCCGATGGCGATCGAGCCCATCACCTCGCGGGTTCCGACCAGCGCCGAGACCTGCATGCCACCGGCCATCGCCTTGCCGAAGGCGGACAGGTCGGGAACGACGCCGAGCAACTCCTGGGCACCGCCGGGAGCGACGCGGAAGCCGGAGATGATCTCGTCGAAGATCAGCAGGGCGCCGTGCTGACGGGTGAGCTCCCGGAGTCCCGAGAGGTAGCCGGGCTGCGGGGTGATGCAGCCGGTGTTGCAGAGCAGCGGCTCGAGAATGACCGCGGCGATCTGGTCGCCGGACTCCGCGAAGACTTCTTCGACAGCGGGCAGATCGTTGTACGGCAGGACGATCAGGTCTTCCGCGCCGTTGCGAGGCTGGCCCGCCGTACCGCCGACGGCCGCCGGGTGTTGTGCGTCGCCGGCCAGGGCGAGGTCGGGGTGGACGCTGTAGAGGACGGGGTCGAGCCAACCGTGGTAGTTGCCCTCGAACTTCACGATCTTCGGTCGGCCGGTGTGGCCGCGGGCCAGCCGGATCGCACCGTGCACTGCCTCGGAGCCGACGCTGTTGAAGCGCACCAGCTCCGCGGACGGGACCATCGAGCACAGGCGCTCGGCGACGACCGCTTCCAGCTCGTGCTGAGCGGCGTACGCGACGCCGCGGCTGACCTGGGCGGAGACCGCCTCGGCCACCAGCGGCGACGCGTGGCCGAGCAGGTTGGGGCCTTGCCCGAGCACGTAGTCGACATACCGGTTGCCGTCCACGTCCCAGAGCTCTGCGCCGCGAGCGTGGTCGACGAACAGCGGCTGGTCGGCACGCCGGGCGTCGCTGGACACGCCGCCGGCGATGACCTGGCGGGCACGCTCGTACAGGCGCTCGGTGCGTTCGTAGCCTCGGGCAACGGTCTGCACAACATCCTCCAAGGGGGCGGATCAGTCGAGTTTCTCGGTGAGCAGCCGGAACTGCTGACGCGGACGGCCGCCACCGGTCGAACGGGCCGGCGGCACCGGCCAGGCCAGGCCGGCCTCGACCAGCTCCTTGAGCATCCGGCGGCCGGTCCGTGGGGTGACCTGCATGATGTCCGCGACGCTCTCGACGTCGACGACCACCTGCTGACCGGCCACCGGTGTGGTCGCGGCCGCGATCGAGGTGACGATCTCGAGCGCGCGCGGATCGATCGACGGCGTACTGTCCTGCGGCGCGGTCTCGGTGACGGCCGGACCCGGCGCGAGGTCGGTCCGCACGTTCGTGTCGTCGAGGTACACCGCGACCTTGCCGCCGGCGTTGACGGAATCCTCCACCGCCATCAGCGCGTTGGCCTCGGCAGCCCGCGCGGTCTGTCCGGCACCCGCGCCAACGGCAACAGGTACGCCGAGCTGCGCCGTCAGAGCGCTGAGGAACGGAGCGACCGTGAACTGCTCGGTCAGCCGGACCAGCGCACCGTGGGTCGTGGTGACGAGGAACAACGTGTCCGACCGGCGCGCCACCGACGCGCCGACCTGTCGAGCTTCCGACAGCAGCTTCTGGTGGGTCAGCAGTGCGAGCTCCTGCTGCCAGTAGTCACCCGACTCGGCGCGAGACGTGCCGGACGGGATGAGCTGGACGGCGATCATCGCGAGCTGGTGCGCGCCCATCCGGGTGCCCTGACCGAGCAGCACCGCGGTCTCCAGGGCATCCCGCACACTTGCTCGCGTCGGGGCGACCCGCAGTACAGGAATGCCCTGGGTCCGCAGCTCGCGTTCGACCGCGAGGATGGTGGTCAGGGCGACCGTGGTGTGCTGCTGCTCCCACTTCTCTCGGTGGAAGGCCGCGAAACCCGCGACCGACTCCGGCCCTTCGTACGGAATGTCGTAGACGTTGGTGGTGTCGAGGCCGATCTCGCCGTACGCCTCCTCGACGTCGGCCGCGGAGAGCGAGTCGATGCTCACCCGGCTGAGATCGACGTCCTCGATGGTGAGTGACGCCCGGAGCAGGGCGGCGTACAGCGCGGCGCCGGTCAGCGGGAGGTGCGTCGACGGAACCGTCAGCCAGTGACCGTCGGTGGCCAGGTCGAACACCCACGGCCCGGGGAACACGGCCGAGTCGATCCGGTCCCGCAGCCGCAAGTAGCGCTCCTCGGCCTCACCCGGGTCGTCGTACCCGCCGGGCACGAACCGGACCCGGTTCTGAGGCCGCAGGGCGACGTCGATCGCCACCTCGGACATCATCCGCACCAGCTTGCGCGGGCCGAAGAGCCCGACGGTCACCGCAGGCAGGCGATCACCGTTCGCCGGCTCCGCCGCTCTGACTTCCTCACTCATCGACGTCCTCCCCTGTCCCTCCCGGCAGCTGACGCCACCGGAACAGTCTGCGGGCGTTCCCGCTGAGAACATCTTGGCGTTGACCTGCCGTCAGTGGCGCGCACACCACCCGGCCGAGCGACATCCGCTGGTCGATGAAGGGGAAATCGGAGCCGAACAGCACCCGTCGGCTACCGACCCGATCGATCATCGCCTGGATCAGCGGCCCGGTCATCTGCGAGCCGCACACCTCCAGCCAGAGCGATTCGTGCCGGGCCGCGGCCTCGATCGCCTCGTCCACCCCGGCCGGCGTGATGCCCGCGTGGCCGAGGATGATCGGCGCTCGCGGGTACTTCGCCGCCACCGCCTCGAACAGCACCGGAGCGTCGTACGGCGATCGATGCTCGGAATGACTGAGCACCGGGCAACCGGTCTCCTCGGCGAAGGCCCACACGGCGGCGTACCGCGCTCCGGTGACCGGGTACTTGTGCAGGGACGGGTGCACCTTGATGCCGACGAACCGCTCGTCGGCGGCGAGCCGCTCGAGCTCGCGCTCCGGGTCCTGCCACGGATTGATGACCGCGTACGCCGCGATCCGGCCCGGGTGCGCGTCGACGGCGGCGAGGGCCTGGGTGTTGCCGAGGTGCGCGTCCTGCTGGATCGCGCGGTTCGCGGCGACCACGGTGACCTCGGTCCCGGTCCGGTCCATCACCGACACCATCGTCGCGGCGTCGGGATCGGGGATGTAGAACAGCGAGTACGGCCCGAGGTGCGCGTGCACGTCGACGACCCGGTGCAGCGGCCGGCGTCCGATCATGAGAGTCCTCCTGCCGCGAACAACCGGCGTGCGTTATCTGCACCGATCCGGGTGACCGTCTCGTCGTCGAGCCCGGACCAGGCGAGACGGACGATGCTCTCGCCCGGATCACGTACGCCGAGTCCGGTCGCGAACACCAACCGATCGCTCAGCCCTTCGGCGGCGAGCCACTCCACGCCTTGATGCGCGGCGAAGTCGACGAGATCGACGGAGAGGTTGTCGTGGTCGCGCAGCGCCGACCACAGCCTGCGCAACTGGCGGTAGCCGAGGTTCGACACAACAATCGGCAGCATCGGAAAGCGAGTGGCGATCGCATCCAGGTCCGACCAGCCGATCTCCGCGGTGTCGACGCAGAGCGGCAGTCCACTGCCCTCGAGTGCCGCATAGAGATCCAGCAAGGCATTCGGTGCGTACCCGTGGGAGTGAGGATGAATCCGGAACGCCGCGACGCCTTCGGCCAGAGCCTGCGCGACCAGCTTGTCGAGTGAGTCCAGCTCGCCCGGCGTGGTGGGAACCGCGGTCCAGCAGGCCAGCACACCGCGGTCCGCGAGGCTGTTGGCCACCGCGGTCGCCTCGGCGTTGCCGCCCAGCGGGTCGTGCAGCCACGACGCCATCGCGCTGATCAGAGCGCCCGACATGGCGTAGGCGTCCAGGTGGGCGGCGATCGCGTCGCGGTCGGTGGACGGCACCAGGGACGACGGGTGCGCACCGGTCACGATGCGCGCGTCGAACCATCCGGTGGTGGCATCGTCAGTCATGGCGAGCCCCATCGACCGTCCAGCGCCCCGCGTACGGCAGGGTGAGGTGCGCCCAGCCGTCGCCATCGCTCTCCGCGGTGACGAGTACGCCGTCGAGCCGGATGTCACCAAGCGGCCGGATCCACAGCGCACAACGCCCGGAGCAGGTCACCTCGAGGCGAAGCGCCCCGTCGGCGACGACGGCCGAGACGTTGACGTCCTCAGAAGTGCGCAGCAGGTCAAGCAGCGCGCGGGTCCGCCAACCAGTTGCCCAGGACAACCTTCCGGACCGGGTCCGGACCCAGGTCGAGCGACTCACCCGGTCGACGGTGTCACCATGATCGATCGTCAACCCGTCGTCGTCACGGGTGACCGAGACCTCCGGCACCTGAGCGCCGGCATGCGGGAGGAGAACGGTGGTGAACTCCCCACTGTCACGCGTGAGCCCGAGCGAGTAGAGCGGACCGTACTCCGCGACCGGCTTGTCGACGAGTGGACGCCGGGCGACGCCCTCCGATGTCTCAACCGTCGTGGTCGAGGGATCGCCCGTCTCGATCAGAAGCAACCCCGGTCCGTCCGCGGCAGATGCGTCGTACGCGAGGGGACCGACCTGCTGCCACGGGTTGAGGGCGTGCCAGTACGCGCGGAACGTGTGCTCCCCGGCGGCGCTGTCGTCGGAGACCACCACGACGGCCGGCTCCTCGCGCACCATCGCGATGGTGCGCGACTGCGGTACGACGCTGCCGTGGTGGCGACCGGAGAAGACCGCGACCTGCCCGGTGTCGACGAGCGGATCGACGTGTACGCCGCGATCCGTGCTCAGCTCCTGGTCGTCGACGAGCACGGTGTTGTGACCCCGACCGGACTGGTACCAGGTCAGGTAGTCCGGATCGTCATAGCTCGGCGGACCACCGGCCTCCCACAGCAGCGGTCGCTGCCAGCCCTCGAGGATCAGATCGAGTACGGCGCGATGCGAGTGCGACTCGAGCTCGTGCTCGATATGCGGTCCATAGTTGATGACGGCCTGCAGATCGCCGCTGCGCAGGATCACATAGCCGGTGTCGGCCAGCACGGTGCTCCGAGCTGGTGTGGGCACTGCCTCCTCCCGTGCAGTGGCAACCGTGTCCAGCCAACGCCGCTGCCTGTCTGCGTCGTCCCAAGCCGGTAGCGCCGCTGCCTCGACCCCGAAGTCCTCAGCAGACAGCCATTGCGCGGCGATCCGCGCCAGCGCTGGGTTGTCGAGCACGTAGCTGCCACGCAGCAGTGACGTGGCCGGCCACTCGATGCCGCTGTCCTGCAGGTGCGGGATCCAGCCGCCGGGGGAGACCAGCTCGCACAACCACTGGTGCATGGCGGCAACCTTTGGGTGCGCCGCCACGTCCGCGTCGAGCAGAGCGGCCGTCTGCAGAGCGGTCAGGCACATCTTGTGATAGCCGGGGGAGCGCTCGTAATGCCCGCCGTCTCCGTAGACGTCCAGCAGCAAGTGCTCGTCGATGCGCTCACGCGCCCGCTCCGCCCAGCTCCTGGCCTCAACCAGGTCGGGCAGAACGGCGCTGATGTGCAGCAGCTCGGTCGCACACACCAGTTGCCAGTTCCCATGGCGGAAGACGTCATGCTCGTCGTACGCCCAGCGGGCTCCACCGACCAGCGTGGCGACGAGACTGCCCCATCCGCGATCCGACAGCGCTGAGTCGGTCAGAACCTCCAGCGTGGGCAGGAGATTCCGGCAGCGCGCCCACGTACCGAGCGAGTACCAGATGACGTCGAGACCCGGCCACTCGCCGGTCACCGAGTCACGCTGCTCGACCCAGTCCTCGAGGTGCTGCTCGAACGCGTACAGATACCGCTCGTCGCCGGTCAACATCCACGCATGGACACCAGGCGACAGCCAGCCCAGGTAGTGGAAGCCGTACCGCTGTGACCGGCCGCGCTCGCGCCCGGTCACCTCCACTCCGGTCAGAAGTGGTGCTGCCGCGGCGAGTACGTCGTCCGCCGCGGAGGTGGAGCGGATCGCGTCGGTCCACTCCTGGAGCGGCCACGCCGGCCGCCGGAGCCTGCCCGCGACGAAGGCACGCAACGCACCGACGTCCTGGACACCGGGTGGGGAGCCGAACGCCTTGATCAGGTCGTCGGTCCCGATCCGGTTGATCCGGCCGTCGATGTGCCGCGGCTTCTCGGGGCCTGTGGTGGCGTTCATGCGTTCCCTGAGCCGGACGCCAGCTCAGCGAGCATCGAGACGTCGACCGGCTGCCGGGTCTCGATCGAGGTGTGCGCGGCCTCCAGTACGGCGGTCACGTTCCGGCTGCTCTCGATCGTGATCAGCGGCTGCTTGCCGGTGCGGCAGCAGGTGACCCAGTGCGCGATCGCGTCGGCGTACGCACCGGCCGGGATGCCGTGCATCACCCGTTGCAGCATGTTCCTCGGGTAGCTGTACCCGTCCGGGCGGGCCACCACGACGCTCTCCTTCTGCCGGTCGAGCTGGATCACGCCGTTGTCGGTGACGACCGAGACATAGGAGTCGACAGTGGTCGGGAAGGTGTTCGGGTAGATCCATGCAGACTCGAACGTCGCCACGGCCCCGCGCGAATACTCGGCCTGGATCTGGATCGCATCCGGGGTGTCGATGCCGAGCGACCGGAGCTTGCCCCACCGAGCGGTCGCGTAGACCCGGCGGACCTGGTCGCGCAGCAGCCACGAGACCAGGTCGATGTCGTGGCTGGACAGGAACCAGGCGCAGGTCGTGCGGTCGGCCCAGGACAGCATCTCGGTCGGCACGAAGATGGTGTCGTCCTTGCGGGCGTACGCCACCGCTCCGTCACCGAGATCCGCGAGTAGGTCGTAAGCCTGCGCGTAGGCGGGAACCCAGCGGTGGTTGAACAGGCACATCGCGACCACACCGTTCTCGCGGATCGCCTTCACCGCAGCGTCCGCCTCGGCGACGGACGTGGTCAGCGGCTTCTCGACCAGGATGTGCTTCCCGGCCTCGGCGGCCCGGACCATCATCTCGCCGTGCAGATGATCCGGCGTGGTCAGGACGACCGCGTCCACCGACTTGTCGGCCAGCACGGCCTCCAGGTCCGGATGGATCGCCGGCCGCGGTGCACCGCGCCCCTCGATCTCGTCGGCCAGCCGTCCGGCGGAGTCCGCCGAACGACTGGTCACCGCGGTGACCTCGACCTCCGACAGCCCGGACAGGGACAAGGCATTGCCTCGCCCCATGATCCCGGCGCCGACGATCCCGATCCGCACCCCGTTGCTCACCAACCCACCGACCTTTCGATTCCGCGGCTCACCGGTTTGTCCGACGCGAGCGCCAACTCACTTGCCCTTCGCGAGGGTGTCGTTCCACGCCTTCTCGGCGGCGTCCAGCGCGTCCTTGGCGGACTTGGTCCCGGACATGTACGCCCGGATCTGGTCGTCGAACAGCTTCCGCAACTGCTCGTCGTTGCCCGAACCCATCGACGCGTCCACGCTGTTCTTGAACGTGTCCAGCAGAATCTTGCGCGCCTGGTCGGCGGACGTGGTGCCCGGGATGTCGGTGAAGAACGGGTCGGCCAGCGCCTTTACAGATGACGGATAGATCGGCACGAGCTTGCACAGCGCGAGCTGCTGCTCGGGCGCGGCGACGTACTTGAGCCACGCGGCCGCGGCGGCCTGGTTGTCCGACTTGGCCGGGATGCCCATCACCTGCTGGCCGGGCATGTAGAACTTGCCGTCGGCACCGGTCACCGGCGGTCCCACGACGATCGACGTGTAGACGGCCGGGGAGTTCTTCTCGACGTTCAGCAGCGAGCTGGACACGGCGGCCGGGTTGAAGGCGATCAGCTTGTTCTCCAGTGACTGGGGCAGATCGCGCTGGTTCTCGCCGAGGCTGCCGGGTGCGATCGCGCCCGAGCTGAAGAGGGTCTTGAACTTCTCCACGAGAGCCAGCGTTTCCGGCGTATTGAAGGCCGCCGACTTGCCGTCCTCCGACAGCAGCTTGACACCGTCAGCCTGGACCACGCTGGAGTAGGCCATGAAGTTGGTCGCGGACTTGCCGGTCGCGTCGTGGTATGCCTTGGCCAGGGCGAGCGCCTCGTCGTACGTCTTCGGCGGCTTGGCCGGGTCGAAGCCGGACTTGGCCAGCAGATCCTTGTTGTAGAACGCCAGCGAGGTACCGCCGTTGTACCAGGGGATCGCGATCCGCTTGCCGTCGGCAACCAGCGGGTCGGCCAGGTTCGGCAGGTAGGCGGCGACGTCTTCCTTGCTGAACAGGCCGTTCAGGTCGGCCATCGAGCCGGCGAACAGGCCGGTGGTGGCGGACGTGAAGTTGACGACGTCCGGCACCTTGCCGCCGGCGATCGCCGCCAGCAGCTTGGTGGTGATGTCCTGACCCGGGACGTCGACCCACTTGATCGACACCTTCGGGTGTTCCTTCTGGTAGGCGTCGATCCACTTCTGGATGTCCGGCCCGTAGTTCTTCTGCAGGTTGATGGTCCACCACTCGACCTCGCCGGAGTAGGCGTCGGTCGACTGCTGTTCTGGCTCGTCTCCGCCGGCCGGACTGCCGGAAACGCATCCGGCGAGGGCCAGCGGCAAGGCCAGAACCATCGCGACGGTGGGGACGAGGCGTCCCCTCAGCAGGGATCGTGTGCGTCGCGACATTGCGAGCTCCTCGGGATGTGTGTCCTAAACACTGCTTACAGACACCACAGTGTTTGCCATCGATCGGCCGGCGTCAACCGATGACTTCCAAAAATCTTGTCAATTAACGCTTCCGGCGGCGGGTGTGGTGAGCTACGGTTCCGCATAGTCGCGAAGCTGAAAGCCAGGTTTCAGACACGAGAGGCGGAAGGCATGCCGGGTCTCAGGGGCCGCGTGGTCGGTCAGCACTGGTACACGCCGTACGCGTTCATGCTGCCCGGGCTGCTGATGTACGCCGCGATGTTCGCCTGGCCGGCCGTGATCGCGATCCAGTTGGCCTTCTCCGACTACAACATCGTCAGCCCGGTCCGGTTCTCCGGGCTGGACAACTTCTCCCGGCTGCTGGATGACCCACGGGTCTGGATCGCGCTGCGCAACTCACTGCTGTTCGTGGTGATGTTCCTGCCGCTCACCGTGGTCGTCCCGCTGTTCCTGGCGATGCTGGTGAACCTGAAGCTGCGCGCGATCCAGGCGTTCCGGATGCTCTACTACCTGCCGGTGATCACCTCGATGGTCGCGGTGGCGGTCGCCTGGCGGTACGTCTTCAACCGCGAAGGCGTCATCAACTGGCTGCTCAGCCTGGTCGGGGCGGGTCCGATCGACTTCCTGCTCGATCGGCACTGGGCCCTGCCGACGGTGGTGCTGCTGGAGGCGTGGAAGAACGCGGGCCTGTTCATGATGATCTACCTGGCCGGACTGCAGGCGGTCCCGCCCGACCAGGTCGAGGCGGCCACGATCGACGGCGCCAACGGCTGGCAGCGGCTCAGACACGTCATCGTCCCGTCGCTGCGGCCGACGTTCGCGGTCACGCTGATCCTCAGCATGCTCGAGGCGATGCGCGCCTTCGAGTCCGTCTACGTGCTGACCCGCGGCGGTCCGCTCGACTCCACACTCACCCTCGGCTACTACATCTGGTCGAAGGCCTTCGAGGACTACGACATGGGCTATGCGAGCGCCGTCGGCCTGTTGCTGTGGGCAATCATGATCGTCCTGGCCGGCTTCAACCTGGTCGTGACCCGGCGGAGGGACGGCTGATGGCGACCCGGAGCCGACTGGCCAGGCGTGCCGGGCAGTTGCCGCGCGTCGTTCCGGCCACGTCGCAACCGACGCCGGCCGGGACCTCCCGGCGCACGGTACGGCGGATCGGGCTCTACGTACTGCTCATCGCGGTGGCGGCCCTGTTCATCGGCCCCTTCCTGATCCTGCTGAGCTCGGCCACCAAGCCGGCCAGCCAGGACGTGTTCGGCTTCCCGCCGGACCTCATTCCGCGCCCGCCGGTGGCCGACTGGTTCCGGGAGGCGTGGACGACGATCCCGTATGCCCGGTTCCTGGTGAACTCGCTGATCTACGTGGGGATCACGGTCCCGATCTACCTGGTCGTCTCCGCGCTCACCGCCTACCCGCTGGCCCGGATCGCGTTCCGCGGCCGCGGCGTGTTCTTCCTGTTGTTCCTGTCGATCATGTTCCTGCCGGGTGAGCTGATGCTGATCCCGCGCTTCCTGGTGATGAGCCAGCTGGGACT
Source organism: Kribbella sp. NPDC050281 (assembly GCF_040655855.1). Taxonomy (NCBI): domain Bacteria; kingdom Bacillati; phylum Actinomycetota; class Actinomycetes; order Propionibacteriales; family Kribbellaceae; genus Kribbella; species Kribbella sp. NPDC050281. The sequence goes on along the minus strand of NZ_JBFAKS010000043.1, from coordinate 68,716 downwards.
GACCGACACGTTCGCCTCGGTGATCCTGCCGGCCATTCTCTCGTCGCTCGGGATCTTCCTGCTCCGCCAGGCGTTCTCGCAGATCCCCGACGAGATCGTCGAGGCGGCCCGGATGGACGGTGCGAACGAGTTCGCCATCTTCTGGCGGATCGCGGTGCCGATCGTCGCTCCGACGCTGGCCGTGCTGGCGATCCTCGGTTTCGTCTCGGTCTGGAACAGCTTCATCTGGCCGCTGGTCACCCTGACCAGTCAGTCCAAGTTCCCGATCGCGCTCGGCATCGCCTACCTGAGCGGAGTCAGCGGGACCGACGTCCGCGGTCTGGCCGCGGGCACGGTGATCTCGCTGGTTCCGGTCGTCATGGTCTTCCTGTTCCTGCAGAAACGCATCCTCAACAGCATGGGCGGTGCGGTCAAAGGCTGAGTCGCCACGTCCGCCCGCCCCCGTGTGGTTCCCGCCGTTCCCGTCCACCCCAGCGAGGCATCATGTTGAACCCGCAGCTCAGTCGCCGTACCTTGCTCCTGGGCTCCGCCGCCGGCGGAGCCGTCGCCTGGACCGGGCTTCCGGCTCTCCAGGCGTCCGCCGCTCCACTCGTCTACGATTCGCCCGAGGCCTTCGACGTGGCCCAGACCGGGTATCTCGCGTCCGACCCGCAGAACAACGAGGCCGGGGTGTACGCGTGGGGGGAGTCCTACTTCCTGCTCAGCCTGCTCCGGATGTACGAGGCGTATGGGGACGAGCGCTACCTGAACACCTTCGAGCAGCGCGCCAAACACGTGATAGCGACCACCGACCACGCCCGCCACGTGAAGGACTACGCCGGCCGGTCCGGCAAGGTGTGGCGCACGGCCGGCAACTACACCGCGGGCCATGGCGTGCTCCCGGACGGCGACGGCAAGCCGGCCGTGCAGCTGCGCTGGGCCGGCAGCAGGGCGGCCGAGTCGACGGCCGAGGTGTCGAACGTCAGCGGCGACACCTTCGACCTGATCCTGCGCAACCCGGCCACTACCGGTGTCGTGACGTTGCGCGGTGTCTCCCTCGATCCGGCTGCCACGTCGTACGTCGTGACGGCGGTCAACAACGCGTACACCACAGGGCTCCGCTGGACTGCTGTCGACCGTCGGACCGCGCCCGCCGCCGGCCCCGCCCCGGCGGAAACCACGATCGCCTTCGAGTCGCAGTACTACGTGTTCGCCGTCCACACCGGGATGATTGCGTTCCCGCTCGCCCGCTATGCCCGGATGGTGCTGCAGTCGCCGAAGTTGCGGCGTGGCCCGAGGCGGAAGGTGGCCAAGGACCTGCTTGACGCCGCCACCGCGGCTGTGGCGTTCCACGACCCGGAGTGGGTCTCCCACGCAGACGGGACCGGTGACTACGTCTGGCCCAAGGGTGCGCCGATCCCGTTCGACGGCACGATCCAGCCGTACAACCAGAGCCAGGGTCTCGGCCAGGTGCTGGTCGAGCTTTACCGCGTGACACGGCAGCAGCGCTACCGGACGCGGGTCGTCGAGATGCTGAAGGCGTACCGCGCAGGTCTGACCCTCGCTGCCGACGGTGCCTACGTCTGGCCCTACTGGCCGCCGTACAGCCAGATGTACGCCGGTTTCCCGAAGACCGCCGGGATCTCGGAGTACACGCCGGGGTACTCCGCGTCCACGCAGATCGAGGACATCAGTCACGCGGCGATCAGTACCGAGTTCGTGCACGCGGCGTACGACGCGAAGATCGAGACCGACGTGGCCACGGACGTGCTGCGGTTCACCAAGACGTTCACGCAGCGGGTGGTCCGGTCCGAGGCCGAGGTCTGGTTCCGGGTGGACGGGACCGGGACCGCGGTGCCCGCGAACGCGGTGCAGTGTGCACGATGGGGTGCGTACGCTGAGCAGGATCTCCTTGTCTACCAGCAGGCCCTCCGCGTGTACGACGCCGTGCAGCTCGATCCGGTGCAAGGCTCGCACGCATTGGGTATCGCGTATCTGAACTGGGCCAAACAAGCTCCATGGAGGAATCAGTGAGATTGCTACGTGTCCACACCGACGACGGTCTGCGTGACGCCGTGCTGACCGAGGACGACCGGGTGGTGACGCTGGCCGGGGAGCCCGGGGCGTTCGACCCGGCCGGGCTCCGGGAGCGCGCCACCGCGGCCCTCGCCGACGTGGGGACGACTGCCGCGTTGGACGACGTACGGCTCGCCGCACCGCTCAGCCCGGGCAAGATCGTCTGCGTCGGGCTGAACTACGCCGACCACGCGGCCGAGGGCGGTCAGGCCGCGCCGGCCGAGCCGATCCTGTTCATGAAGGCACCGGACACCGTGGTCGGCGCCCGCGACGACATCGTCATCCCGCGCGGCAGCGAGAAGACCGACTGGGAGGTCGAGCTCGGCGTCGTGATCGGGCGTACGGCGGCCTACCTCGACAGCGAGGCGGATGCGCTGGAGTACGTCGCCGGCTACGTGCTGGCCAACGACGTGTCGGAGCGGCACTTCCAGCTGGAGCGTGGCGGCCAGTGGGACAAGGGCAAGAACGCAGCGACCTTCTGCCCGCTGGGTCCGTGGATCCTGACCGCCGACGAGGTCCCCGATCCGCAGGCGATCAAGCTCGGCCTGGACGTCAACGGCGACGTACTGCAGGACGGCTCGACGGCGAACATGATCTTCGGCGTCGCGCATCTGGTGCACTACATCTCGCAGTACATGACGCTCTACCCGGGCGACGTGATCAGCACCGGCACGCCGGCCGGCGTCGGTGCGGGACAGAAGCCGCCGCGGTTCTTGCGCAAGGGCGATGTCGTGCGCGTGTGGGCCGACGGCCTGGGTGAGCAGCACAACCGGCTGGTCTCCGCGTCTTGATGATCGTCGACAAGCTGGAGGTCGAGACGCTTCCGGATCCCGCAGCCGTCGGGGCGGCGGCAGCGGCGGCCGCGGCCGAGTCCCTGCGCCGGATCATCCAGGCGCAGGGCTCGGCCCGGCTGGTCCTCGCGGCGGCGCCGAGCCAGCAGCACACGCTGGCGGCACTGTCCGTTGCCGAGGGCATCGACTGGTCACGGGTCGAGGCGTTCCACATGGACGAGTACGTCGGGCTGCCGGTCGCCGCGGAGCAACGCTTCGGCCGGTGGCTGGGCCGGCATTTCACCGCCCCGGTGCCGCTGGCTGTCTTCGACCCGGCCGGCGGCGCGGAGCCGGTGGCCGAGGCGGCTCGCTATGCGGCGCTGGTCGCGGCTGCGCCGATCGACATCGTGCTGGCCGGGATCGGTGTCAACGGGCACCTCGCGTTCAACGAGCCGCCGGCCGACTTCACCACCAGCGACGTCGTGCAGGTGGTCGCACTCGACGAGATCAGCCGACGGCAGCAGGTGGACGAAGGGCTGTTCGGGTCGCTGGACGACGTACCGACCCATGCCTGGACGCTGACGGTTCCGTTCCTGCTGTCGGCGCGCGACATCTTCTGCATGGTGTCCGGTCCGGCCAAGGCGGACGCCGTACGGCGAACGTTGCACGGTCCGGTGGATCCCGGCGTACCGGCGAGTGCGCTGCGGACGCATCCGCGGGCCCGGATGTATCTCGATCAGGAGGCCAGCCCGGATGAGTGAGTATCTGACCGCGATCATGGCGTTGCTCGGCCGGGTCGAGGCAGAGGAAGGCGAGTCCATCGCAGCCGCTGCCCGATTGATGGCCGAGCAGGTCGCCGCCGATCGGCTGATCCAGGTGTACGGCCCGGGCGGGCACTCGAACCTGGCCGCCCAGGAGATCTTCTTCCGGGCCGGCGGTCTGATGCACGTCTCCGCGATCCTCGACGAGGGCACCTTGCTGTCGAACGGCGCGCGCCGCTCCATGGCCGTGGAGCGCACGCCGGGTTACGGTCGAATGGTGATCGAGAACGCCGGGCTCGGCCCGGACGACCTGCTGTTGCTGGTGAACGCCTACGGGATCAACGCGGCGCTCATCGACGCGGCCCTGACCGCTCGCGAGCGCGGCGCGCGGACGATCGGCGTGAGTTCCCGTGAGCACGCCGAGCAGACGGCGAAGTCGCATCCGGCGCGGCATCCGTCCGGTGCGAACCTGCACGAGGTCGTCGACGTTGCCGTGGACACCAAGGTCCCGATCGGCGACGCGGTGATCGAGATCGCCGGGATGCCCGAGCGGGTCGCCGCGGTCTCCACCTTCGCCAACGCATTCACGCTCAACACGATGGTGCTGGCCACGATCGAGCGGCTGATCGAGCAGGACGTCGTACCGCCGGTGTGGCGCAGCGGCAACGCACCCGGAGGGGACGAGGCGAACGCGGCCTTCATCGGCAGGTTCAGGGAGCGGGTGCGGTGGCTCTAGACAGGTGGTCCGGCAGGGACCCGTGGTCGGGGGAGACCCTCCACCTCGAGTACGCAGACGGCCTGATCTCCCGCATCGAGCGCGCGCCCGGAGACGCGGACCTGCCGTGGATCAGCCGGGGACTCGTCGACCTGCAGGTGAACGGGTACGCCGGGTACGACCTGAACGGCGACGATCTGTCCGTGGACACGGTCCGCGGTCTGCGGGAGGCCTTGCGGCGGGTCGGAGTTACGGTCTTCGTGCCCACGCTGATCACGGCGAGCCCGGAGCGGAACCGTCGTGCTCTCGGGATCGTGGCCGAGGCGAGGCGGCAGGACGCCGAGGTTGCGGCTGCCGTTCCGTTCGTGCACCTCGAGGGTCCGCACATCTCCGACCAGGACGGTCCGCGCGGCGCCCACGACGCGGCCTTCGTCCGTCCGCCCGATCTGGCCGAGTTCGAGCTCTGCCAGGACGTCTCGGACGGACTCGTCGGCTTGATCACCGTGTCTCCGCATTGGCCTGACAGTGCTGATTTCATCGCGGAGGTCGTTGCCGCCGGCACCCGAGTGGCGGTCGGGCACACCCACGCGGACGGCGCGCAGATCCGTGCGGCGGCCGAGGCCGGCGCGACGCTGTCCACCCATCTGGGCAACGGCGCGCACGCCCAGTTGCCGCGGCACCCGAACTACCTGTGGGCACAATTGGCCGAGGACCGGCTGAGCGCCGGGTTCATTGCCGATGGCCACCATCTCCCGGCGGACACGTTCGTGGCGATGGTCCGCGCGAAGGGCCTGGATCGGTCCTTCCTGGTCTCTGACTCGGTGGCGACCGGCGGCCGGCCACCGGGGGTGTACTCGTCGTCTGTCGGCGGCGAGGTGGAACTCACCGATGACGGACGGCTGGTCGTCCTCGGTACGCCGTACCTGGCTGGAGCGGCCGCGCCACTCGCGGACGGCGTCGCCTGGGCGGCCGCCGCCTTCTCGTTGCCCGAGGCCCTCACCATGGCCGTCACGACGCCCCGCCGGATCATCGACGGGACGGACGGGCGGCTGCGGCCCGGCGTTCCGGTCGAGGACGTCATCACGTTCCGCTGGCAGCCCGGCGACCGCGCTCTCGCCTGCTGATCAGAGCGTCAGGTCGTCCGGGCGCAGGGTGGCGACGAGTTCGCCGCGGCTCCGCACACCGACCTTGGCGAACGCCGACTTCAGGTGGTCCTGGATCGTGTGCGGCGAGATCGACAGCCGGTCGGCGATCTCCGTGGTGCTGTGGCCCGAGATGACCTCGAGGCAGATCTCGCGCTCGCGAGTGGTCAGTCCGTACGCCGCGAGCAGCATGCCGACCAGGTGGTGACCACCGGCCGGTTCGATCGTGACGACGACCTCTGACTGGTCGTCGTCGCTGATCAGCCGGCTGCCCTGCAGCACCACCCAGCCGCCGGTCGCGGTCTGCACCCGTGCCTGGAACGTTCCGGCCGCCCGAGTCCCGGTCACCACGGCACGCAGAAGGGTGCTGAACCGCCCGGGTGCGATCTCGTTGAGCTCGTCCTGCCAGGTCCGCGCGGCCGCGGTGATCGCGCGCGGCTCACCGCTCGGGCCGGTCACTACGATGGACGGTCCGCCCCCGCCCTTGTAGCCGTGCGCATCGGTTCGCACCGCCACCCGGGTCGCCGCACCGATCGCCGGCGCCACCGAGCCGAGGAACTCGACCTCGCGGTCGCTGAACTCCGGGCCGCTCCGGACGAATCCGGCCGCGCCCCAGCAGTCGCCGTCGACGGTGAACGCGGCCCGCACCTCGTGCTCGATCCCGAGTGGCCGCCAGATCTCGTTCAGCCGCCGGTGCCCGACGACCTCGCGGTACGGCAGGTCGGACAGTCGCGCCACGGGGTACGGCCGGCGGGCCAGGTCGGCGAACGAGTTCGGGACGGTACCGGCGTACTCCGTCTCGGCCAGCGTGGGTTCGTACTCGGGCGGGATGTGGTCGCGGCCGCTCGTCATCGAGCTGATCACCAGCGTGCCCGGATCCATCGCGGCCCAGCAGGTCAGCTCACTGCCGACGACCTGCTCGACCACCTCGATCGCCGCGGCGTGCAGTTCCGCGACGCCCAGTCCGGACGTCGCCAGTGCCGCGATGTCCCGGCGCGCGGCTCGCGCCCGGCCCTCCCACATGGGCTCAGTATGCGCCGCCGTACCGGAGCCGCCTATCCCTGAAATGTGGGGGATCCAAGGCGATCCAGACCCCCGGTGGACGGGATGGAACCGCCGCTCACCGCTGCCTACCGTCGCAGCCAGACAGTCGCAGCCACAAGGGAGGCATCATGAACGAGTCGGTACACCTGAGCACAGCCGGGACAGGCGCGGAGTACGCCGCCCCGGATGCGATCGTGACAGTCAAGGTCGGCAGCGAGCACACCGGCGCGCAGTACGAAGTGTTCGAGATCGACGCGCCGCGCGCCCCGGCCGCGCCACCGCACAGTGAGTCCTGGAGCAAGGCGTTCTACGTCCTGACCGGCCGGATCCTCGTGCAGGCAGGCGATCAGGGCTATGACCTCGGCCCCGGCTCGTCGATCAGTATCCCGGCCGGCACGCTGAACACGTTCTCCGTGCTCACGCCCTCGGCGAAGTTCCTCGCCATCAGCCAGACCGGCCGGATGAGCGCGCTCTTCGCCGAGCTCGCCGAGGTGCGGTCATGAGTACGGCGACGCAGGTGCTGGCGATCGTGATCGCGGTCATGCTCGTAGCGGTGTTCGTGATGGAGTCGTTCCTGTACCGGAACCCGCGGCTGTACCCGATGTTCCTGACCAAGCCTCGCGACTTCGACGCGGTCCGGTTGTGGACCGTGAACATGGGCTTCTACAACCTGACCACGGCGATCGCGCTGGTCGTCGGCGTGCTGCTCGCGCGCAACGATCACGTCGCGCAAGGACAGGCCCTGGTCGTCTTCACCGCGGCTCAGCACACGTTCATGGCCGTCGTCCTGGTGGTGTCGCAGCGGAAGCTGTGGCTCAACGCGCTCCTCGAGGGAGTCCCCGCGGCGGTGCTGCTCATCCTCGCCCTCAACTGAGCAGTACGGCGCGAGGTGTAGGAAACTTACGGGTCTTGCGCAACTATGGGCATCAAGCACCATCACTCAAGGTTCTCCGGATGTCACCATCAGCTTCATCCAGCCGGGGACCCTGCCGCCCTGAGTACCCGTGAAGGTGAGGCTCATGAGCCCAATCAGTCGCAGAACCCTTGTCCTCGGCGGACTCGCCGCGGTCGGCGTCAGCGCTCTGCCGGTCCGCTCGGCCGTGATCGCGGCGACCGCCGCCGTCCCGTACCCGTTCCAGCTCGGCATCGCGTCCGGTGAGCCCGACGCGAACAGCGTCGTACTGTGGACCCGGCTGGCCCCCTCGCCGCTGAACGCCGACGGCCACGGCGGGATGACCGACACGAACATCGTCGTCGACTGGCAGGTGTCCACCACCGACACGTTCAGTACGCTGGTCGCGAACGGCCAGGTCACCGCGACGTACGCGACCGCCCACTCCGTCCACGTCGTCGCCGGCAATCTGAACCCCGACTCCGACTACTTCTACCGATTCCGTGCCCAAGGCCACGTCTCGCCGGTCGGCCGCACCCGGACCACGCCCGCGATCGGCGCAGCCGGGCGCGACCTGACGATGGCGTTCACCTCCTGCTCGCACTACGAGGAGGGCTACTACACCGTCTATCGCCGGATGGCCGAGGAGAACCCGGGCGTCATCCTGCACCTGGGCGACTACATCTACGAGTACGGCGCCACCTCCGGGCGGCCGCGGCTGCACCTGGGGGCCGAGATCGTGACGATCGCGGACTACCGGCGGCGGTACGCGCAGTACAAGACCGACCCGGATCTGCAGGCCGCGCACGCGGTCGCGCCGTGGATCGTCGTACCGGACGACCACGAGGTGGAGAACAACTACGCGGGCACGATCCGCGAGAACAACACCCCGGCGCTGACGGCTGCGCAGTGGACCGCACGACGGTCGGCGGCGTACCAGGCGTACTACGAGAACATGCCGCTGCGGCCGGCTCAGGCCAACAGCGGCAACAGCATCCCGCTGTACCGGCGGCTGCGTTGGGGGAGTCTGGCAACGTTCCACATGCTCGACACCCGCCAGTACCGCAATGACCAGGCCTGCGGCGACGGCTGGAAGATCTGCTCGGATGCGGACCTTGCCTCGCGCAGCCTGCCCGGCAATGCGCAGGAGACCTGGCTGCTCGACGGTCTGAACCAGCACCTGGGCACCTGGGACATCATCGGTCAGCAGGTGTTCTTCGCGCGGCGGTTCAACTCGACCGGCGCGAGCATGGACTCGTGGGACGGCTATCGCGCGTCCCGGGCCCGGATCCAGCAGGGCTGGGTCGACCGCGGTACGCGCAACCCCGTCGTACTGACCGGCGACGTGCACCGCGCCTGGGCGAGCGACCTGAAGGCCGACTACAGCAACGCGAACTCGGCGACCATCGGCTCCGAGTTGGTCACCAGTTCGGTGACGTCCAGCGGTGACGGCGACGGCGCCACCACGATCCCGGACGTCGGGACCAACCCCTGGCTGAAGTTCTACAACAACCGCCGCGGTTACGTCCGGACGACGATCAGCCCGACGCAGCTGCGCGCCGACTTCCGTGCGGTGGCGAAGGTGTCGGAACACGGTGCCGCCGCGACGACCGCGAAGTCGTTCGTCATCCAAGAGGGCCAGCCCGGCCTGCAGGCTGTGTGAGGGGATCATGAAGCTTTCCGCAGCTGCTGTCGCAGCCATCACGCTGCTGTCCTCTGCCGTACTCGCGGCTCCCAGTGCGGACGCGCACATCGCCGCACCGACCTGGGTGACCGCCAACAGTGTGTCGACCGGTGACCAGGACACGCCGTCGATCGCGACCAACCGCAACGGTTACGTGGCCGTGGCGTGGGAGGACGACCGCGACACCGACAACGCGACCGACAACGTGCACAGCGAGATCTTCGTGCGGGTGTACCACAACGGGACCGCGCTGTACGAGAAGAAGGTGTCCGCCGCCGGCAGCAGTGGGGTGACGAACTGGCGCCACCTGCACCCGGACGTCGGCCTGGACGACAAGGGCAACGCGGTCGTGGTGTGGCAGGACGACCCGGACGGCAACGGCTTCTACAACATCCCGTACCGCGTCCTGAACACCGCGGGCACCGTGACCGCATCGGGCAACGCCAACACCAGTGCCGACGGCCAGCAGATCAACCCGCGGGTGTCGGTTGATCCGGACGGCGCGCCGTCGAGTGCGGCGGTCGCGTTCACCGTGGTGTGGGAGGACATCCAGACCGGCACCCAACCGACGGTCAAGGCGGCCGGGTTCACCGGTCCGACGACGCGTGCCTGGGAAGTCACCGCGTCAACCGCGACCGGCCAGCACCACAACCCGGATGTCGCGGCGTCGGCCTCCGGCGATGCGGTTGTCGTCTGGGAGGACGACGGCGACGCCAATGCATCGTACGAGGTCGGGCTGATCCGGCTCGCCCGGACCAACGGTGCCGCCACGCTGTCCCGCCGGGTCGCGAACTCCAACACCACTGGTCAGCAAACGCATCCAGCGGTGGCGGCGAACTTCAACGGTGACTTCGCGGTCGCGTGGGAGTCTGACCACACCGGCACCGCGGGGTCCTGGACGCGCAACTTCACTTCGACCGGCACGGCCCGGTACGCCGACGTCCAGGTCGCGACCGGCGCCAAGGCACCGTCGATCGGCATCGACGACCAGGCCCAGACGGTCGTCGGCTGGACGGTTCAGGCCACCGACCTCGACGTCTGGGTGCGCGGCTTCGGCACCACCGGCACGGACACCGGCCGGCTGTCGGCGCAACGGCTCAGCTCGGTCCCGGACCTGCGCCAGGAACAGATGACGGTGGCCGTCTCACCGTTCGCCGAGGTCGCTGTCGCCTACACCGACGACAACGACGGCAACACGTACGACCAGATCTATCTGGGCACCGGAATCTCCAACAACAGCTGGTGATTCAACGCGTCTCCGGGGACACCGTGCTCAGCACTGTGTTCCCGGAGGTCACCACCTCGAGCCGCTCGATGTCCTTCAGCGCGATCGACGTACTCGCCGGGACCTTGGCCTTGTAGGTGCTCGTGGTCGCCCACCAGCCCGCGGTCTCGACGCTGCCGTCCCGGCCGTGGACGAGGAGCTCGCAGTGCTCCCCGGGCTTCAGATCGCTCATCCGCAGCTGGATGTCGGTACCCCAGCCCTTGCTGGTCAGCTCCGCCGTCGTGTCGATCCCACCCACGCCGTTCGTCGCCGTCCACGTCACCGAGTCCGGGGTGTCGATCGCCTGCCAGCCCACCACCCCGCCGGCCGCCACCACCGCGACAGTGGCCGCCGCAGCCAGGATCCACCGACGGGTACGTCGTACCGGACGTGGGGGCAGTGGGAGCGGCGCCGGATCCTCCGCCTCGAGGTCTTCGGGTGGAACGGAGTGCAAAAGGCCGGGGAGAGGTGCGAACTGGAGCAACGCCTCGCGGCAGGACGCACACGTGCGCAGGTGCTGATCAGTGGCGTGGCGCTCCGCGCTGTCCAGGGCGCCAAGGACGTAGGCCCCGATAGCGATGGTCTCCGGACACTTCATGACCCGGTCACTCCCCGTTCCTCCAGCGCGGCCCGCAACGCGTGCAGCGCGTAATAGCTCCTCGACTTCACTGTCCCGGGCGGGATTCCCAGGAGGACGGCGGCTTCCGCGACGGTCCGCCGCCGGTAGAACAGTTCGACGATCACCTGCAGGTGGTCGTGACTCAGCTCGTGCAGAACCTCGGCGACCTGCCAGGCCTGCAGGACCCGGTCGATGTCGTCGGCCTCGGCCGCCGGGTCGCGCCGCCCGTCCAACGGCACCTCGGTGACGCGGGCCACGCGTTTGCGCCGCCCGGAGATGACGAGGTTGCGCGCCACCGTGAACAGCCACGGACCGGCCCGTTCCGGATCCAGCTGGTCCGCATGGGTCCAGGCCCGGGCCATCGTCTCCTGCACGATGTCCTCGGCGTACTGGTGATCGCCGCCCACCGAACGCAGGACGTAGCCGAACAACGGTCGCCGGTACCTGTCGTACAGCGCGCGGATCACCGTTTCGTCATCCACACAAGGAGATACGCGCCAGAGCCGTCAAAGGTTCAACTGAACCATCTCCGGAGCGCGTGCGTAGTTGACCCGGAGAGGAGAACATCCCATGAGAGCTTTCAATCTGTTGCTCGGGGCAACCGCAGCGCTGGCGACGCTGACCGCGTGCGGTGCCGGTGGCGGCAACCAGCAGGCCGCCGGTGACCAACCTGCCCTCGCGGCGAACGGCGCCGTGTCGGTCAAGGACGTGACCGGCATCGGCCAGACCCTGGTCGATCCGGCCGGCAAGACGGTCTACTTCGCCGATCAGGAGGCCGGCGGCATGATCAAGTGCACGGCCGGCTGCCTGGAATTCTGGATGCCGGTCGAGGGAACGGACAGCGCGGCCAAGGCTATGGACGGTCTCGGGGTCGTCCAGCGGTCCGACACCGGCAAGAGCCAGCTCACCTTCCAGGGCAAGCCGCTGTACACCTTCCGCCTCGACACCGCGGCGGGCCAGCACAAGGGCCAGGACCTGACCGACGAGTTCGACGGCGCCAGCTTCACCTGGCACGCCGCCACCACCACGGCCGCGGCTCCCTCGCCGGCTCCGTCGACCTCGTCCGGCTCCGGCAACGGCAACGGGGGCTATGGCTACTGACCGCGGATCAGCCGGAGGTCCTTCCCGTCGACCAGGCGGAAGCCGAGACCACGCGCGGCGTCGATGTGGACCAGGACACCGGCCTGCCGCAGCTTGGCCCGGAGGCGCTTGATCACCGACTGCACGGCCGCGGGACCGGTGAAGTACGAACCGTCCCAGGCCCGGTCGTGTAGTTGCTGGTACGTCCAGATCCGGCCGGGCCGCTCCGCCAGGCACGCGAGAACCTTCAACTCGTGCGGTGTCAACGACAACGGCACGCCGTGCCAGGTCGCCTCATGATCGTCCAGGCGCAGACCACCTACGCGTACGACGGACGCGTCGCCGGCCGGATGGCCTCCGCCGGATCCGCGGAACTGGCGGAGGAACTGACCGGCGACAGTGGGGTCGGACGCGACGACGAGCACACCAATGCCGTCGAACTGAGCGGCGAGTCGGCTGCGCTCCTCGGGACTGCTGGCGATACAGACGACGACCGGGACAGCGGCGGTGGCGTCCATCAGCCCTGCTTCAGTGGTTCGGAGGCGCTCCACAACGTGTCGAAGAGGAACTCGAGTGCGGCCGCGAGTTCGTGGTTGCGGACGATGATCGCGACCACGCCGGTGACCCCCGGCGCGACCAGCGGCATCACCACGGTGTGCGCGTCGAACAGGGCGAACTTCATCGGCAGCGCACCCGGATACACTCGCGCCTGCTCGCCCTCCGACGTCCAGGACCGCAGGTTCTTCGCGACCACCGGATCGGCGAGGATCGAATTGTCGTAGATCGCCCGGGCCCGGACGCCCCGCCGGAGCGCGCCGAGCTCGGCCTCGTTCGAGCCGCCGACCTGGAGCGGTCCGCGGACGACCACGTCGATGCTCTCGCGTGCCTCGGACTGGAGCCGGTCGAACCGCTGACCGACCAGGCTCGGGGTGCGGAGGATCTCGACGAGTTCGCCGTCCGCGCCGGTGCTCTGCTCGAACAACTTGGACAGGTCCGGCAACACCTGCTCGACCTGCTGCTTGCGGTTCTCGAGCTCCTGCTGCTCGCGTTCCAGCAGTGCGGCCAAGGCCCGGTCCGGGGGAGCGGCGTGGTAGCGGCTGCTGTAGCCGGCGCCGGCGTCGATGAGTCCTTTGTCGACGAGGGAACGCAGTACCAGGTAGACACTGCTGCGCGAGGTCCCGGTCCGGTCGGCGATGGTCGCGGCGGGCAGTGGCGCCTCGCCGAGCAGACAGAGGTAGACCTTGGCCTCGGTCTTCGACAGACCCAGCTTTTCCAGCAACGACTCCGTGTCCATCTGGCTCCCTCCCGACGTCCTGGCTCCAGTCAACAAGTTCTCCAGTCGCTGGACGACATCTGCCCACAAAGTGCCGACAGTTTGCCCCGCTTTCTGCCGCCGAGGCGACATAAAGTCACCGGCCACCCTGCCATTTCCACGGAAGGTCGGCATATGAGAATCCGGGCGGCCGTCATCGCCTGCATCGCACTGCTAGCAACCTTGCTCAGCACCCCGGCCCGGGCGAATCCAGCGGAGGCGACACCGCCGGCCGGGACGCCACGGGCGGACAAGATCCAGCCGGCACTACGGGACCAGTTGACCCGCAAGTCGGTCGCTCCCGTCGCCTTCTGGGTCCGGTTCGGCACTCAGCCGGACCTGTCGAAGGCCGCCGCCATCGACGACTGGAAGGCGCGTGGCACGGCGGTCGCCGAGGCGCTGCAGCGCGCCGCCCAGTCGTCGCAACACGACATCCGGGCCCAGCTCGACGCGGCTGGGACGTCGTACCAGGCGTTCTGGGCGACGAACGCGATCCGCGTCACCGGCGGCAGCTTGGCGATGGCCGAGCAACTCGCCGCGTCGGTCGACGTCGAGGGGCTGTACGCCACGACGTCGTACCAGCCGCCCAAACTGGACAAGAAGACCGCGGCGGCGAAGGAGGCCGCGGCGGTCGAGTGGGGTATCGCGAACATCAACGCCGACGACGTCTGGAACCAGTACGGCGATCGAGGCGCCGGGATCACCGTCGCCAGCATCGACAGCGGTGTGCAGTACGACCATCCCGCCCTGGTCCAGCAGTACCGCGGCACGAAGCCGGACGGGACGTTCGACCACAACTACAACTGGTTCGACGCGGCCGGCACCTGCGGACCGGTGCCGTGCGACCACGACGGTCACGGCACCCACACGATGGGCACGATGATCGGCGCCGACGGCATCGGAGTCGCACCCGAGGCGAACTGGATCGCGGCGAACGGGTGCTGCCCGAGCGACGCGTCGCTGATCGCGTCGGGCCAGTGGATGCTGCAGCCGACCGACCTCGCCGGGCAGAACCCCGACGCCGGCCGTCGCCCGCAGATCATCAACAACTCCTGGGGCAGTGAGACACCGTCGAACGATCCGTTCATGGAGGACATCACCAAGGCGTGGGCGGCGTCCGGCATCTTCGCGGTGTGGTCCAACGGGAACAACGGCCTCAGCTGCCACACCAGCGGCTCACCGGGCAGCCTGGCGTCGAACTACTCGACCGGCGCGTACGACGTGAACAACACGATCGCGGACTTCTCCAGCCGCGGCGGCGGCCAGGACGGTGTCACCAAACCGAACCTGTCCGCACCTGGTGTCGACGTCCGGTCGTCCGTTCCGGGCGGCTACGCCTATGCCAGTGGTACCTCGATGGCCGCACCACACGTGGCCGGCTCGGTAGCACTGCTGTGGTCGGCGGCCCCTGGGCTGGTGGGTGACGTCGACGCGACGCGCGCCCTGCTCGACGGGAGCAGTGCGGACACTCCGGACGGACAGTGTGGCGGGACAGATGCCGACAACAACGTGTACGGCGAGGGCCGGTTGAACGCGTTGGCGTTGGTGGACTCCGCACCGGTGGGCGACACCGGAACGCTGGCCATCGCGGTGACGGACTCACGGACCGGCAAGGCGATTCCGTCGGCCGGGTTGAAGATCAGCGGGCCTGTCAGCCGGGAGCGCACGGCCGGCGACGACGGGAAGTACTCGCTGCCGCTTCCGGTCGGCACGTACAGCGTCGCGGCGTCCTCGTTCGGGTACGACGGCGGGACCGCGCAGGTGACTGTCACCGCGGCGAAGACGACTCAGGTGGCGGTGCGGCTGCGCTCGCTGCCGCGGGTCACAGTGTCGGGAACGGTCGAGGACGGATCCGGTCAGGGCTGGCCGTTGTACGCCAAGCTCACGGTCGACGACGTGCCGGGTGGAGTCTTCTACACCAAGCCGGAGAACGGTCGCTACAGCTTCGAGTTGCCGGCCAACGCGTCGTACAGCTACAAGGTCGAGGCGGTCTATCCGGGGTACCGGGCCGGCTCCGTGGCGATCGATGTCCGCGGAAAGGATGTCAGGCGGGATGTGTCGCTGACGGTTGATCCGGACTCGTGTGTTGCCCCTGGCTACAGCTATGCCGGAGTCTCGACGGACTTCGATGACGGTCAGCCGGCTGGGTGGACCAACAACGGATGGCGGTTCGACGATCCGTACCGGACGAGGAACCGGACCGGCGGCAACGGCGGGTTCGCTATCGGGCAGACGCCGGGCAATCCAGTCGTGCTCGACGCGAGCCTGGTGTCGCCGGCACTGGATCTGCGCGGGCGGAAGTCGCCGGTGATCACCTTCCGCCAGAACCTGCAGTCACTGAGCGAGAACAGCGACGTCGATCTGAGTCTGGACGGTGGCACGACCTGGCAGACGGTGCTGGACCAGCCGGATGACGTACAGCCGGAGCGGACCGTCGTACCGATCCCGCAGGCCGCCGGTAAGGACGGCGTCCGGGTCCGGTTCCACTACTGGGACGCGAAGTACAACACCTACTTCTGGCAGGTCGACGACGTGTTCGTCGGGGACCTGACCTGCGGTCCGGTAAACGGGGGTCTGGTGCTCGGACAGGTCAGTGACCGGAACACCGGTGCGGTGCTCAACGGCGCATCGGTTCAGCTTGCGGATCGGACCGTCCGGACCGCGGCGACGCCGGCCGATGGCGGAGTGGGCGACGGCTTCTACTGGATGTTCTCGCCTGCCGGGCGTCAGACGGTGGGCACGAGCTTCGTCGACTACCAGGACAGCTCCGAGCGGGTGCAGGTGCAGAGCCGGCGGATCAGCCGGGTCGATCTCCGGCTGTCGGCCGGGGAACTGTCTGTGAAACCTGGTGCCGTGACCATGGACGTCAAGGCGGGCGGCGTCGCGACAGCCCGGTTCACGGTGCAGAACACCGGGACCGCTGCGGCCAACGTCAGCTTCGGCGAACGGCAGGTCGTGGCCGCCGGCAACAGCGCCTTGGTTGCTGGCAGCAACAGTGTGGCCAGGGTGGCAGGTGACTACTCACCGTTGGCACTGTCACGCGATGCCTTGGATGGGAACGGCCACGGGTCCGGGGCGCCGGCGGCCGGGCCGTGGGTCGATCTGACTCACTACCCGACCCGGATCATGGACAACACCGTTGGTGAGGTCGGCGGGCTGGTGTACTCCGTCGGCGGCGTCGACGGGCGGCTGACCACCGCGAAGGGCTATGTCTACAACCCATCGACGCAGGAGTGGTCGCCGATCGCGGATCTTCCGGACGGCCGGGAGAACGCGGCCGGGGCGTTCATCGGTGACACCTTCTACGTCAGCGGCGGCTGGGGTCCCGACCTCGTCCCGTCGAAGGGCACGTTCGGCTACGACCGTCGTACCGACACCTGGACGCGGTTGGCCGACGCGCCGGACGCTCAGGCGGCCGCGGGCCGGACGGTCCTGGACGGCAAGCTGTATCTGGTCGGCGGATGTTCGAACGCGTGCGACTCGAGGAACGTCCGGCGGTACGACCCGGCCACCAACACCTGGGACGTACTCGCGGACTACCCGGAGCCGGGCGGGCATCGGGCCTGTGGAGTGCTCGAGGGGAAGGTGTACTGCGCCGGCGGGATCCGGCGCGGTGGGGCCATCTCGCAGAGCACGTTCGCGTACGACCCGGCGACGAACGTGTGGACGAAGAAGGCCGATCTGCCGATCGACCTGTGGGGGATGGGCTACACCGAGTCGTACGGACGGCTGCTGGTCTCCGGCGGGATCACCACCGTGGTCTCCGGTGGCGGCACGACCGGTGCCATCACCAACGAGGGGTTCTCCTACGACCCGGCGACCGACCGGTGGTCCGCGCTCGCTCCGTCCCGGCATGTCCTCTACCGCGGTGGTAGCGCGTGCGGGCTGAACCGGATCGGTGGATCGGCCAAGTCCGGGTTCATCCCGGTCGACTCGGCGGAACAGTTGCCGACGTACGGCGCGTGTGGCGAGACGGATGTGCCGTGGATGTCGGTCACCGGTTCACCGACGACGTTGGCTCCGGGCCGGAGCGTCACGGTGACGGTGCGGGTGAACGCCGCTGGTCTGAAGGCCGGTGCCTACTCGGCGGGTGTTTGGATCGGGGAGAACACGCCGTACCTGGCCAAACCGGTGGACGTCACGCTGCGGGTCCGCTGATGGTGCTCAGCGGGAGAACAGTCCGGTGAGGCGGCCGCGGGTGAGGGTTCTGTCGTCGATGGCGTTGAGGGCTTCTTCGAGGTCGGCGCCGTTGGGGAGGGCGGTTGCCTCGGAGAGGGCGTAGATGGTGAAGCGGTAGTGATGTGTGCCGCTCGGCGGGCAGGGGCCGTAGTACTTGGCCCCGCCCGCCGAGTTCTTCGCTTGTCTGGCGCCGGGCGGCGTTTCGCCTTCTGCGAGGGAGGTTGTGGTCGGCTCGAGGTCGAGCAGGACCCAGTGAGTGAACGTGCCGCGGGGTGCGTCCGGGTCGTCGACGACAACGGCGAGGGCGCCGGCGTTCTGCGGCACGTTCTTCCACGCGAGTGGCGGTGAGACGTCGTCGCCGTCGCAGGTGTACTTGCGCGGGATCGAACCGCCCTCGCGGAACGCCTGGCTGGTCACGGAGATGCTGGCGGGTGCGGTTGTGGCCGGTTCCTTCGTCTGGCCGCCGCCGCATCCGGCCGTCCCGAGGAGGACGGTCGTGCACAGCAGCAGCCGTAGTCGCACCCGCTCAGCGTCTCACGAACGTGCGAGCCTTCTCAGTGCTCAGTGCTCAGTGCTCAGTGCTCAGTGCTCAGTGCTCAGTGCTCAGTCGTCAGGATGCTCAGTGGCCGGGGACGAAGACGATCGCGTCGCCGACCGCGCGCTCGGCGCCGCCGGTACCGCTCGGGTGGTTGACCAGGGTGCCGTCCTGCAGCGCCATCGCGGTCGACCCGCCGCCGTCCAGGTTGATGGAGTTCCGCAGCCCCAGCGACTGCGCGACCGCGGCCGTCTCGTCCATCGTCGTCCCGACACTCGTGGTCTGCCGTCCGTCGAGCGTCGCGAGCACGATCTTGCCGTCCGGCGTCGTGCCCGCGATCGTCCGCGGGTTCCGGTCGAAGAAGCTCCCGGACCCGTCCGGTACGACGATCTCGCCGTTGGCCGTCAGCCGGTAGCGACCGGTCACGCCGTACAGGCCGCTGCGCAGCGGGACCTTGTCGCCGTCCTCGTTCGACACCTTGAGGTCGCGGTCGAGGCATCCGCCCGACGCCACGTTCAGCAGCGCGACGGTGTCCTGCCCGGTCGCCTGCAGCGACGTCTGGCCGGCCTTCAGGCTCGTGCCCCGCGTCGTCGCGGTGCTGACCACGCAGCCACGCCGGTCGAGTACAACCTCGACGCCCGCACCGGCCGGAGTCGCCGCGGCGAACTCGGGCGTGAACAGTACGACGTCACCCGGGGACGCGCAGGTGGTCTGGTCCGGCAGGCTCGCGCAGTCGGCCGGGATCACCGGCCGGTGGTTCACGAACTCGAGCGGTAGTTCGGCGTGTGTCGCGCGGTTCCGCACCTCGCCCGACCACTGCAGGTGCCCGGCGATCACCTTGTTGCTCTTGGCATCGATCAGCAGGTTGGCCTCGGCCGGGTCGGTCAGCGGCTCGCTCAGCAGCTTGCCGTCGGAGATGCCGAGGCCGACCGGGTCGCCCGGGTACAGCGGGTCTGCGGTGAAGGTGAAGAACGACGCGTTGACGCCGGCCACCGCGCCCGCCGACCGGACCAGGTCCGAGGTCTTCTCGACCCTCGCGAGATCCGGCCCGTACGTCGCCTGCAGATGGCCCTTCGCCTTGCGGGGATCGATCGTCAGCACGCTGACGACCCACGGTCCCCGGGTCGTCGTGTTGATCTGGTCGGCGGGGGCCGGTTCGGTCCCGCGCACGATCCGCGTCAGCGTCACGCCGCGCGCCAGCTCCTGGCTGCTGCGGGTCTCGGCCAGATCAGGGTCGCCGAGCGGCAGTCCACTGCCGCCGGCGGTCGCGGCGGTCGCGTTGAGGGGGAGTGCGACGCCGATCGTGGCGGCCGCCACGACCACGGTCGCCAGCGCACCACGCACAGTTCGAGGGGAAAGAGTCATGGTCACCATCCTGTTCGTCGATGGTGGAATCTTTCCGCTCAAGGCGCTGTCTCGTCAGCATCTGACAGGTTAACGGTTTCGTCACCTGTCCGAGGACTGAGCGGGGCGGGGGCGGGGGATGCGTTGTCATCTACGATCCGCACGTGCCGACGTCCTCGAGTGCCTGACCGCGATGTCCGCTGTCGTCGGTGCCTTCGTCGCGTTGGTGTCTGTTGCGGTGCTGGGGTACGTCGTCGGACTGATCGGCGTACTGCGGGCGCAGGACGAGTTGGTTTTGTCGCGGATGGCGTTCTTCGTGGCCACGCCGGCGCTGTTGTTCACGACGGTGGCGCGGGCGGACCTGCACGCGATCTTCTCGGTCGTCCTGCTCACCAACGTGGCCAGTCTGTTCGTGGTGCAGTTGGTGTTTCTGCTGGTCGCTGCGGTGATCTGGCGGCGGACGAGATCTCAGGCGACGATCGGTGTCCTCGCGTCGTCGTACGTGAACGCGGGCAACCTCGGCGTACCGGTGGCGGCGTACGTGCTGGGAGACGGGGCGTTGGTTGCGCCGATCGTGTTGTTCCAATTGCTGGTGATGGCTCCGGTGGCGTTCGCCGTACTGGACGGTGATCGGCAGGGATCCGGGCGGCGGGTGTCGTTGCGGGCCGTGGTGACGCGGCCGTTGCGGAATCCGTTGACCGTGGCGTCGCTGCTCGGGCTGCTGGTGGCTGCGCTCGGTGTGCAGCTGCCTTCGTTGCTGATGCGGCCGATCGACCTTGTGGCGGCTGCTGCGGTGCCGGTCGCGTTGGTGGCGTACGGGCTGAGCTTGAGTGGCGGAACGAAGGACTCGATCAGCCTGCGGCGGGACGTCGTACTCGCCGTGGTGCTCAAGACGGTCCTGCAACCGATCGCCGCGTATGTCTTCGGACGGTGGGTGCTCGACCTGCACGGGATCGCGCTCCTCGCGCCGACCCTGCTGGCCGCACTACCGACTGCCCAGAACGTCTACGTGTACGCCGTTCACTACCGCAGCAGCCGGACTCTCGCGCGGAGTGCCGTGCTGATCAGCACGCTGCTGTCGATTCCGATCATGACCGCGATCGCCGGATTGCTCAGCTGACCGGTCACTTCATCGCGTTGAAGGCTTCCTCGGCGACCGGCGCAACTGCGTCGACGGCCACGCCGTCGTTGCCCGATTGGGCAATCACGGTCAGCGTGTTGGAGCCGCGGTAGCACTGGGTCGGCAGGTTGCCGGCCGACTCGACGCAGGTGGCGTGGCCGACTCGCTTGATCTGGTCGGGGGTGGCACCGGAGTCGGCGAGGGTCTTGTCGATGTCGACCTTGCCGCGCAGGGCGATCACCACGAACATCCGATTGCCGTCAAGGTTCCCGTACGCCTCGACCGTTGCCTGCTTCCCGTCGTTGATGCGGCTCAGCGCCTCGCGGGTCTGGTCCAGCTGGAGCTGTCCGCGGATTTCCTGATCCGTGATCCGGTCAAGACCCGCGAGCTTGGCCGGCGGGGTGATCCCGCGCTCCGTGTTCAGCCTGTTGAGCGGCCCGAGGCCCCAGATGTAGCCCAGCAGCGCCAGCACCAGCAGCACGACCAGGATCCCGCCCACAGTCACCCAGGGACCCCGGCGAATCCGCCGCCACCACTTCTTCTTCGCGACCTTCTCCCCAGCCGCGACCTTCTCCCGAGCCGCAGCCTTCTCCCCAGCCGCGACCTTCTCGCCAGTCGCAGCCTTCTCCCGAGTCGCGCCCTTCTCCCCAGCCGCAGCCTTCGCAGGCGCATCACCCTTCTCGCCCGTCCCAGCCTTCTCACTCGCAGCAGCCGTCTCCGCATCGGCCTTCGTGGGCTTGGGGTCCTCGACCTTGGCCAGTTCTGCGGTGTCCGCCATGTCGGCGGCCGTGGTGGTAGAAGCCTTGGACGTGGGGTCCGGGGTGGTGGGGTCGCTCATACAGGCTCCTCAGGACTGGCAGGACGCACGGTTCGGCCCGATGGTGTCACATCGGAACAACGTGATTCCGCAGCGTAGTCGTTGTCTGCAAACGAATGGTGCCCGCCTTCCCGACGGGAGACGGGCACCATCCAAGTACAACTCAGAGCGTCGCGACCACGGTGACCGAGTCGGATTCGTCCGCATGCCAGACAATCTCACCGGTGATCCGGCCCGCGGCCCGCAGGTCGGGCTCCGCCCGCTCCGCCAGCGTGAGCCGGGCGGCCGGGCCGCTGACCTCGACCTTGCTGACCTCGGTCTTCATCGAGACCTGCGCAGCGGACTTGGCCCCGCGGATGCCCGCAAGCACCTCGGAGACCGCATCCAGCACCTCGGGCTCCTGCGCCGCGACCGTGAGGTCGACATCCGGCTCCGGCCAGCGGGTCAGGTGGATCGAACCCTCCTGCCACCACGACCACACCTCTTCGGTCGCGAACGGCAGGTACGGCGCGAGCAGCCGCAACTGGACCGACAACGCGACAGCCAGCGCTGCCTTCGCCGAGGCCGCGCCGGCGTCACCCTGACCGCCGTACGCGCGCTCCTTCACCAACTCGACGTAGTCGTCGCAGAACGTCCAGAAGAACCGCTCGGTGACCTCGAGCGCACCGGTGTAGTCGTACCGCTCGAAGGCGGCGGTCGCGTCGGTGACAACCGACCGCAGTTGCTGCAGCATCGCCAGATCGACCGGCTCGGTGACCGCCGCCGGGTCCACCGTCGACGCGCCGAAGCTGAGCACGAACTTCGACGCGTTCAGGACCTTGATCGCCAGCCGGCGACCGACCTTCATCTGCGACTCGTCGAACGGCGAGTCCAGCCCCGGCCGCGCCATCGCGGCCCGCCACCGGACCGCATCCGAGCCGAACTTGTTCAGGATCTCGGACGGGACGACCGCGTTGCCCTTGCTCTTGGACATCTTCTTGCGGTCCGGGTCGACGACGAAGCCTGAGATCATCGAGCGCGCCCATGGGAGCGTGCCGTTCTCGAAATGCGCCCTGACGATGCGGGAGAACAGCCAGGTCCGGATGATCTCGTGGGCGTGTGTGTTCAGGTCCATCGGGAACGTCCGGGCGAACAGGTCGTCGTCCCGCTCCCAGCCACAGACGATGTGCGGGGTCAGCGACGAGGTGGCCCAGGTGTCCATCACGTCGGGGTCGGCCTCGAACCCGCCCGGCTTGCCGCGCCGGCTCTCGTCGTACCCCCGCGGAGCCTGCGAGGTCGGGTCGATCGGTAGCTCCGCCTCGCTCGGCATCAGCGGGTGGTCGTAGTCCGGCTCACCCTCGGCGTCGATCGGATACCAGACCGGGAACGGGACGCCGAAGAAGCGCTGGCGGGAGATCAGCCAGTCGCCGTTCAGGCCCTCGACCCAGTTCAGGTACCGGTGCCGCATGTGCTCCGGGACCCAGGCGAGCTCGTTGCCGCGCTCGATGAACTCCTGCTTGAGGTCGGCGTCCCGGCCGCCGTTGCGGATGTACCACTGCCGGGTCGAGACGATCTCGAGCGGCTTGTCGCCCTTCTCGAAGAAGTTCGCCATCCGCTGGGTCGGCTTCGGCTCGCCGTCCAGGTCCCCGCTCTCGCGCAGCTTCGCGACGATCAGCTCGCGAGCGCTGAAGACGGTCTTGCCGGCCAACTCGGCGTACAGCTCCGAACCCTCCAGCCACGGCGGCGTGTCCCGCAGCAGCCGGCCGTCACGGCCGATGACGGTGCGGACCGGCAGTTGCAGCTCGCGCCACCAGAGGATGTCGGTCTGGTCACCGAACGTGCAGCACATCGCGATTCCGGCGCCCTTGTCCATCTCGGCGGCCTCGTGCGCGAGGACCGGGACCTCGACCCCGAACAGCGGCGTCTTCACGGTGGTCCCGAACAGGTGCTTGTAGCGCTCGTCGGAGGGGTGGGCGATCAGCGCGACACAGGCCGGGATCAGCTCGGGCCGGGTGGTCTCGATGTAGATCGGGCCGTCCGCGCCGTGGAACGCGATCCGGTGATAGGCACCGGCGTACTCCCGGGCCTCGAGCTCGGCCTGGGCGACCGCGGTCTGGAACGTGACGTCCCACATCGTCGGCGCCTCGGCCAGGTAGGCCTCGCCACGGGCGAAGTTGCGCAGGAAGGCACGCTGCGACGTACGGCGGCTGTCCTCGGAAATCGTGGTGTAGAGATACGACCAGTCGACGCTGAGGCCGACCTGCCGCCACATCGCCTCGAACGCCTGCTCGTCGATGTGGGTGAGCCCACCGCACAGTTCGACGAAGTTCTGCCGGCTGATCGAGACCTGCTTCTTCGGGTCAGGCTTCGCCGGCGGCGTGAACTCCGGGTCGAAGGGCAGGGTCGGGTCGCAGCGGACGCCGTAGTAGTTCTGGACCCGGCGCTCGGTGGGCAGGCCGTTGTCGTCCCAGCCGATCGGGTAGAAGACCTTCTTGCCGCGCATCCGCTGGAAGCGGGCGACCAGATCGGTGTGGGTGTAACTGAAGATGTGCCCGACGTGCAGGGACCCCGAGACCGTCGGCGGGGGCGTGTCGATGGAGAACACGTCGGCACGCTCGGCGGTGCGGTCGAAGGCGTAGGTCTGCTGCTCCTTCCATACGGCCGCCCACTTCTCCTCGAGTCCTTCGAGGCTGGGCTTGTCTGGAACGCGGGACGTCTGGCTCATGCGCACAATCGTAGTGGTTGTCAAGGGGTGCTCCGACCGCTTTATCCACAGGGCTCACTAGACTCGGTCTCCTGATGAGCGACCTCACCTACGCCGATGTGTCGGCACGGCTCCAGCAGCGCTGGCCGGAGCACAAGATCGAGCCCACGCTGGACCGGGTCCAGCGGCTCGTCGAGCTGCTCGGCGACCCGCAGAAGTCCTACCCCGTGGTGCACCTGACCGGGACCAACGGCAAGACCTCCACCGCGCGGATGATCGACACCCTGCTCCGCGAGGCGGGGCTGCGGACCGGCCGGTTCACCAGCCCGCACCTGGAGTCGGTCCGGGAGCGGATCACCCTGGACGGCGAGCCGATCAGCGAGGAGCGCTTCACCGAGGCGTACGCCGAGATCGCGCCGTACCTGGACGTGGTCGACGCCGAGCAGGAGCACCCGCTGTCGTTCTTCGAGGTGATGACCGCGATGGCGTTCGCGGTGTTCGCCGACGCTCCGGTCGACGTGGCCGTGATCGAGGTCGGCCTGGGCGGTACCTGGGACTCGACCAACGTCGCCGACGGGACCGTCTCGGTGATCACCCCCGTCGCGGTCGACCACGCGCACATCCTCGGCGCGGATCCGGTCACCATCGCCCGGGACAAGTCCGGCATCATCAAGCCCGGCGGTACGACGGTGATGTCGCAGCAGAGCCTGGAGGTCTTCGAGGTGCTGCTGACCAAGGCCGCCGAGGTCGGCTCGCAGGTCGCCCGGGAGGGGATCGAGTTCGGCCTCACCAGCCGCTCGCTCGCGGTCGGCGGGCAGGTGATCTCGATCAAGGGACTCGGCGGTGAGTACGAGGAGATCTTCGTCCCGCTGCACGGTGAGTACCAGGCGCACAACGCGGCCACCGCGGTCGCTGCCGTCGAGGCGCTGCTCGGCGCCGGGCCGGAGCACGAGGACCGCGTCACCACCGAACTGTTGCAGGCCGGCTTCGCACAGGTCACCAGCCCGGGCCGGATGGAGGTCGTCCGGACCAGCCCGACGATCATCGTCGACGCCGCGCACAACCCGCACGGGGCCGAGGCGACCGCGGCCACCGTTTCCGAGGCGTTCGCGTTCCAGCCGCTGATCGGCGTACTGGGCTGTATGAAGGACAAGGACGTGTACGGCCTGCTGGAGGCGTACGAACCGATCATGGAGACGGTCGTGTGCACCCGGAACAGCTTCGTCGAGCGCTCGATGCCGGCCGAGGAACTGGGTGAGTTGGCGATCGAGGTGTTCGGCGAGGACCGGGTGCTGGTCCGGCCGCACCTGATCGACGCGATCGACGACGCGATCCGGCTGGCCGAGGAGAACGCGATCGCCATGGGTACGGGCGGCGTACTGATCACCGGGTCTGTCATCACCGCGGGCGAGGCGCGCACGCTGCTGGTCCGCAAGCCGAAGCAGGCCGACCAATGAGGTCGCTCGCCTCGATCGTGCTCGGGTTCGAGTCGCTGGTGCTGGCGCTGGCCACGCCGGTGATGATCTCCGTCGCCGACGTCCGGCCCGCGGTGGCCCTGTCCGTCTGCCTCGGGCTGGCCGTCCTGGCGATCGTCGCGGCCGGGCTGCTGCGCAACCAGGTGGGCTACATCCTCGGCTCAGTGGTCCAGGTCGGCGCAATCGGCCTCGGCTTCGTCGTACCGGTGATGTTCGTGCTCGGACTGGCGTTCGCGGGCTTCTGGGTGGCGGCGTTCGTGCTCGGCCGCCGGATCGACGAAGCGAAAGCCCAGCAGGCGCAGCAGGGGTAAAACAGCTAGGCTCAGCGGCCCGAACTACTTCGAGAGAGAGTTGACAGATGTCGCAGCGCACCCTGGTCCTGCTGAAGCCCGACACGGTTCGCCGTGGCCTGGTGGGCGAGATCCTCGGCCGGTTCGAGGCCAAGGGGCTCCGGATCGTCGCGATGGACCAGCGCACGATCGACGGCGAGCAGGCGGACCAGCACTACGCCGAGCACGTCGAGCGCGACTTCTACCCGCCGCTGCGGGACTTCGTCACCAGTGGCCCGCTGGTCGCCCTGGTCCTCGAGGGTGACGAGGCGGTCGAGGTCGTCCGCCTCCTGAACGGCGCCACCGACGGCCGCAAGGCCGCCCCCGGCACCATCCGCGGCGACTTCTCCCTCTCCAACCGCGAGAACCTCGTCCACGGCTCCGATTCGCCCGAATCGGCCGAGCGTGAGATCAAGATCTGGTTCCCCGACCTACCCTGAGTGACACTGGAGGCGGGGGCGGAGGCCGCTGCCGACTGCTTGTGCAGGAATGGATACGATACGTGCCTGGGCGGACGGAACGTGTCGGTCCATGGGGTGAGCGCGGGCGGCGCTTAGCCTGATCGGGGACCGAGTGGGAGGTGCCGCGGTGGCGAACAGCATGCTCGGCCGCGACATGGCGGTCGATCTGGGTACGGCGAACACTCTGGTCTACGTCCGCGGTCGCGGCGTGGTGCTGAACGAGCCATCGGTGGTGGCGACCAGGACCGACGAGCCGCGCGAGGCGGTCGCGTTCGGGCACGAGGCGAAGAAGATGATCGGCCGGACCCCCGGCAACATCACCGCGATCCGGCCGCTGAAGGACGGCGTCATCGCCGACTTCGACGCCGCCGAACAGATGCTGCGGTACTTCATCCAGCGGGTGCACCGGCGCCGGTACTTCGCG
Organism: Kribbella sp. NPDC050281; assembly: GCF_040655855.1. Taxonomy (NCBI): domain Bacteria; kingdom Bacillati; phylum Actinomycetota; class Actinomycetes; order Propionibacteriales; family Kribbellaceae; genus Kribbella; species Kribbella sp. NPDC050281. The sequence continues at coordinate 42,011 of NZ_JBFAKS010000043.1, read as the reverse complement.
AAGCCGCGGATCGTGGTCTGCGTGCCGTCCGGGATCACTGCGGTCGAGCAGCGCGCGGTCCGCGACGCCGGGTACATGGCCGGAGCCCGCAAGGTCTACATCATCGAGGAGCCGATGGCGGCCGCGCTCGGCTCGAACCTCGAGGTCCGCGATGCCACCGGCAACATGGTCGTCGACATCGGCGGCGGTACGACGGAGGTCGCGGTCATCTCGTTCGGCGGCATCGTCACCAGCCAGTCGATCCGGGTGGCCGGCGACGCCATCGACAAGGCGGTCGTGAACTACTGCAAGAAGGAGTACTCGCTGCTGCTCGGCGAGGCCACCTCCGAGCAGATCAAGATGACGATCGGATCGGCGTTCCCGACCACGGACGGTCCGGACAGCGAGATCCGCGGCCGGGACATGGTCTCCGGCCTGCCGCGGACCGTGAAGGTCTCGTCCTCGAACATCCGGCAGGCGATCGAGGAGCCGATCACCGCGATCGTCGACGCGGTCAAGGCCACCCTGGACAAGACCCCGCCGGAGCTGGCCGGCGACATCGTCGACCGTGGCATCGTGCTGACCGGCGGCGGTGCGCTGCTCAAGGGGATGGACGAGCGGCTGCGGCACGAGACCGGCATCCCGATCCACGTCGCCGAGAACCCGCTGGACGCCGTCGTGCTCGGTGCCGGCAAGTGCGTCGACAACATCGAGACCCTGAACCGCATCCTGGTCACCGACAACAGGCGCTGACGCCCGAGGGACGCTGACCCATGCTCAAAGACCTCGGCACCCCCGCCAGGGGCCTGGTCCGTTCGGCCGGTCTGCCGCGGGAGATCCGCCGGCGCCGGACCGTGCTGGTCCTGGTCATCCTGGCCTGCTTCACGCTGATCGTGCTCGACGCCCGGCGCTCGGCCGGCTCCCCGGTGGAGCCGTTGCGGGAGGCCGCGGCCGGGGTGTTCGGCCCGCTCGAGTCGACCGCCAGCTCGGCGCGGCAGCCTGTGGACAACCTCCGCGACCGGTTCGCCGAAATGGATAGGTTGAGGGACGAGAACGAAAAACTGAAGAAGGACAACGAGTCGCTCACCCGGGACCTGAACTCCTCCGACTACGCCCGCAACCGGGCCGCCGAGCTGGACAAACTGCTCAAGCTCGCACCCGCGTTCACCATGACACCTGCCCGGGTGATCGGGATCGGCAGCGCCCAGAGCTTCAACCACACGGTCACGATCGACGCCGGTACGGCGGATGGCGTGCACGTCGACATGACCGTGCTGAACGGGAACGGTCTGGTCGGCAGGGTGGTGCGGACCACCCAGGCGACCGCGACCGTGCTGCTGATCGGCGACCGGAAGTCGACCGTGGGCGGCCGGCTGAACGCCTCGATGGCGCTCGGCTTCGTCTCCGGCCGCGGCGACGTCGCGGGCCTGCTCGACTACCACCTCGTCGACCTGAAGGCGCGGCCCAAGGCGGGGGACAAGATCGTCACCTGGGGCTCCAGCGACAACGCGCCGTACGTGCCGGGGGTGCCGATCGGCGTCGTCACCTCGGTGACGGCGAACGAGGGCGCTCTCGGGTCCACCGCGACGATCAGGCCGTACGTCGATCCGACCCGGATCGACACGGTCGGCGTGGTGACCGGACCACCGGCCCGGCCGCCGCGCGCCCAGCTCACACCAACGCCTTCGCCGAAGGTGTCGACCACAGAAGGGAAGGTGAACTGACGTGATCGCACTGCGCATCGGGTTGGCCGCCCTGTTCCTGATGGTGGCCGTCACCGTGCAGACCTCTGTGCTGACGAACATCGCGGTCGCGGGCGTGACCTGCGACCTCGTGCTGATCGTGGTGATCGCGCTCGCTCTGTCCCGCGGGCCGGAGTGGGGAGCGATCGCCGGGTTCGCCGGTGGTCTGCTGCTCGACGTCGTACCTCCCGCTGATCACACCGCCGGGCGGTGGGCGCTGGCGCTCGCGATCGCCGGGTACGTGGCCGGTCTGATCCGTCGCGAGACGTCGACCGGCCCGGTCGGGCCGCTCGGGGTCGCGGTGACCGTGGTGCTGGGCACTGCCGTGTCGCTGTTCATCTACTGCGCGACCGGCTCGCTGCTGCACGATCCATCGGTCGACTGGGGCGAGTTCGGTGTCCGCCTCGGCATCGCCGCCGGGTACGACGTCGTCGGCGCGATCGTCGTCATCCCCCTGGTCATGTGGATCATGGGCCGCGTGGTCCCGGCCCGCGAGCGCCGCCGGGTCCTGCCATGAGCTTCGACGGCTTCGAGGCACCGCTGAAGGCCCGGTTGCGGTTGTTCGTGATCGGCGTGCTGGTCTTCTCCCTGCTGTGCACGTTGTTCGCCCGGCTCTGGTACATGCAGGTGATGTCCAACGAGGACTACACCCAGGCCGCGACGCAGAACCACACCCGTCAGGTCCTGGTGCCGGCGCCACGCGGCACGATCGTGGACGCCGCGGGCCGCACTCTGGTCGGCAACCGGGTCTCGCTGGTGATCACGGTCGACCGGTCGGTGCTGGCGAAGCTGCCGGACAGCCAGCAGAACGCGGTGCTCGCCCGCCTGGCGAAGGTGCTCCGCCAGAAGCCGAAGGACCTCAAGGCACGCACGATGCTCTGCGGCGAGCCCGGCGCGTCGAAACCACCCGCCTGCTGGAACGGCACGCCGTACCAGCCGATCCCGGTGGCGAAGGACGTCAGCGAGCAGGTTGCGATCGAGGTGATGGAGCGCCGCGAGGACTTCCCCGGTGTCGCCGCCGAGTCGCAGACCCTGCGTGCGTACCCCGAGCCGTACAAGGTGAACGCGGCCCACCTCCTCGGCTATCTGTCGCCGATCACGACCGAGGAGCTGGAGGCTCTGGACAAGGCCGGTCAGGACTCGGTCCCGCACCGGTCGGACCTCGTTGGCCGGGCCGGAGTCGAGCGCACCTACGACCAACTCCTGCGCGGCACCCCTGGCGTCAAGGACGTCATCGTCGACGCGGTCGGGTACACGACCGGTATCCAGAAGCAGACCGCGCCGGTCCCGGGCGCCACGCTGGTGACCAGCATCGACGCCCGGATCCAGGCGTCGGTCGAGACGCAGCTCAAGAGCGCGATCATGACCGCGCGCAAGCAGACCGACCCGGTCACCAAGCGCAAGTACGTCGCCGACTCCGGTGCCGCGGTCGTGCTGGACACCAAGACCGGCCGGGTCGTCGCGATGGCCAGCTACCCGACCTACGACCCGGGTGTCTGGGTCGGCGGCATCACCCAGCGCGAGCTGGACGGGCTGTACTCGACGAAGTCCGGCACCCCGCTGGTCTCCCGCGCCCTGCAGGGCCAGCTCGCACCGGGATCGACGTTCAAGCCGATCACCACCGCCGCCGCGATGGGCGCCGGGTACAGCCCGAAGACCCGGCTCGATTGCTCCTCGTACTTCGAGGTCGGCAACCGCCGGTTCAAGAACTACGAGTCCGCGTCGTACGGGATGATCGGCTTCAACCAGGCGCTGGCGCTGTCCTGCGACACGTTCTTCTACCGGATCGCCTACGCGCTCTGGCTGAAGGAGGGCGGCAACTCCACCGACGTGAACACCCACGACCCGCTGGTGGAGATGGCGCAGAAGTTCGGCCTCGGTACACCGACCGGCGTCGACCTGCCCGGTGAGGTCAGCGGCCGGATCGCCGACCGCAAGTGGAAGAAGCAGTACTACGACTCGCAGAAGGACTACTACTGCAAGCTGGCGCAGAACCCGCCGGCCGGTACGTCGGCGTTCCTCAAGCAGTTCTCCCGCGAGTTCTGCGTCGACGGCTACAAGTACCGTGCCGGTGACGCCGTGAACTTCGCCATCGGCCAGGGCGACACCACCGTCACGCCACTGCAGCTGGCCTCGGTCTACGCGGCGCTGTCCAACGGCGGCACGTTGTACGAGCCGCGGGTGGTGCAGTCGTGGATCGGTGCGAATGGCAAGAAGCACGAGATCAAGCCCACGGTGAAGGCGAAGCTGCCGGTGCCGTCGTCGACCCTGCGCTACATCGACAAGGCCCTCCAGGAGACGGTCAAGTCCGGTACGGCGGCCTGGAAGTTCAACGGGTTCCCGGTCGACCAGATCCCGGTCCGGGCCAAGACCGGTACGGCTGAGGTCTACGGCAAGCAGACGACCTCGTGGCTCGCGTCGTACACGGATCGCTATGCCGTGGTGATGATGCTGAGCCAGGCCGGCACCGGTTCGGGCGCCGGTGGTGACGCGGTCCGCAAGATCTACGAGACCCTCTACAACATCAAGCCCGCCCCGCCGGCCGGCCAGCAGACCCCGGAACGGTGAGGGCCTCGACATGGCACTGCTGAGCCCGATCCGGACCCGGCCGCGGATGGACCGGCGGTCGACGGTGTGGCAGGTGGACTGGATCCTTGTCCTCGGTGTCGTCGCGCTGTCGGCGATCGGCGCCGTACTGATCTGGTCCGCGACGCACGCCCGCACCTCGCTCACCGACGGCAACCAGTATGCGTTCCTCGCCCGGCATGCGCTGAACTTCGCCATCGGCCTGGTGCTCGCCGTCGGCGCCGCTGTCACCGATCACCGCCGAGTCCGCATCCTCGCTCCGGTCCTGTACGCCGCCTCGATCGTCGGGCTGATCCTGGTCCTGGTGCCCGGGGTCGGCGCGGTGATCAACGGTTCGCGCTCGTGGATCCAGCTGCCCTGGATGTCGATCCAGCCGAGCGAGTTCGCCAAGCTCGCGGTGATCGTCGGGATGGCGCTGCTGATCGCGGAGAAAGGCGAGACCGACCACAACGACACGGCCCGGACCGTCGACGTCGCGCAGGCGATCGCGGTCGCCTGCATACCCGTGATCCTGGTGATGCTGCAGCCCGACCTCGGCACGGTGATGGTGCTGGGGGCGATCGTGTTCGGGATCATCGCGGTGTCCGGCGTACCGAAGCGCTGGATGCTCGGGCTGATCACCGCGGGCGTCGTGGTGGCTTCGGTGGCGATCAAGCTGCAGGTGCTGAAGGACTATCAGCTGGCCCGGTTCATCGCGTTCGCGGACCCGTCGCAGGATCCGCAGGGCATCGGCTACAACGTCAACCAGGCTCGGATCGCGATCGGCAACGGCGGGATCTTCGGCCAAGGGCTGTTCCACGGCAGCCAGACCCAGAACGCGTTCGTGCCGGAGCAGCACACCGACTTCGTCTTCACCGTGGCGGGGGAGGAGCTCGGCCTGATCGGGGCCGGTGCGATCATCGCGCTGTTCGCGCTGGTGCTGTTCCGCGGGCTGCGGATCGCGATCAACGCGCGGGACGCGTTCGGCCGGCTGGTGGCGACCGGCATCGTCTGCTGGTTCGCGTTCCAGGCGTTCGAGAACATCGGGATGACGCTCGGGATCATGCCGGTCACGGGTCTGCCGCTGCCGTTCGTCTCCTACGGCGGATCGTCGATGTTCGCGGGCCTGCTCGCGGTCGGGCTGCTGGAGAACATCCACCTCCGCTCGCACCGGTTCTGATCGACCCGCCCAGACACGGCCCGCCCAGACACGACCTGCCCAGACACGGCCTGACACGGCACCGACTGGGCTGACGCGTCAGGTACGCTGCTGCCTGCTCGGCCACCGGAGGGCGCGCTCGGCCCACGGTTCTGACAGGGTTTGGAAGGTCCATGACCAGGTTCGTGTCGCTCCCGCTTGCCTTCGCCGCTGCTCTCAGCCTGTCGCTCACCGCCTGCGGTGGGGACGACAAGAAGAACGCAGCAGCACCCTCGACTCCCGCTGGGACCACACCGGCACCGAGCGTGACTTCATCGGCACCGAGTGAGAAACCGACCGGTCCGGTCACCCGCTCGTCCGCCGAGCTGACCCGGGCCCTGCTCGCGCTGAGCGACCTGCCGACCGGGTTCTCGCAGGAGAAGGAAGACCCCGAGGACACCTCGAAGCCGTTCTCGTCGCCGACGAGCAGGTGCAAGACGCTGGTGAAGTACCTCAACGCCACCAAGGCGCCCGGTGCGAAGGCCAGCGTCACCCGCTCGTTCTCCGGCGGCCAGGAGGGTCCGTACATCGACTTCGGCCTGGACTCGATGGGTACGGCGACGAAGGTCGCGGACCTGCGCGAGACCTACGACGACGCGGTCTCGTCCTGCTCGAAGGTCTCCCTCAAGGTCGAGGGCGAGAGCAGCACGTCGATGAAGGTCGAGGAGATCTCCGCGCCGAAGGCCGGCACCGGCCCGTTCGCGTTCCGCCTGACCGGCACGAGCGGCCCGAAGCGCGGCCTGGAGTACACGGCCGCGATCACCGGCGTGAACGACGTCATCGTCTCGGTCGGCGTGCTGGCCGGACAGGGCTCGGAGTTCGAGGCCGCCACCGAAGCCGCCGTCACCAAAGCCCAGCAGGTCCTCAAAGCCGGCTGACCCGATGGGCGGCGGACCTGGAGGCCGGCTGAGTTGCAGGACCGGACGGCGGGCTCAGCCGAAGGTCCAGGTCGGGTGGGCGGCCTCGAGGACGGACCGATGGCCTGACCACCTCGCCGAAGCGAGTGGAGTGACGTCGAGCAGCGTCGGGCGACCGGATTCGAGCCGGTAGCCCCACGTGAACGCGGCGACCGGGGCGACGGTGCGCGAGTGGATCACGTCGGGCACGACCACGAGGAAGGTGTCGGCGCGCCACGTGCCGTCCGGGTGGTCCGGATTGGCCGGGGCATCGAAGAACGTCGGCAGGTAGCCGTAGGCGTAGAACGGATCGGCCGGGCTCAGATTCGGTGCGCGGTCGACCGAGATGTCGCCGTCGAAGTCGCGGGTGATCAGCTGGATCCAGCCCATGATCGCTTTGATGCCGGAGCCGTGGTACCGCAGACTCGCCGTACACAAAGGAAAGCCGCGGAACGCCTCGGCATTCAGGTCCGGTACGACGAGTTGATGGCCCGACGCCCACGGGTCGTCGTTGGGCACGATGCGGACCGAGATCAGGCCGCGGTGACCCCGGACGTCGAACGGGATGGACAGCTCTCGGCGCATGGTGTTCCCCTCTTGAGGCTTCAAGCAATTCTCCAACAAGCGCTGGGTTTCCGGTGGAGTTCACTACCCGGCGGGCGAAGGCTTGTGCGCGAGCGGTGAGGGGAGCAAGGTGAATCCAGAACAGAGACTTGGGGGCCGACTGTTCGGTGGGGGAAGGCGGGACAGACCGCCTTCGATCGGAGGGCGGGCTGGGGGAAGACCTTCTCGGTCCGGGATCGTGTGCGTTCCCGACCTGCTCGTGCGCCCCCGTTGGAAGGGGGAGAGATGCCGAGGAAGGCCAACGGTCGAGCGGGCAAGCACCGCGACGACGACTACCGGATGCCGGGCGAGGCGGCAGCCGGTCAGGGTGCCAACGGCCAGCCGGCGAGCGGAATGCCGATGACGGGCATGAATTCTGCGCCGGGTTCGGCGGGAGCCGGCGGCATGGGCGGTGGTGGATCGGCAGGCGGTGCCGGTATGAGCGGCGGCGGCCAGGCCGGTGGAGTGGGCATGAGCGGTGGCACCGGTGTACCCGGTGGCGCGGGCATGGGTGGTGGCGGTTCAGCCGGTGGTGCAGGTATGAGCGGCACGGACGGGCGGACCGAGTCCCCGACTCGACGGCAGTGCGGTGTGATGGACGTGCACCGGCGGCTGCTGTCGACCTCACCCGAGTACGCCGCCGCCCGGTCGGCGATCGAGAACGCGACATCGCTGTACGTCGCCGGTCCGCAGCGGTTCACCGGTATAGCGCGGATCCCGTGCGTGGTGCACGTGGTCTGGAACACCGCCGCGCAGAATATTTCGCAAGCGCAGGTCGACAGCCAGATCGACGTACTGAACCGGGACTTCCGGGCGACGAACTCCGACCTCGGCATCGTCCCGGCCGCGTTCACCGGCCTGATCGCGGATTCCCGGATCGAGTTCTACCTCGCCACCGTGGACCCGAACGGCAACCCGACCACCGGTGTCACCCGGACCCAGACGAGTACGGCGTCCTTCGGCACCGACGACAAGGTGAAGAAGTCGTCGACCGGCGGCATCGACCCGTGGCCGACAGACCGGTACCTGAACATCTGGGTCTGCCAGCTCGGCGGCGGGCTGCTCGGGTACGCCCAGTTCCCGGGCGGCCCGGCGAACACCGACGGCGTGGTCATCCTGCACAGCGGGTTCGGCACCAACGGTACGGCGGCCGCACCGTTCGACCTGGGCCGGACCACGACCCACGAAGTCGGGCACTACCTGAACCTGTTCCACATCTGGGGCGACGACGGCAGTGGCTGCAGCGGCAGCGACGAGTGCGCCGACACCCCGAACGCGGCCGGCCCGAACTTCGGCGTACCGACGTTCCCGCACGTGACCTGCAGCAACGGTCCGAACGGGGATCTGTTCTACGACTACATGGACTACACCGACGACCGCGGCATGGTCATGTTCACCAACGACCAGGCCACCCGGATGGAAGCCTGCCTGGACACCGTCCGGACGAACCTGCCGGTCTATGCCGGCGCCTCCGGTACGCCGCAACCCGCCGGCTCGGTGGTGTCGTGGGGCGCGAACCGGCTGGACGCGTTCGTGCTCAGCACCGATCTGGCGATGTATCACAAGTGGTGGGACGGATCGTCCTGGGGACCGTCCGTCGCCGGTTACGAATACATGGGTGGTGTCTGCATGAGTGCTCCTGAAGTCGCGTCCTGGAGCCCGGACCGGCTGGACGCGTTCGTCCTCGGCACCGATCACGCGCTGTACCACAAGTGGTGGGACGGCTCGAACTGGGGACCGAGCGTCACCAGTTACGAGTATCTCGGCGGCGTCTGCATGAGCCCGCCGCGGCTGGCGACCTGGGGGCCGAACCGGCTGGATGCCTTCGTCCTCGGCACCGACCGCGCGCTCTACCACAAGTGGTGGGACGGCTCGAACTGGGGACCGAGTGTCACCGACTACGAGTATCTCGGCGGCATCTGCATGAGCCCGCCCGAAGTCGTTGCCTGGGGCAGCGATCGGCTGGACGTGTTCGTGCTCGGCACCGACAACGCGGTCTACCACAAGTGGTGGGACGGTTCGAACTGGGGACCGTCGGCCACCGATTACGAATATCTCGGTGGTCTCTGCGCTTCACCACCACGGGTCGTCGCCTGGGGCGAGAACCGCCTCGACATGTTCGTCCTCGGCACCGACTCCGCGCTGTACCACAAGTGGTGGGACGGCTCGAACTGGTCGGGCTGGGAGTACATGGGTGGCGTCTGTACGACGACCCCGACCGTGGTCTCGTGGGACGCCAACCGGCTGGACGTCTTCGTGCTCGGCGCGGACTCCGCGCTCTACCACAAGTGGTGGGACGGCTCCGCCTGGGGACCGTCGCTCACCGACTACGAGTACATGGGCGGCCTCTGCACCGACGAGCCGCGCGTCGTCTCGTGGGCCCCGAACCGGCTCGACGTGTTCGTCACCGGCACCGACAAGCAGCTGTACCACAAGTGGTGGGACGGCTCGAACTGGGGACCGGACATCACCGGCTACGAGCCGCTCGGCGGCGTGATCAGCGACTTCCGGGTGACGGTCCCTTCGACCGTGCCCGAGTCGATGCCGGCGTCCGGAACGATGCCGGGGGCAACCATCGAACAGGCGGTGCTGCGCTGACCGGACACAGCAAGGGGCGGTGGACGCACTCGTTCGAGGAGGACCACGACGGGATCAGCGTCTACCGCCGGGACGACTTCGCCTTCCCGCCGGCCCGCGGCCGGCGGGGGGTGGAGTTCCGGCCGGACGGAACGTTGGTGGAGTACGCGTTCGGCCGCGGCGACGCGCCCGAGCCCAGACCGGGCGGACACTGGAACGCCGACGGACTGATCACCCGCTCCGCCGGCGGGACCGCCCGGATCATCGCGGCCGAGCCCGATCGTCTCGAGATCATCTGGCAGGACTGACATGACCACTGCACCCGTGCGTTATCTCGTCGTACCGACCGTCGATGCCGCCGATGGCGCGCACTCGGCCCGGTTCGGCGACAAGACTCTCCTCTGGGTTCCGGCCGGCCAACGCCTCGGCCGGGCCTCCCGGACCGCACCCGGCCTGCTGCTCGTCACCCAGGTGGGCCGGAGTTTCCAGGACGACTACCCGGACGTCGCGCCGCTGCTCGACCACGGCCGGCACCTGGTGATCTCGTCGGCCGACAGACCGCGCCGCCGCTCCAACAACTGCTGGCGGATCGAACCACTCCGCGCCGGTACGACGGTTGTCGACAATCCGGCGCCGGCTGCGGCGAGGGTGGATCCATCGATCGTGGACCTGGTCGCACAACTGTCGCCGGCGTCGTACCAGGACGATCTGACCTGGCTGGCGAGTCTGCCGACGCGGCACTCGCTGAGTCCGTCGTTCACCACCGCGGTGGACTTCGCCGCCGCGAAAATGGTTGCCCTCGGCTATGGAGTGAGCCGGACCCAGATCACGGTCGGCGCCGGACACTCGCAGAACCTGATCGGCGACCGGCCCGGCACCGGCGGCGGTGGCCTGGTCCTGATCACGGCACACCTCGACTCGATCAACATCGCCGGCGGGCCGGCCGCCACCGCACCCGGTGCGGACGACAACGGGAGTGGTTCCGCGGGCGTGCTGGAACTCGGCCGGCTGCTGTCGACCCGGTCCTGGCGGCACGACGTACGGCTGATCTTGTTCGGCGGTGAGGAGGAGGGGCTGTTCGGCAGCAAGCAGTACGTCGCCGCGCTGCCTCCGGCCGAACGAGCCCGGATCCGGGCTGTCCTCAACATGGACATGATCGCGAGCAAGAACACAGCCGTGCCGACGGTGCTGCTCGAAGGTGCGCCGGTCTCGTCGAGTCAGATCGCGGACCTGGCGACGGCGGCAGCGACGTACACCGGGCTGAAGGTCGAGACGTCGCTCAACCCGTTCGCCAGCGATCATGTGCCGTTCATCGACGCCGGGATCCCGGCGGTGTTGTCGATCGAGGGCGCGGACAGCGCGAACGGCCACATCCACTCGGCGAACGACACGTTGAACTTCCTCAACTGGTCGTTGGCGGCCGAGATCCTCCGCATGAACATCGCCGCTCTGGCCGGTTGGCTCGAACCCGCGACCACGGTCGCGCGGCCAAGACCAGCCGGTTCGGTGGTCTCATGGGGCCCGGGCCGGCTGGACGTCTTCGCGGTCGGCATGGACTCCGCCCTGCACCACAAGGCTTTCGACGGCACCTGGCACGACTTCGAGTCCCTAGGAGGCGTTGTCCTAAACTGACGCCCGTGTGGAGCCCGAACGCGCGTGACCTAGGTGGACTTCCGACGAGGTACGGCGTTGCGACTCGCCAGCGGGCAGTGTTCCGGTCGGAGTCACCCGACAATCTGGACCCTGCGGGCCGGAGCGCGTTGGCTGCGGTCGGAGCCGGCTTGGTCCTCGACGTGCGCAGCGACCGCGAGCTGCCGCGACTACACCCGCTGGACGGCACCCCGGCGTACCGGCGGATCCCCTGGATCGACCCGGTCGCCGACGAGTCGCGCGACCCTGCTGCCGAGTCGCGGCTCGTTGATGTCTACTCCAACGGCCTGAGTCGCAACTCCGCCCACATCGGCAAGATCTTCCGGGCGATCGCGGATGCCCCGGCGGACCGGCCGGTGGTCGTGCACTGCCAGGCCGGCAAGGATCGCACCGGACAGCTCGCCGCTCTGCTGCTCGAGCTGGCCGGCGTACCTCGCGACGTGATCGCCGAGGACTACGCGATCAGTGAGGTCCTGCTGGGGCTGCAGGACGGTCCTGAGCGGTCGCGGACCAGGCCGGAGACCATCCTCGGATCACTCGACCATCTTGACTCCTGCCTCGGCGGCATCCGTGCGTACCTCTCCGGCCTCGGGTTGAGCCAGCTGCAGATTCACCGCCTGGCGGCGCGCCTCGTGCCGGTCGGCGTGCGGGCCGTGGTGTTCGACTTCGACGGTCTGCTGATGGACACCGAGTCCACCTCGGTGCAGAGCTGGCAGGCCGAATGGGCGCACCACGGGCTCGAGCTGGATCTCGAGGACTTCTGGCCGGGCCACGGTGGCGACACCTCCGAGACCCGGTACGCGCTGCTCGCCGCGGCCGTCGGCGCCGGCTTCGACCGGGAGGCCAGTCACGCCCGCAGGATGGCGCATCGCGAGCGGATGCACTCCGAGCTCGACTTCCGGCCGGGGATCCGCGACTGGGTGACGACGGCGCGCGAGTTCGGCCTGCAGGTCGGGATCGCCAGCAGCTCACCGAGCCCGTGGGTGCGCGGTCATCTGGAGCGGGTCGGCGCGATCGATCTCTTCGACCAGATCGTCACCGGCGACGAGGTCAGCACCCACAAGCCCGATCCGGCGATCTACGAGTTGGCGCTGCGGCGTCTCGGCGTACGGGGAGCGGAGGCCATCGCGGTCGAGGACACCGCGCACGGCGTCGCGGCGGCGCAGCTGGCCGGCATGTTCGCGGTCGCCATCCCCAATCCGTACGTCGCGCCGGCCGCGGTCGCGACTGCAGACCTCGTTCTGGGCAACGCTGACCAACTCCTGCTCAGTGAGCTGCTTCTTTCAGCGGCGTCGAAAGGGTCGACCTCGGTAACCGAGTGACCTAGTCTGCTGACCCTCTGTAAATTTCCAACCGGAGGGAACGCAGATGCGGAAGCTTCTTGGTGCTGCCGTGATGTCGGGGGCGGTTGTGGCGGGTCTGATGGTCGGGACGCCGGCCCATGCGTCGACGACTGGGACGCAGGCTTGCGACCTGGTGACCGCGCCGAGCGTCGGCTACAGCGCGCTGATGCTGTACGTCGCCGTCGACCTGGAGGGTTGTTCGACCAGCGTCACTGAGGTCAGGGTCGAGCTGCAGAAGGGCCCGAGCGCGTCCGGACCGTTCACCACGGTCGCCGAGACGTACGCGTACTCCGGCGGAGGCGCCTGGTTCGACGAGGGCACCGGCTGCGGCTACTACGTCGGTGTCGCCCACTGGCAGGACCAGACCGAGACATCGCCCAACCCTGCGTACTACTGCAACTGAATCCAGCGGCGCCTGGGCTCGGCGACGAGCCCAGGCGTCAGGTCAGGTGCGTCAGCAGCAGCGGGTTGATGACCTCGGGGTGGGAGTAGGTCACCAGGTGGGCCGCGTTCTCGATGATTTCGAGGTGCGCGCCGGGGATCTGACCAGCCAGGGGTACGACGGTCTCCGGCGGGATCGAGGTGTCCGACTCGGCGGTGACGAGGAGCACCGGCGCGGTGATGTCCGACAGGCCGGGGACCAGGTTGGTGCTACCGAGTGCCTCGCAGCAGGCGGCGTAGCCCTCGTCAGGACTGTCGAGCAGCATCTGGCGGACCGGAGCGGTCGCGGTGAACTCCGGTAGGAACCAGCGGCTGAGCGTCGCGTCGACGATCGCCTGGGTGCCTTCGGCGCGGACCTGAGCCGCGCGGTCGGCCCACATCTGCTTGTTCTCGGCCGGGTTGGCCGGCGGGCAGATCAGCGCGAAGCGGTTGAACCGGTCCGGCGCGTTCTGGGCCAGCCACAGCCCCACCGCGCCGCCGAGAGAGATGCCGACGTACGACGCCTGCTCCACGAGGAGCGTGTTGAGCAGCTCGACCACGTCACCGCCGAGGTCGTCGATCGTGTACGGCCCGAGCGGTACGTCGGACCCGCCGTGGCCGCGGTGGTCGAAGGTCACCACCCGGAACCGCTGCGCCAGGACCTCGAGCTGCGGCGCCCACATCGCCTGCGTCGCCCCGAGCGACGATCCCAGCAGAACCACCGGCGCGTCGTCGGGACCCGTCACCTCGTAGTTGAGTCGCATGCCCCCACACTACGGACGCGACCGCAGGATGCGACCTTGTGCGCGGGTCGACCACATTCGAGGGTCGCTGGTGGTTGCTCGGTGCTCAAAGTCGTCAGCGGTACAACGCCAGCGCACCGGTGAGTGAGTCGACGGTTTGGCGGGGACCGAAGAGGGCGAGGCCCAGGTATTCGACGTCGTCGGGCTTGGTGCCGCTCAGCGTGGTGGACATCTGCTCGTAGGTCCGTGCCCGCTGGGCGATCTGGTGCATGTCGTGCACGGTGACGTCGCCCCGTGCGGCCGCCGCGGTCCGGAGGTCGTGCAGTTGCTCGGCGGAGGCCCGCAGTACCGGGATCGGGTAGGCGCACATACCTGCGTGCGGGTTGCCCGCGGCATCCTCGGTATCCGGGCCGACCACCTGATCGTGGTGGTGGCCGAGTCCGACGCCGAGCAGGGCAGCGGTGTTCAGGGCGACGCCGATCGGCGCCTCGGCCGCGATGACCACGACCATCTTGTTCGTCAGCACGGCGGCAAACCTAGCTTCGTGCGCGGCTGTTCGCGATCGATTCCGAACGTCGTTCGGCAGACCTGCGAAACTGCCTGTCATGGACGAACTTGATACGGCGCTCCTGCGGATGCTGCAGAACGATGCCCGCCGGACCAACCGCGACATGGCGGCCGAACTCGGCATCGCCCCGTCCACCTGCCTGGAGCGGATCCGCGGCCTGCGCGACCGCGGCGTGATCACCGGCTACCACGCCGAGGTCGACCTGAAGGCCATCGACCGCTCCACCCAGGCGATCATCTCGATCAAGCTCCGCCCACAGGCAATGGCCGTCGCCACCGCCTTCCAGGACTACGTGAACCAGTTGCCCGAGACCCTGGCGATGTTCATGGTCTCCGGCGGCTCCGACTTCCTCGCTCACGTCGCCGTCAAGGACACCCAGGCACTGCGCGACCTCGTCCTCGCGCTGGCCAAGCGCCAGGAGATCGCCGACATCCGCAGTTCGGTCGTCTTCGAGCACCACCGCCGTACGACGATCATGCCGCTACCTGAGTGCTAGGGCGTGTCTCTCGATTCCCTGCGTGCTGCGCGGCACTCGGTACTGCAGGGAACCGAGAGACACGCCCTAGAGCACCGAGAGTGGCAGGAGCTTCTTGCCGGTGGGGCCGATCTGGATTTCGGTGCCCATCTGGGGGCAGACGCCGCAGTCGAAGCAGGGGGTCCAGCGGCAGTCCTCGACCTCGATCGCGCCGTCCTCCTCGAGCGAGTCCTGCCAGTCCTCCCACAGCCAGTCGCGGTCCAGGCCCGAGTCCAGGTGGTCCCAGGGCAGGACTTCGGCGTACTCGCGCTCGCGGGTGGTGTACCAGGCGAGGTCGACCGGCTCGTCGGCCAGCGTCTTGTCGGCGGACTCGACCCAGCGGTCGTAGGAGAAGTGCTCGCTCCAACCGTCGAACCGGCCGCCGTCGCGCCAGACCTGCTCGATGATGCGGCCGACCCGGCGGTCGCCGCGGGACAGCAGGCCCTCGATGATGCCGGGCTTGCCGTCGTGGTACCGGAAGCCGATCGCCTTGGCGTAGCCCTTCTCCGAGCGGATCGCGGCGGCCAGCTTGGACAGCCGCGCGTCGGTCTCCTCGGCGCCTAGCTGCGACGCCCACTGGAACGGTGTATGCGGCTTCGGCACGAACCCGCCGATCGACACCGTGCACCGGATGTCGCGCCGGCCGGACACCTCGCGGCCGGTCGCGATCACCTTCTTGGCCAGGTCGGCGATCGCCAGCACGTCCTCGTCGGTCTCGGTCGGCAGGCCGCACATGAAGTACAGCTTCACCTGCCGCCAGCCGTGCCCGTACGCCGCCGCCACGGTGCGGATCAGGTCCTCCTCGGTGACCATCTTGTTGATCACCTTGCGCATCCGGTCCGACCCGCCCTCGGGGGCGAACGTCAGGCCGCTGCGCCGGCCGTTGCGGGAGAACTCGTTGGCCAGCGTGATGTTGAACGCGTCGACCCTTGTCGAAGGCAACGACAGCGAGACGTTGCTGCCCTCGTACCGGTCGCCGAGGCCCTTGGCCACGTCGGCGATCTCGCTGTGGTCGGCCGACGACAGGCTGAGCAGCCCGACCTCCTCGAACCCGGACTGCTTCAGCCCGTTCTCGACCATGTCCCCGATCGTGGTGATGCTGCGCTCACGCACAGGCCGGGTGATCATGCCCGCCTGGCAGAACCGGCAGCCGCGGGTGCAGCCGCGGAAGATCTCCACCGAATACCGTTCGTGCACGGTCTCGGCCAGCGGGACCAGCGGCTTCTTCGGGTACGGCCAGGCGTCCAGGTCCATCACGGTGTGCTTGGCCGTCCGCCACGGGACGCCCGGACGGTTCGGCGCGACGCGCTTGATCCGGCCGTCGGCGAGGTACTCGACCGTGAAGAACTTCGGGATGTAGACGCCACCGGAGGCGGCCAGGCGCATCAGCACCTCGTCGCGCCCGCCCGGGCTGCCCTCGTCCTTCCACTCCCGGATCACGTCCGAGATCGCCAGCACGATCTCCTCGCCGTCACCGAGTACGGCGGCGTCGATGAAGTCGGCGATCGGCTCCGGGTTGAACGCGGCGTGCCCGCCGGCCAGCACGATCGGGTCCTCGTCGGTCCGGTCCGCGGCGTACAGCGGGATCCCGGCCAGGTCGAGCGCGGTGAGCATGTTGGTGTAGCCGAGCTCGGTGGAGAACGACAGCCCGAAGACGTCGAAGGCCCGGACCGGCCGGTGGCTGTCGAGGGTGAACTGCGGGATCGCGTTGTCCCGCATCACCTGCTCCATGTCCGGCCAGACGGAGTACGTCCGCTCGGCCAGGATGTGGTCGCGCTCGTTGAGCACCTCGTACAGGATCTGGACGCCCTGGTTGGGCAGGCCGACCTCATAGGCGTCCGGGTACATCAGGGCCCAGCGGACGCTGGCCGAGTCCCAGTCCTTGCTGACCGAGTTCAGCTCGCCTCCGACGTACTGGATCGGCTTCTGCACCCCCGGCAGCAATGCCTCCAGGCGCGGGAACAACGATTCGACAGTCATCGGGCACTTCCGGTCGGGATCAGAGCGCCTACCAGACTAACGCCGACCCCTGGATATCCCCGCATTCGCTAGAGGCTGAGCTCCCAGATGGTGCGCTGGGCGACGGGACGGAAGCCGAGCTTGTCGTTGACCGCGATCATCGGGGCGTTCTCGGGGGCGTTCCAGGTGTGCAGGGCGACCGGTTGGGGGAGGTCTGCCTGGAGTGCGCGGAGGTTGGGCGCCTTGACGGCGATGCCGAGGCGGTTGCCGCGGTGGGTGCGGCGGACGTAGGTGTCGTACTGGTTGCGGCGGTCGGGGGTGGCGGGAGTGCCGCCCATCTGGGTGTACGCCGCCAGTTCGCCGGACGCACTGTGGACGGCGGCCGTGGTGTAGGTGAAGCGACCCTGCGCGATCCGGCGGGCCTCGGCCTCCCGGATCAGCTCGGGTGTCCACCGGGTCGCCTCGACGGTGCGGTCGCCGTGCGGAACGTCCTCGGTCATCCAGGTGAGCAGCTCGGCGAACTGCTCGAGCCACTCCTCGGGCGCGTGCTCGCGCCACTGCACGAGCTGGTAGCCCGGGATCGGCTGATCGAAGGCCGCCAGCTGCTCGTCCGGCACCGGCAGTTCGAGGACCTGGTGCAGTTCCGCGTGCTTGCGGACGAACCCGCGCGCCGCCGCGAACGCCGTACCCGGGCTCTCGCCGGTCACCGGATCGCCGGCCATGTTCAGGCCGGACAACACCCGCCGGCCCTCGGCGCGGGCCCGGTCGATCACGACCTCCAGCAGCCGGGTCGCGACGCCACGGCGCCGGTACGGCGGAGCGACCGCGAACTCGACGTCGACGGTCTCGGTGTTGCCGAGCAACCACCAGTCCAGCCAGACGATGCCCGCCCAGGTGTCCCCGTCGACCAGCCCGATCCCGTCGGCCTTCAGATCGGAGTGGGTCCCGGTCATCAGGACCCGGGCCTCCTCCAGACCCAGTCCTGCCGGGAACTCGAGCTCCTCCCGGCGGACGTCGTCCTTCACCTGGAAGAACTGCTTGAAGACGTCTGGATCCCGGCCGTCGACCGTCACGATGCGCACGCGCCGAACCCTATGCGGCCAGGCCCGGCCGCGCCCCTCAATTCAGGATCGGACCAGCCTGCGGCCGGCGAGGAACGCCTGCCACTCCTCGGCCTGCCCGGGAGTGAAGTCGTCCGTCAGCAGTCGGAACCCACCGAGCCCAGGCAGCCGGATGACCCACGAGTCCCGCGTCTGCCGGACGGACTTCACCGCTGACCAGTCGAACTGGAGATTGCTGATCGCAGTCCGGATCGCGATGCCGTCGTCGGTCAATGTGTAGGTGTAGACAGGCCCGAACCTCCTGGCCACGAGGTGCCGCACGACACCCATCAGCTCAGGCAGCAGGAGATAGAACACGCCGAGCGCCAGCAGGCCGACGTCGTACGGCGGACTCAGGAAGCACCAGGCCAGGTAAAGCACGCCGACCGACCTCAGCACCCAGATGAACCATCGGAGCTGCACCCGGGTGTTCTGCAGCCGTCGTGCAAGCGTCAGTCTGACCGGAAGAACGATGTTCACGCCGATTCCCTCCCCAGCCGGCCTGGCGACCGGCCGGCGCAGCCTACCGGCTCCGCAGGTACAGGGACAGATTTGCCTCAGCCTCAGTTGGTGCGGTGGGACCGGAGGCCGGTGCTGCCGCGGATGATGAGGGTGGCGGACAGGGTCCGGGTCCGGCGGGTCTTGCGGCCGTGCAGGTACGGCGAGAGGAGGCGCCAGGCTTCCTCGCCGAACTCGGTCTTCGGCATCGCGACGGTGGTGAGGCCGGGGGAGGTGAAGCGGGCGTAGACGATGTCGTCGAAGCCGGCGACCGAGATCTGGTCCGGGACGGCGATGCCGAGCTCCTGCAGCCTGGCCACCGCGCCGAGCGCGACCAGGTCGTTGAAGCCGATCAGGCAGGTGGCGCCGGTGGCGAGGGCGGCCTCGGCCGCGGCGTGGCCGTCGTCCAGCATCGCACCGGCGGCGACCCGGGACAGCTTGGTCCGGCTCCGGATCGACGACTTCAGGGCCGACCAGCGCTCGCCGTCCGCGGCCGCATGCGCAGGTCCGGTGAGGTAGCAGAGCCGGGTGTGACCGAGCGCGTCGAGATGCCGGCACAGATCCGCGACCGCCTCCCGGCTGTCGACGGTCACCGAGGGAAACAGGCTGCCGGCCGGTTTGCGGTTGACGACGACGATCGGTACGTCGAGATCGGCCAGGCCGGCCAGGTCCGGCATGCTCATCCGCGGACCGCACAGGATCAGGCCGTCGCTCTGCCGGGCCAGCTCGTTCAGGTGCCGGAGCTCCGCGTCCGGCTGTTCGTTGGCATCGGCAACCAACGTCCGGTAGCCGTCCTGCTCGGCCTCGGCCGAGATGCCTTTGAGGATGGTGGCGAACAGCGGGTTCGCCAGGTCGGGGACGAGGACGCCGACGATGCCGGTCCGGCCGCGGGACAGGTTCTGCGCCGTCCCGCTGGGCCGATAGCCAAGGCGAGCGGCGGCGTCGCGGACCCGGATCACGATCTGCGGATCGACGTTCGGGGTCTCGTTCATCACCCGCGACACGGTGGACTTCGAGACGCCGGCGGCCGCGGCCACGCTGAGGATCGTCACCTGCCTGGTCCGGCGCACGCGTTCCTCCCTGCTGATCAGGAACCGGTTCCTGAATGCACGAGACCGGTTCGACGTCATCGTAGACCAATTGGCCTGTGATGCACCGCAACTGCCCGCAGAAATCGAAATCCCAGAGCGTCCCACCCTTGACGCAGCCCAGTGCCGAGCCTACGGTCAGGAACCGGTTCCTCAGCGGTCCTACACGGAAGGACGTCAGCATGGAGTTCACCCGGCGACAGTTGTTGCTGACCAGCGGAGCCGTGCTGGCCGGCGGTCTGCTCGACCCACTGACCGCGTCAGCCGGCCCGGGCCTGCCCGACGAGGACGGCCACGAACTCTGGCTGCGTTACCGCAAGGCCGGCCCGTCCCGCCTGCAGGACTACCGCCGCGCCATCACCCACCTGGTCGCGCCGCACATCGACGTCATCAACTCGGCCGCAACCGAACTCCTGCAAGGCCTTTCGGCCATCACCGGCCGCACAGTCCCGCGCCACACCACCCCCAAGCACGACGGCGCGGTCATCATCGGCACCCCCGACACCTCGCCGTACATCGCCCAGTACGTCGACCGCGCCGAGCTCCGTCGCCTCGGCCCCGAGGGCTACGTCGTACGGACTCGGCACAGCGCGATCCTGATCGCGAGCGAAGGCAAACGCGGCGTCCTGTACGGCGCGTTCCACCTGCTCCGGCTGCTGCAGACCCAGCACGATCTCACTCGCCTCGACATCCGCGAACGCCCGGTCAAGAACCTCCGCCTGGTCAACCACTGGGACAACCTCGACCGCAGCGTCGAACGCGGGTACGCCGGCGACTCGATCTTCCAGTGGGACGACCTGCCGGACACCGGCCCGCGAGACCTCGCCTACGCCAGAGCGCTCGCCTCGGTCGGGATCAACGGGACCGTCGTCAACAACGTCAACGCCAACCCGGCGTTCCTGTCGACCGAGATGCTGCCGAAGCTGACCGGCCTGGCCGCCGTACTGCGGGAGTGGGGCGTCACGCTCTACCTGTCCGCCAACTTCGCCTGCCCGATCGTGCTCGGCGGCCTGCCGACGGCTGACCCGTTCGACGCGGCCGTGAAGCAGTGGTGGTGGGACAAGGCCCGCGAGGTCTACGGCGTGATCCCCGACCTCGGCGGCTTCCTGGTCAAGGCCGACTCCGAGGGCCAGCCCGGACCGCTGACCTACGGCCGGACGCATGCCGACGGCGCGAACCTGCTGGCCGAGGCGGTCCGTCCGTACGGCGGCATCGTGATGTGGCGCGCGTTCATCCACGACTTCGACCCGGTGACCTGGGCCGGCAAGTCGTACAAGACGTTCCAGCCGCTCGACGGACAGTTCGCCGCGAACGTCGTCGTACAGATCAAGAACGGGCCGATCGACTTCCAGGTCCGGGAGCCGGTGCATCCGCTGTTCGGCGCGATGCCGCGGACCAGGACGATGGCCGAACTGCAGATCACGCAGGAGTACACCGGCCAGTCGACGCATCTGTGCTACCTGGTGCCGCAGTGGAAAGAGGTCTACGACTTCGACACCCACGCGGCGGGTCCGGGTACGACGGTCGCGGGCATCGTCGAGGGTGCGGCCGGGGTGATGAACTTCGGCTCGGACCGCAACTGGACCAGGCATCCACTGGCCGCGGCCAACACCCACGGCTACGCCCGGCTGGCGTGGAATCCCGCCCTGAAGGCTGCGGATGTGGCCGAGGAGTGGGTCCGGATGACGTTCGGCGACGAGGATCGAGTGGTCCGGACGCTGACCGGCATGCTGCTCGGGTCACGCGAGATCTACGAGGACTACACCTCGCCACTCGGCGTCGGGTTCATGATCGCCGGCGACCACTTCACCCCGAGCCCGGCGGGCAACGCACCCTGGAACCGGGCCGACCGCGAGGGGACCGGGTTCGACCGGACCGTGGCGACCGGAGTCGGGTACACCGGCCACTATCACCCGCCGGTCGCGCAGCAGTACGAGTCGCTGGCCAGCTGCCCTGACGAGCTGCTGCTGTTCCTGCACCACGTGCCGTACGGCCATCGCCTGCACTCCGGTAAGACAGTCATCCAGCACATCTACGACACCCACTGGGAAGGGCGCGACGACGCACACCGGCTGCGCGAGCTGTGGCGTTCGCTCCAGTCGCGAGTCGACCGGAGTCGGTACGCCACCACGCTGGAACGCTTTGACCTGCAGGCGATCCAGGCGACGCTGTGGCGCGACTCGATCGTCGGCTACTACTTCGAGGCCAGCCGCGTCCTGGACAAGTCACGCACCTGGACGCAGCTCCGACAGACCGGCGACGGGCTGCTCCTCGGCGGTTGGCCGAACCTGCTGAAACTCACTGTCGGCAACGCATCGCCGAGCCAGGTAGAGCTGACAGCGCGCGTCAGAGGTTGGACCAGCGGCGAGAGCACAGTCTCGATTCCACCGCGTGAGTTCGTGCCTTGCGAGGTCCCCGTCACCCCACCACTCACACCGCAGGTGACGTCCATCGACATCACCGCCGGCGCAGGACGCTTACCGGTCCTCGGGACGCAGACGTCGGTGATCGTGGCACCGGTCGGTGCACGATGCCGGCTCGCACTGGACGCCGGCGCGGCGTCCAGCCCAGTGCTCGCGGGCTACCAGCGACTCTCGCCGTCAGACTCCTGGGATCCGGCTCGAGGCTTCGGCTGGGTCGGTACGGCGCCACAGTCGCGCGACCGTGCTCGGTTGGATGTCCTGCGTCGCGACTTCGTCAACGACACCAGCGCTCGCACGCTCAGGCTCCACGTCCCGGCAGGCACCTCCGACGCCTACCTGCTGATCGGCGATGCGAACGCGGACTGCTGGCCCACGGTCATTCGCTCCGACGGCAAGCTCCTCGCCCAGAGTGGGTTCCTGCTCGGCGGGCAGTACAGCTGGGTCAAGGTCGTCCTCGACGGCGGCACGAGCGGTCGGGACATCGACCTCGAGCTGAGCAGCGTGACCGATCAGCACTGGCATCTGGTCTCCCTGGTCATCCCGGACGAGGCTGCCGAGCTGCCACCGCTGGTGGTGACCGAGGTCGCCGCACCTTCGCCGATGCTCTGCGGCCGCGAGAACACCGTCACCGTCAACGTCGCCAACACCACCGGGGCTGCGATGGAGGCGACAGTCCGTGTGCCGGCTCCATCAGGCTGGACGTCCAGTCCGACGACAGCGTCGATCCCGGCTGGCGACATCGCGCACCTCGAGGTGATCGTCGTTCCAGGGCCGGATCCGGAGATTCGGGCACTCGACGTCGAGGTCGGCGTGAACGGAGAGGTGACCGACACGAGTCGGACCGATGAGGTGCTGACCACGCCGGCGGGCGACACCGCCGTACTCGCGCTGGATGCGGGCACGGAGACCAGTCCGCTGTTGCCCGGCTATCAGCGTCTCGCACCCAACGCGTCGTCGTGGGTCGGCCAGGGGCCGATGTCGCGGGACCGTGCTGTGCTCGACGACCTGCGGCGGGACTTCGTCAACGACACGTCAGCCCGCGTACTACGGCTGACGCTGCCGACAGGCGAACACGATGTCTGGCTGCTGGTCGGAGACGGCACGCAACCGTCCGACCCGACGTACGTCAGGTCCGCTGGTGCTCGACTCGCCGCCAGCGCATCACTCGCCACCGGCGCGTTCAGCTGGCTCCACTTCACCGTGCTGGGTGGAGACGTCGACCTCGAACTGTCCGGAGACCCGACGAAGCACTGGAGGCTGAACGCGCTGGTCGTTGTCTAGTGGTGCGGCCGAAGCGCCCGGTTCGCTGCCGGTTCGGCGATCTGGGCGCGGAACGGGTGCGAGGGATAGACGCCGAGGATGCGGACCTCGACCGAGAAGAACGCGAGCTCCTCGAGCGCCAGAGCGACGTTCGGGTCGTCCGGGTGGCCCTCGATGTCGGCGTAGAACTGGGTCGCGAAGAACATCCCGCCGAGCTGGTAGGACTCCAGCTTCGTCATGTTGACGTTGTTGGTGGCGAACCCGCCGAGCGCCTTGTAGAGCGCGGCCGACACGTTCCGCACCCGATAGACGAAGCTGGTGATGATCGGCCCGGAGCCGACCGGAGGTACGTCGGGCTCCCGGGAGAGCACCAGGAACCGGGTGGTGTTGTGGTGCTCGTCCTCGACATCGCTCGCCAAGGTCTCCAGGTCGTAGAGGTCGGCCGCTGCCCGCGGGGACAGCGCGGCGACCGTCGGATCGGCCAGTTCGGCGACCTCGCGGGCGGCGCCGGCGGTGTCGTCGGCGACCACAGTGGACCAGCCGTGCTCGCGGATGATCTTGCGGCACTGGCCGAGCGCGTGCACGTGGCTTCGAACCGTCCGGATCCCGTCGATCGACGCCCCGGGGACGGCGAGCAACTGGAAGTGGATCGGCAGGAAGTGCTCGCCGACGATGTGCAGCCCGGACTCCGGCAGCAGGTGGTGGATGTCCGCCACCCGGCCGGCGATCGAGTTGTCCACCGGGATCATCGCCAGCCCGGCCCGGCCGCTGCTGACCGCCTCGAGCGCGTCCTCGAACGTCGTACAGGGCAGCTGCTCGCGGTCGGGGAACATCTCGGTGCACGCCATCGCCGAGTTGGCGCCTGGCTCACCCTGGTATGCGATCGGTCCGTCCACGGTCTACCAGCCTAGACCCAGGTCATCTCAGCAAGCGGATCAGGTGTCCGACTTGCGGACCTTCTTCGGTGCGCCGGTGGTCGCGCGGCCCTCCAGTTGCTTGGCCTTGGTGGCGTACATGTCGAGGTACTCCTGGCCGGACAACTCCATGATCTTGTACATGATCTCGTCGGTGACCGCGCGCAGGATCAGCCGGTCGCTCTCCATCCCCTCGTAGCGGGAGAAGTCCAGCGGATGGCCGAACTTGACCGTGGGGGAGGCGAACGAGGCGACCACCTTGCCGGGCGGGGCGACCACGTCGGTGCCGATCACGCCGCACGGAATGACCGGGACCTTGGCCTCCAGCGCCAGCCTGGCGACGCCGGTGCGGCCCTTGTACAGCCGGCCGTCGTGGGAGCGGGTGCCCTCCGGATAGATGCCGAACAACTCGCCGCGCTCGAGCACCTTCATCCCGGCCCGCATCGCGCCCTCGGACGCGGACCCGCCGGACCGGTCGATCGGCACCTGGCCGGTGCCCTTGAAGAAGCCGCGCTGGAACCGGCCCTTGATCCCGGCGCCGGTGAAGTAGTCGGACTTCGCCACGAAGGTGACCCGCCGGCGCAGCACCAGCGGCATGAAGATCCAGTCGGAGTACGAGAGGTGGTTGCTGGCGATGATCGCCGGACCGAGGTCCGGGATGTTCTCGGCGCCGACGACGATCGGCCGGAAGATCCGCCTGACCGGCGGACCGACCAGCACGTTCTTCAGCACCCAGTAGATGCCCTTGCCGTCACCGTCACCGGCGTCGACCGCGTGTGATCCGCGGTCCGGCTCGGACCGCGGCGCCTGCGCCGGTTCCGTCATCGATGTCCTTTCCTCACAGTTCCCCGACCCCTCATGATGCCGCACCGCGGCCCGGTTGGCCCGCAAGTCGCCGCGCGGGAACTCCTGACACGGATCGCCGCCGCTTCGTAAGCTGCTGACGGCAGTGTCGCCCACACTGGGAGGGGTCATGCGGACCAGACGATTCGTGGCAGTTCTCGGGGTGGTCGCGGCGGTGTTCGCGGGCCTGCCGACGGCGGCCGGAGCCAGTACGACGGAGGCCTCGGCGACCGTCGTCCCGATCCAGGTCACTGGTCCGGCGGCGTCCCGGTTCAACCTGGTGGTGATGGGCGACGGCTACACCGCCGCCGAGCTGCCGAAGTTTCGCGAGCAGGTGGACAAGCACCTCAACATCCTGTGGAGCATCGAGCCGTTCAAGTCGTACCGCGACTACTTCAACGTGTACGCCGTCGAGATCACCTCGCCCGAGAGCGGCGTCGACTGCGACCCGGACCTCACCTCACCGCAGGTCGACACCCCACTGCAGATGGGCTTCTGGGGCGGCTGCAACCCGGGCAGCGTCCAGCGCCTGCTCACCGTCGACTCCGGCGCCGCGACCCAGTACGCCGACCTGGTCCCCGGCACGACCGGCGCCAACCGCCAGATCCTTGCTATCGGCAACAGTGCCACGTACGGCGGCGCCGGTGGCGCCTACGCGACCGCGTCCGGCGGCAACGCGCTCTCCGCACTGATCACCCCGCACGAGCTCGGTCACTCGCTCGGTGGCCTCCAGGACGAGTACGACTACTACGCCCGCGGTGAGCGTGGAGCGCCGTACGAAGGGCCGGAGCCGTCCTCGATCCACCACACCTTGCTGACCGAGCAGCAGATGCGGGACCAGCAGAAGAAGTGGTATCGCTGGCTCGGTGAGCCGTCAGAGTCCGGCGGCACGATCGGCCGGTACGAGGGCGGCATGTACGCCGGGTCCGGGGTCTGGCGACCCAGCAGGCACTCGATGATGAAGGCACTCGGCTACTACTTCGACCAGGTCTCCCGGGAGCGGATGACGCAGCGGATCTCGTCCCGGACCAACCTCTTCCAGGACAGCACGCCGGTCGGTCAGGTGGCCGGTGACCAGGTCGTCTGGCTGCAGACCCTGCACCCGCTGAGCCACGAGCTCGACGTCACCTGGACCTTGGACGGTACGGCGCTCCCGACCGCGAACGCCCGTGCCGTCGACCTCGCGGCCCTCGACCTCACGCCCGGTCAGCACACGCTGACCGCGAAGGTCGTCGACCCCACCGAGTACATCCGGGATCCCGCCGTACGACCGACTTCGACCCGCTCCTGGACCGTGAACACCACGATGACGGCGTCCCCGGCGGCGGAGCCGGTGATGTTCACCGGGTCGACGTCGACCGAGCATCCGGTGAGCGCCGACGAGGTGGTGTACGCCGAGACGACACAGTCTTCGACCGAGCAGCCGTCGATCACGTGGCGGCTCGACGGTGCGCCGGTCGCCAACCCGGGCAATGACCGGGACTTCGACCTCGAGCTGCTCCACCTGACCGGGCGGCACACGCTGACCGCGAGCGTCGGCGACCAGACGCTGACCTGGTCGGTCGACGGGGTCGAGCCGGTGGTGAAGTCCACGCTGTCGAAGCCGTTGCTGACCGTGCAGAAGGCGACCGGGCCGGAGTACATCTACAACGACGCGTTCACCATGAGTCTCGCCGCGACGGACGACAGCGCCGGGTACGTCGTTCCTGAGTTCCGGGTCGACGGGGACGGTTGGTACAACCACTTCGGCTGGCCGACGGACGCGTCCGCGCCGTTCCGGTTCACCGCCGAGGGGACGGAGATCGACCAGCTCGTCTACGGCAAGCTCGGGATGCCGCGGGTGGTGCCGTGGGACGACGTACCGCCCGGGTTCGGCCGGCACCAGGTCGAGTACCGCGCCATCGATGCCACCGGCAACATCGGGACCCCGCGCCGGTTCGCGGTCACGCTCCTTCGACCTGCACCGGCCTGCACGTCGACCGTGACCGGAGTCCACAACGGTCCACTGGTGGTGGGATCCGGCGTCACCTGCCTGGTCGATGCCACGATCGACGGCCCGGTGCTGGTCCGGTCAGGCGCTTCGTTGGTTGCCACCGGCACTCGCATCGTGGGTCCGGTCCGGGCCGACAGGGCGGCCGATCTCCAGGTGCTGCGGAGCACGGTGGCCGGACCGGTGACCGCCGACGGCGTTACCCGGAGCGTGGTCGCGGTCGGGTCCTCGGTCAACGGGCCGGTATCCGTGACCGGGGGACGTACGACGGAGGCCGCCGTACTGGCTGGGAACACGGTCAACGGGCCGCTGAGTTGCTCGGGGAACGCGCCGGCTCCGGTGAATCTGCAGGCGCCCAACCAGGTCTCGGGGCCGCGTTCCGGGCAGTGCGCGCGGTTGTGAGTTGCGCGGACATGGACGTGAGATTCGCTGACATGTCCGTGGGCTGCGCGGTGCCATAGCTTTCCGGTGCGGGGCCTTCCCGCCGTACTGGAGGAGTGAGATGAACGGACTGCGGGTGGCGGCGCTGATGGCGGCCACGATCACCACCGGGCTGATGGCGGGCGTGTACGCGATCTACTCGAACGCCTTCATGCCCGGCCTGGCCACGACCGACGACAAGACCTTCGCCGGCGCGTTCCAGGCGGTCGACCGGGCCATCCTCAACCCGGTCTTCCTGCTCCTCGGGTTCGTCGGCTCGGCGGTGTTCACGCTGCTGGCCGGTCTGCTCAGCCTGAAGGAGCCGGCGCTGCCGTGGCTCGCGGTGGCCTTCGCCCTCAACCTGATCACGATCATCGTGACGATCGCGGTCAACGTCCCGCTCAACGACGCCCTCAAGGCGGCCGGCGACCCGGCCACCATCGACGTCGCCGCCGCCCGCGCAGCCTTCGACGAGGCCCGGTGGCGCGCCTTCAATCTGCTACGCACCGTGCTGATGCTCGTCTCCTTCGGCCTCCTCGGCTGGGCCCTCTACCTCACCGGCAAGTCCGCCGCCCAGCCCTAACCCGGAAAGCGCATTCCCTGGTGTTCCCTGGCGGGTTATTTCACCGCTGACCGGTTCTAACCCGTCAGTGGTGAAACAACCTGCCATCGGATCCTGAGAGGATGGCGGGCGTGGCACCTGTTCAAGCTCCGCCGTCGCAGCAACTTCCCGCGGTCCAGAAACTGCGGGTCCGGTTCGCCAAGCGCGGGCGGCTGCGATTCACCTCACACCGCGACTTCCAGCGGGCGTTCGAGCGCGCCGTCCGCCGCGCCGAGCTCCCGGTGGCGTTCTCACACGGCTTCAGCCCGCACCCGAAGATCTCGTACGCCGGTGCCGCGCCGACCGGAGCCGCGTCCGAGGCGGAGTACCTGGAGATCTCGCTCACACACGAGCGGGACGCCGAACAGGTCCGGGCCGCGCTGGACGAGGCGCTGCCGCCCGGGCTCGACGTACTCGAGGTGGTTGTCGCCGGCCCCGGGCCGCTGGCCGAGCGGCTGGAGGCGAGCGAGTGGCGGATCGCGTTGCCTGGGGTGGATCCCGAGGTAGCCGCCGCGGCGGTGGAGGCGTTCCTGGCCCGAGAGGAAATTCTGGTCGAGCGCATGACCAAACGGGGTCTTCGCTCGTTCGACTGTCGGGGTGCCGTTCTGCGACTCACCGTCGCGCACGAACCGGCGCCGGTTGCGACGTGTGCGATACTGCAAGTGGTGTTACGGCACGGAACCCCGGCCGTGAGACCCGACGACGTTCTCGCCGGCGTGCTAGAGGTAGCGACGCTCCCGGTGACGGGCCCGGCTCTTCTGACCAGGCTCGCCCAGGGCCCGCTCATCGCGGCCACCGGCACGGTGGACGACCCGCTCGCTCGTGACCGCGACGCCACCCAGGCGACCGCGACCGGCCAGGTAGGTCCCCACCAGACGCATCCAGCGGAGGGCGACGCCGCCGCTCCCTCTGTGCCCTGAGCGCGGGCGGAGCGGATCCAGCAGGCTTCCGCCGCGCCGGCACCGACGAGTGCCGCACGGCGAACCGTGACCGCCTTTCGGAGTGGCTGCGCCGGACCCGTGACAGGGTCGCAGGCTGCGCC
The DNA here is from genome assembly GCF_040655855.1 of Kribbella sp. NPDC050281. NCBI lineage: Bacteria > Bacillati > Actinomycetota > Actinomycetes > Propionibacteriales > Kribbellaceae > Kribbella > Kribbella sp. NPDC050281. Next base: position 13,075 of record NZ_JBFAKS010000043.1, on the reverse strand, counting down.
GGAAGGCTTGAGGAGACCCGTACCGCATGCTCGACAACGAGCCGACTACCGAGGCAGCCGAGACGGCTGCCACCGCCCAGCAGCCCAGCACCGGCCGGACCGCGAAGAAGGCTGCCGCGAAGAAGACGACCACCCGCAAGCGCACGGCCAAGACGGCCGCCGCCGAGGTGGTTCCCACCCAGTCCGACGGCGAGACCGCCGACCCGGCTCCGGTGAAGAAGACGGCTGCCAAGAAGGCTGTCGCCAAGAAGACCCCGGTGAAGAAGGCCGCGGCCAAGACGGCCGCGAAGAAGACCACCGCCAAGCGCCCGGCGAAGAAGACCGCCGCCCAGGACACGTTCCCGGAGCTGAGCGAGAACACCGCGCCCGACACGACCACCGCCGACGCGGGCCCGGTCGTGGAGAACGCCGCGGCGCCGGCGAAGAAGACCACCCGGAAGCGCACCTCGAGGAAGGCTGCCGCGACCGACCTGACCAGCACGGATTCGCCGGTCACAGACGGCCCTGTCGCCGACGCCGTGGACCCGTCCGGAGCCGCGGCCGACGCCGCGCCGGCCTCGACCCGGTCGTCTCGCCGCCGCGGTGCCAAGACCACGACCACCACCGCGACCACCGCCTCCGACGAGGCGCCCAGCACGATCTTCCCGAAGGCTGAGGAAGAGGCCGAGACCCCGGCTGAGGAGCCGACCACGCGTCGGACCCGCCGGCGTGCTCCGGCCGCTGCGGCAGTGCTGTTCCAGGCGCCCACCGACGTACCGGCTCAGGCTCCCGCGCAGGCCGCGGCGACCAGCCCGGTCGAGGCGACAGCCAAGACGACCCCTGAGACCACTCCGGAGACTGCCAAGACGGCTCCGGAGACTGCCAAGGCCACCTCGGAGGCCGCGGAGGCGACTCCGGAGCCGGGTGCCGACGAGCAGCCGACGACCACGCGGCGCCGCCGCAGCCGTCGCGGTCGTGACGCGGAGGCCCGTGAGGCCACCGCCGAAGAGACCAGCACCGAGCAGACCGCTGTTCCGGTGGACAAGGCAGCCGAGGACGAGTCCGCGGACGCCCAGCCGGAGTCGGACGCGCAGTCCGAGGACGGCGAGGAAGGTGGCGAGGGCACGCGTCGCCGCCGTCGTCGCCGCGGTGGCCGTCGCCGCCGCAAGTCCGGTGACGCCGATGGCGCCGAGGACAGCTCGGACGAGCAGTCCGACGACGACGAGCAGGACGAGCCGGAGGCCGAGTCCGGCTCCGACGACGAGCAGGACGCTTCCGCCGACGGCGATGAGGAAGGCTCGGGCAGTTCGTCCCGGCGCCGTCGTCGCCGTCGCCGCCGCAAGGGCGAGGAGGGCGCCACGTCGCCCGACGACCCCGACGAGACCGTCGTCCGGGTGCGCGAGCCGCGCAGCAAGAACACCGCGAACGAGATCACCGCGGTCGAGGGCTCGACCCGGCTGGAGGCGAAGAAGCAGCGTCGCCGCGAGGGCCGGGCGGCCGGCCGCCGCCGCGCGCCGATCGTCACCGAGGCCGAGTTCCTGGCCCGGCGTGAGTCGGTCGAGCGGACCATGGTGATCCGCGCCCGGGGTGACCTGACCCAGATCGCCGTCTCCGAGGACAACGTCCTGGTCGAGCACTACGTCGCCCAGGAGGAGCAGGTCTCGCTGATCGGCAACGTGTACCTCGGCCGGGTGCAGAACGTGCTGCCCAGCATGGAGGCCGCGTTCATCGACATCGGCAAGGGCCGCAACGCCGTCCTGTACGCCGGTGAGGTCGACTGGGCCACGCTCGGCGGGGCCAATGGCCCGCGCAAGATCGAGCAGGTGCTCAAGTCCGGCCAGGCGGTCCTGGTCCAGGTGACCAAGGATCCGATCGGTCACAAGGGCGCCCGGCTGACCAACCAAATCAGCCTGCCCGGCCGGTACGTCGTCTACGTACCGCGTGGCGGCAACGGCGGCATCAGCCGCAAACTGCCCGACACCGAGCGGAACCGCCTGAAGACCATCCTCAAGGACATCGTCCCCGACGAGGCGGGCGTGATCGTCCGGACCGCGGCCGAGGGCGCGTCCGAGGAGGAGCTGACCGCCGACGTCAGCCGCCTGCAGAAGTACTGGAACGACATCGACAAGAAGTCGAAGAACGGCCAGGCCCCGCAGCTGCTGCACGGTGAACCGGACCTGCTGATCCGGGTCGTCCGCGACCTGTTCACCGAGGACTTCACCAAGCTGGTGATCTCCGGTGACGACGCCTACGACCAGGTGCGCGAGTATGTCTCCGACGTCGCCCCGCATCTGGCCGACCGGGTGGAGAAGTGGACCGGCGACGGCGACGTCTTCTCGAACTTCCGGATCGACGAGCAGATCAAGAAGGCGCTGGACCGCAAGGTGTGGCTGCCGTCCGGTGGTTCGCTGATCATCGACCGGACCGAGGCGATGACGGTCGTCGACGTGAACACCGGCAAGTTCACCGGCTCCGGCGGCAACCTCGAGGAGACCGTCACCAAGAACAACCTGGAGGCGGCCGAGGAGATCGTCCGGCAGCTCCGGCTCCGCGACATCGGCGGCATCATCGTGATCGACTTCATCGACATGGTGCTGGAGTCGAACCGCGACCTGGTGCTGCGCCGACTGGTCGAGTGCCTGGGCCGCGACCGGACCAAGCACCAGGTGGCCGAGGTCACCTCGCTCGGCCTGGTCCAGATGACCCGCAAGCGGATCGGCACCGGTCTGCTCGAGGCGTTCAGCGAGAACTGTGACCACTGCGGTGGCCGCGGCCTGATCCTGCACGACGAGCCGAAGGAGTCCCGTCGCCGGGACAGCCGCAACGGCAACGGCCAGGACAACAAGCCCGCGGCCGCGCAGACTGACGACGGTGGCCGCAAGAGCTCGCGCCGCAGGCGGGGCAAGGGCCGTGCCGAGGACGAGCAGCCGGCCGAGGACACCTCGCAGCACAACGCCGACGCCGCCCAGCGACTGGCCCAGATCGCCGCTGCGTCAGCGCTCGACGCGAAGAAGGACAACGAGGCCGGTACGACGGAGACTCCGACTGGCTACCCGGCCTCCGGGGCAAACGACGTACCGGTGAGTCCGGAGGCGACCGGATTCCCGACCGAGACGGCTGAGTCGACCACGACGGTGGGCGCCGAGGCGGCTTCGGCTGAGGCGGCTCCGGCCGAGGTTGCGAAGAACGGGAGCAGCAGGCGCCGGCGGAGCAGCCGGGGCCGTGGCAAGGCGGCGACCGAGGGTGATGCTGGTAACACCGAGGCCGGTGCGACCAACGACGCCACGGAGCTCGTCTCCACGGGGAGCTGACCCGGTTTGACCCGTCTGTGAGCCGACCCGTAAACTTGGGCGTCGGCGCGCGTTCAGCGTGCCATGTTTGTGTGGGCCGCTAGAGGTCTGTGCAGGCCCCCGTAAGTTTTCCGAACCAGCAGAGAGTGAGATCCACGGTGTACGCGATCGTGCGCAGTGGCGGCACCCAGCAGAAGGTCGCCGTCGGCGATGTCATCGAGATCGACAGCCTGACGGACGAGGTGGGCGACACCGTGTCCCTCCCGGCGGTCATGGTCGTTGACGGCGACACCGTGACGACCGATGCCGCGGCGCTGGCCAAGGTGGCCGTTTCGGCCGAGGTCCTGGGTCGTACCAAGGGTCCCAAGATCCACATCCTCAAGTACAAGAACAAGACCGGTTACCGCAAGCGCCAGGGGCACCGTCAGCACTACACCCAGGTCAAGGTCACCGCGATCGACGCTAAGAAGAAGTGAGCTGATCCAGAGATGGCACACAAAAAGGGAGCGGCGTCGACCCGCAACGGTCGCGACTCCAACGCGCAGCGCCTCGGTGTGAAGCGGTACGGCGGTCAGCTGGTCAACGCCGGCGAGATCATCGTCCGCCAGCGGGGCACGCACTTCCACCCGGGCAACCTGGTCGGCCGTGGCGGCGACGACACGCTGTTCGCGCTGGCCGAGGGCAAGGTGGAGTTCGGCACCCGGCGCGGTCGCCGCGTCGTCAACATCGTCCCGGCCCCGGCGGAGTAACACCGCCACCCGGACGTTTCACGAGCTCTGAGAAGGGCGGGTCGCGGAATACCGCGGACCCGCCCTTCTGCTGTGTAAGAGAACCTTGCAGTAGAAGAACCAACAGGAAGTAGACACCGATGGCGATTCCCAGCTTTGTCGACCGGGTCACGGTGCATGTCACCGCGGGCCGCGGCGGAAACGGCTGCGCCTCGGTGCACCGGGAGAAGTTCAAGCCCCTCGGCGGTCCGGACGGCGGCAACGGCGGCGACGGCGGCAGCGTGATCCTGCGCGTCGACCAGGACGTGACCACGCTGGTCGACTACCACCGCTCCAGCCACCGCACCGCGACGAACGGTGCCCAGGGCAAGGGTGACCACCAGGCCGGCAGCAACGGCGGCGACGTGGTCCTCGGCGTTCCCGACGGCACGGTCATCAGTACCGCGGACGGCGTCGTGCTCGCGGATCTCGTCGGGACCGGTGCGGAGTTCGTCGCGGCGCAGGGTGGCAAGGGTGGTCTCGGCAACGCGGCACTCGCCAGCAGCGCCCGCAAGGCGCCCGGTTTCGCGCTCCTCGGTGAGGACGGCGAGGAGCGGACGCTCGTCCTCGAGCTCAAGGTGGTCGCGGACATCGGCCTGGTCGGGTTCCCGAGCGCAGGCAAGTCGTCGCTGGTCGCGTCGATCAGCCGGGCCCGGCCGAAGATCGCCGACTACCCGTTCACCACCCTGATCCCGAACCTGGGGGTCGTCGTCGCGGGCGACACGACGTTCACCGTGGCCGACGTACCCGGGCTGATCGAGGGTGCGAGCGAGGGCCGCGGACTCGGCCACGACTTCCTGCGGCACGTGGAGCGGTGTGCGGCGCTCGTGCACGTCATCGACTGTGCGACGTACGAGCCTGGCCGGGACCCGCTGAGTGACCTGGACACGATCGAGGCGGAGCTGCAGGCGCACGGCGGCCTGGAGGACCGGCCGCGACTCGTTGCCCTGAACAAGATCGACGTACCGGACGCCCGCGAGATCGCGGAGATGGTGCAGGCCGAGCTGGAGCAGCGCGGGCTGCGGGTGTTCCCGATCTCGACCGCTTCGCACGAGGGTCTCGAAGCCCTGAAGTTCGCGATGGCGGAGATCGTCATGCGGCGGCGTGCCGAGGAGGAGAAGCCCGACACCACGCGGATCGTGATTCGGCCGCAGGTCCAGGGCGGGCCCGAGTTCAAGGTGAAGAAGTTGCCGGACGACGGCGGCTGGCTGGTGCAGGGCGAGAAGCCCGAGCGCTGGGTCAAGCAGACCGACTTCGCGAACGCGGAGGCGACCGGCTACCTGGCCGACCGGCTGAACCGGCTCGGGGTGGAGAAGGAACTGCTGGAGCGCGGCGCGATGGAGGGCGACGCGGTCGTCATCGGCGACGGGCCGAACGCGATCGTGTTCGACTTCGCGCCCGAGGTCCAGGCCGGCGCGGAGATCCTGGCCCGGCGCGGCGAGGACCACCGGCTGGAGGAGCCGCGTCCCGCGGTCCAACGGCGGCGGACGAAGGACACCGAGTACCACGCCCACCGGGCGGGGGAGTCGACGTCCGACCTGTCGGAGTACGGCGCGGGCTGGGTCGAGGACGAGGTGGACCTGTCTCCGGCCGAGTCCAAACGAGCAGCTGAAGCTGCGGCGAAGCTGGCGCGCAAGGAAGCGCGCGAGCTCGAACTGCAGAAGGAACTCGACCAGAACGGTTGATTTCATGAAGGAACGCGCGGAGGCCGTCGAGGCCACGCGGATCGTCGTGAAGGTCGGCTCGTCGTCGCTGACCCAGCGCGGCAAGATCGACCTCGAACGGCTCCGGCTGCTCGTCGACGCCATCGCGGCGCGACGGGTGGAGGGGACCGAGGTCGTGCTCGTCTCGTCCGGCGCGATCGCCGCCGGCCTGGCCCCGATGGGCCTGCGGTCGCGACCGCGTGACCTGGCGACGCAGCAAGCGGCCGCATCGGTCGGGCAGGGGCTGCTGATGGCCCGCTACAGCGACGCTTTCGCGGCGCATGGTCTGCGGGTCGGCCAGGTGCTGCTCACGGTCGACGACGTGACCCGGCGGAGCCACTACCGCAACGCCTACCGGACGTTCGCGCGGTTGCTCGAGCTGGGCGTCGTACCGATCGTCAACGAGAACGACACAGTCGCCACCACGGAGATCCGGTTCGGCGACAACGACCGGCTCGCCGCGCTGACCAGTCACCTCGTGCACGCCAATCTGCTGCTTCTGTTGTCCGACGTCGACGGGTTGTACGACGGGGATCCGCGCAAGCCGGGGACGTCGATGGTCACCGACGTTCGTGGTCCCGCTGATCTGGCCCCGTTGCGGATCGGTCGTACCGGGTCGTCGAGTGTGGGCACCGGTGGCATGCAGACGAAGGTCGAGGCGGCCGCGATCGCCACGGAGGCAGGGATTCCAGTCGTCCTCACGTCTGCCGGTCGCGTTGGGGAGGCGCTGAAGGGTCTGCCCGTCGGAACCCTCTTCCACCCCACCGGCCGTCGTCGCAAGACCCGTCTGCTCTGGCTCGCCCACGCCACCTCGGGTCAGGGCCGGCTCCACCTGGACGAGGGCGCCGTACGGGCAGTGACAGAGCGCCGTACGTCGCTCCTGCCGGCCGGCATCTCGAAGGTCGAAGGCACGTTCTCGGCCGGCGATCCGGTCGACCTCGTGTCGCCGTCCGGGGCGGTCATTGCGCGCGGCCTGGTCAACTACGACGCCAGCGAACTCCCTGACCTGCTGGGCCGATCGACGCGCGACCTCGCGCGCGAACTCGGAGCGGCGTACGAACGCGAGGTCGTCCACCGAGACGACCTGGTCCTGCTGTGAACCGATCGACCTAGGATGAACCATGAGCGAGATCATCGAGCTGGCCAGGCGGGCGCGGGAAGCGTCGTACGCGTTGGCCGAGGCTTCGCGGGCGACGAAGGATGCGGCGTTGCACGCAATGGCGGCGGCGTTGCGGGCGAACACGGACGCGATCGTCGCGGCGAACGCGAAGGACGTCGCGTCGGCCCGTGAGGCTGGTACGCCGGAGTCCACGGTGGATCGGCTGGCGCTGGACCCGAGCCGGGTGGACGCGATGGCCGCGGGGCTGGAGCAGCTTGCCGGACTGACCGACCCGGTCGGTGAGGTCGTCCGCGGCTACACGCTGCCGAACGGGTTGGAGCTTCGCCAGGTCCGCGTGCCGTTCGGCGTCGTCGGGATCATCTACGAGGCGCGCCCGAACGTGACCGCCGACGCGGCCGGCATCTGCCTCAAGTCGGGCAATGCGGTCCTGCTGCGCGGTTCGTCCTCGGCCGCCGCGTCCAACGACGCGATCATCGCCGTACTGCGATCCGCCGCCGCCTCGGCCGGATTACCCGCGGACGTGGTCCAGGGTGTGCCGACTGAGCGCGCCGCGGTGAAGGAGCTCATGCAGGCGCGTGGGCTGGTCGACGTACTGATTCCGCGCGGTGGCGCCGGCCTGATCCAGACCGTGGTCAGCGAGTCGACCGTGCCGGTGATCGAGACCGGAGTCGGCAACTGCCACGTCTATGTGGACGCCGACGCCGACCTCGACCTGGCGCTGACGATCCTGCTCAACGCGAAGACTCAGCGTCCGAGTGTCTGCAACGCGGCCGAATCCCTGCTGGTGCACTCGGCAGTGGCCCCGGACTTCCTGGCGCAAGCCCTGCCTGCGCTGGCCGAAGCGGGCGTGACCGTGCACGGCGATCCCGCTGTAGTTGCTGCGGGCAAGGATGTTGTCGCGGCGACGGAGGAGGACTTCGGCGCGGAGTACAACTCGCTCGACCTGTCCGCCGCGGTGGTCGACTCGCTCGAGTCCGCGGTGCAGCACATCCGTCGCTACAGCTCCGGTCACACCGATGCGATCATCACGCGTTCGCAGGCCGCCGCGCGCCGGTTCGTGCAGGCCGTCGACTCGGCCGCGGTCGTGGTCAACGCCAGCACGCGGTTCACCGACGGCGGCGAGTTCGGCTTCGGCGCCGAGATCGGCATCTCCACCCAGAAGCTGCACGCCCGCGGCCCGATGGCTCTGCCCGAGATGACCTCGACCAAGTACGTCGTCACCGGTGACGGTCAGATCCGAACCTGAACGTCCTCACGACGGGCGGCTCGGCGGACACCACCGCCAGAGCCGCCACATGGTCGGGATCAACGTCCAGCTCCTGGAGCTGGATTCCCGCTGTGATCTTGCGTGGCTTGGCGGGCAATCCCTCGCCGGTCGCCTTCACCGCAGCCTCCCTCCGCGTCCAGTACGTGAGGAATGCGTGCACCTTCTCGCGTCCGTCGACGCCGTTCAGTTCCTGAATCTCCTCAGGGGTCAACGCCACCTGCGCGAGCCCGTCGACGTCCAGGTGCGGGTCGACCTTCTCCACATCGATCCCGACTGGCCGGTCACCGATCGCAACACCGACCAGGTCGCCGGCGTGGGTGACGGACAGCTCGACGCCGTCGGCACGCACCTTTCCGTGCGGCTTACCGCAGCGCGGGCAGGTGCGGTCCAGCCGGATATTTGCTGCAGACAACGAGAACCGTGCCGCGAGCAACCGCCGTACCATCGTGCACCCGAGCAGGAACCGGGCCCGTGCGTCGGTCTGTGTGTACGCCGCCAGCCGCTCCCGCTCGACCTCGTCCAGATCTGTGGCGAACTCGTCGCGGGCCTGGTCGATCCGGGCCCACCAGACGTCGACCGTCATGCCGGTCCGGGTGTCCAGGTCAGGCTCCCGCTGCGCAGGTCCTCGAGGATCCCGTCGATCCATTCCGCCTCGGCCAGCGTGACGGCCCGCTGGTACTCGGTCTCGAGCAGCGCGAACCGGGGTATCGGCGCGCCCTCGACCTCCAGGGTCAGCTCGGCGTCGAGCTCCGCCACATGCTTGGTCAGGTGGTCCCGCCGTTGCGCCAGCAGCTCGCCGGCGGTCTCCGGCGGCACCAGCATCACGAACGACAGTCCCGCCGGGAACTCGGGGAACTCGTTGCGCGGCGTGGTCAGGATCTCGGCCAGCCACTCCCGGCAGGCTGTCCGCCCGTCCTCGGTGAGGTGGTAGACGGTCCGCTCGGGATAGCGCTCGTCCCGCTCGGTCGCGCCGGCCGTGATCAGGCCGGCGTCCTCCAGCCGGACGATCATCCGGTAGAGGCTGGTGCGTTGGCCGACGTTGACGACCTGGTCCTTGCCCCATTGCTTGATCAGCCGCTGGATCCCGTACGGGTGCAGTGGGCCGTTCTCCAGCAGGCCGAGGATCGCGAGCGCGAGGGGGGAGCGTCGGAAGGTCACGCCGTCAGCTTACGGGGTCAGAGATACTAGTTGCAATGAAACTAGAGAATATGTGACTATCGAGTCATGAGAACAGCAGAACTGACCCAGGGTGCGGTCGAGTCCCGCGACGGCACCGAGATCGGCTACTGGAAGACCGGGCAGGGGCCGGCGGTCGTCGTACTGCACGGCAGCATGGAGTCCGCCCGTAGTCACACGTTGCTCGCCGAGGCGTTGGCCGGCGACTTCACCGTCTACCTCCCGGATCGCCGCGGACGTGGATTGTCCGGTCCGCATCGGCCGGACCACACCGTGCGTACCGAGGTCGAGGATCTTGAGGCGGTCCTGACCGCGGCGGGTGCCGAGTTCGCCTTTGGTGTCAGCGCCGGCGGCGCCGTTGTGCTGGAGGCGGCGCGCACGCTGCCGGGCCTGCAGAAGGTCGCATTGTATGAGCCTGCGATTGTCGACAATCCCACGCCGCATCGGGAGTGGCTGATCCGCTTCGATCGAGAGGTTGCTGAGGGCAATCTCGCCGGTGCGATGGTGACGAGCATGTACGGGTTGCAGTTGGCGCCGGCGTTCCTGAAGGTCGTGCCGCGGCGGCTGATGACGCGGATCACCGAGAAGATGTTGGTCAAGGACGAGCGGCAGGCTGGGGCGGACGCCATCACGATGCGCAGGCTCGCGCCGACCATTCACTACGAGGGCGCGCTGATCGCCGAGGTGGCTGGGACGTTCGAGGCGTTCCGCGAGGTGTCGGCGGACGTGCTGCTGATGGGTGGCAGCAAGGGTCTCGCGGCGTTGAAGCCTTGGCGGGACACGCTGGAGAAGGTTCTTCCACACTGCCGGCGGGTCGAGTTCGACGGCCTCGACCATGGTGGGTCCAGTGACCCGGGTAGGATCAATCCAGGCGGCAGTGCTCAGGCGGTCGGTCGCGTGGCCGACGAGCTGAAGACGTTCTTCAAGCGGTCTTGAAGGCCCAATCGACGGCGTCGGCGATGTCCGTCACCGGGTACCGCGCGGCTGTCACCACGCGGTCGGCTCCGATCACGAGTACGACGCGCTTGAGTCGCTCGTACCCGCCCGCGCGGAAGGTCGGCAGCCGCAGGGCCGCGGTCAATTCCAGCTCCAGGTCGGACAGCAGAACGTGCGAGATCTCCTCGGTCTTGGCGAACGCCTGCTGTTCGTCGGTGCGCTGGGTGCTGACTCCGCGCACCGCGATTCCCTTGGCGACGAATTCGTCGTACCGGGCGGCGAAGAGGCGGTTCTCCAGCGTGCAGCCGTTCGCACCGGCGATATCGCCCCAGCCTTCCGGCAACGGAGTCGGCCGACCGGTCGCCGGGTAGCCGAACAGCACAGTCGCGCGGGCGTCCGCGTCCACCACGTCGATCGTCGTGCCGCTGACGGACGGCAGAGCGATCTCGGGGACGTGCCGGCCCACCAGCTCGTGGACCCGGTGCGCGGGCGGCTCGTCGGCGTCGTTCGTGCCGGTGAGCGAACCGTCCCCGAGCAGCCAGCGGTCACCCCAGTCCTGCAGAGCAACCAGCACGGGCAGCAGTGCGCGGCCGCGCGGGGTGAGGCGGTAGGCGTAGCGCGTCGGGCGATCCTGGTACGCCGTTCGCTCGACGATCCCGCTCTCGAGCAGGCCGGTGAGCCGCTCGGTCAGGACCTTACGGGAGATGTGCAGCGAGTCGGCGAGTTGGTCGAAGCGGTCGAGGCCGCGAGCGAGGTCGCGCACGATCAGCAGTTCCCAGCCGTCGCCGATCACACCGAGGGACTGTGCGATCGCACAGTCAGGCTCGGGGGAGAAGCTGCTCCGCCGCACGTCGACCCCCAATCCGGTTGCCACCACGCTAGCTGGCCGACTAAGTTCCCGTTAGGAACTCATTCTACCTGTGCTCTAGCTGGGGGGGCAGCATGTACTGGCGTCGGATCGCTGAGCTGCCGGCGTGGCTCAAGGCGGTGATGGTCGGGCAACTGGTCAGCGCGGCGGGCGCGCTGGCGTGGATCTACCTGACGCTGTATCTGGTTGAGGATCGCGGCATGTCCGCGCAGCAGGCTGGCTTCGCCGCGGCGGCGTACGGCGTGGGGTTGCTCGGAGGCAATCTGGGCGGTGGCTGGTTCGGGGACCGCTTCGGCCTCCGCCGGGCCGCGGTGGGCAGCCAGCTGGCCTGGTCGGTCTGTTGCCTGGCCATGCGGTTCGTGCCAGGCGGGCTGCTGATCGTCGTCGGAATGCTGGCCGGCCTCTTCGGCGGGGCGGGCCGGCCCAACATGAGTGCGTTGGTAGCGACCGCGCTTCCGGCTGAGCGTCGGCGCGAGGGGATCGCGTTGTCGCGGACGGCGAGCAACGCCGGGTTCACGATCGGGCCTCCGCTGGGAGGGTTGCTGGCGGCGTACAACTTCTCGCTGGTGTTCGTGATCGACGCCGTCACCAGTCTGGTGCTGGCGGCGGTCATCTGGCGTTGGGTGCCCCAGGCGTCGCGTGCTGGTTCGGCTGTCGCTCGTGGACTTTGGCGGGTCCTGCTTCGGGACAGGCAGGTGCTGATTCTGCTGGCGGCGATTGTCGTCATCGACACCGTGTACCGGCAGCTGTTCGCCACCATGCCGCTGCTGCTCCGGGACGCTGGTACGCCGGCAGTCGCCTACGGACTGCTGATCGGCTTGAGCTCTGCCGTCATCGTGTGCTGCGAGGCGCCGCTCGCCGTACGTCTTCGCGCGCATCGATCGACTCGGGTGATCGCAGTCGGCTTCGCGCTCGTAGGTCTGGGGCTGGCGGTGCTGGGCGTCTGGCCGGCGCTGGTCGGGGCGACGGTTGCGATGGTGGTCATCACGGCGGGGGAGATGCTCTACAAGCCGACTGCCACGGCTCACGTCGCCGATGCGGCTCCGGAAGGCATGGTCGGGCGCTACTCCAGCCTGTACGCCGCCGCGTCCATCAGTGGCATGTTCTTGGCGCCCGCTCTCGGTGGTGCGGCCTATCAGCACGTTCCCGACCTGCTCTACCCGGTGGCGGCGGCGCTTGCCTTCGGTGCGGCCGTCGTACTGCTGCTCACTCGGGCAGCGGCGCGGGACGCCCTTCCCATCGGGTCGACAGCACGACAGTCGTCCGGGTCCTGACTACGCCGTTCACCCGGCGCAGCGTGCCCACGACCGCCTCGAGGTGGGTGACATCGGCGACCCGGACCTTCACCACCAGCTCCTGATCGCCGGCGACGAACCAGCAGTCCTCGACCGCCTCGATCTCCCGGACCTGGTCGACGATGTCGTCGGTCTCCACGTCGTCGCGCTGGAACAGCCCGATCAGCGCGCTCGTCCCGAGCCCGACGTGTTCAGGCGCGACCACGGCGCGATACCCGAGCAGTACGCCGCGTTCCTCCAATCGCCGGACCCGTTCCTGCACGCTCGGGCCGGACAGTCCGACCACGCGGCCCAGCTCGGCCCAGCTGGACCGGCCGTTCAGGCGGAGTGCCTCGATCAGCTGCCGATCGATCGCGTCCATGGCGCGAACCTCCCGTTTACCGCAGATTCGTAGGCACATCACTCGATCTGCCTTTAATTCGTTTGTGTGAGCGTAACTCACGCCGTACAATTTGAAGTGTCGAGGCCAGCCCGCCACGATCCCGCCTTACAACCCTGTGAAGGAATCATGATCACCCCCGAAGTTGCCCGTGCCCACATCGACGAGCGCCAGCGTGCCGCCGCGCAGGCTCGGCGTGCGCACGCCGTACCGTCCCCATGGCGCCGGCTGCTGACCCGTCACATCCGCCACAGCTGACGTCCTCCGCGCGACCGGCCGGCCCATGAGGCCACCG
>NZ_JBFAKS010000042.1:0-93090 GCF_040655855.1 Kribbella sp. NPDC050281 | reverse complement strand
CGTGGCGAACTCGATCACCATCTGGCAGACCTTCCGCGACGCCTACTCCAAGTCGGTCATCTTCGGCCAGCAGGACCCGAACGAGGCCCTCGACGATGCCGTCCGGACGATCGATCAACTCGCCTCGAAGCCATGAGTCTGATGCGCAGTACCTCGGCCGGCAGGAGATCGGTCGGTAGGAGCCCGGGTGGCAGGCCTTCGGTAGGGTCCCTGTTCGGCCGGATCCTCGGCAACCAACCGATCGGTACTGCGTTCGTCACCCCGTATCTCGTCTTCCTTGCGGCGATCTTCGCCTATCCGCTGGGCTTTGCTGTCTACATGTCGTTCCACGACTACTTCTTCACCGCGCCGGGCGCGATCGTGGACCGGCCGTTCGTAGGGTTCGCCAACTACACGGCGGTGCTGTCGGATCCCGCCGTGCGCCGAGCCTTCGGCAACGTCGGGATCTTCCTGCTGATCAACGTGCCGTTGACGGTGGTGCTGTCGCTGGTGCTGGCGAACGCGTTGAACGCGGCGATCCGGTGGCGGACGTTCTTCCGGGTGAGCTACTACGTTCCCTATGTGGCGGCGAGCGTCGCCGTGGTCGGGGTGTGGCTGTTCCTGTTCAACTCGAACGGGTTGGTCAACTCCGTCCTCGGCCCGCTCGCGCCGGACCCGTCCTGGCTGGTGAGCTCGAAGCTGGCGATGCCGACGGTCGCGATCTACGTGACCTGGAAACAGTTGGGCTTCTTCATCCTGCTGTATCTGGCGGCCCTGCAGAACGTCTCGAAGGACCTCTACGAGGCGGCATCGGTGGACGGCGCCGGGCGATGGAAGTCTTTCTGGAGTGTCACCGTTCCCGGCGTGCGGCCGGCCACGACTCTCGTCGTACTGCTGGCGACGGTGACCGGGGCGAACCTGTTCACCGAGCCCTATCTGCTCACCGGTGGCGGCGGGCCTGACGGAGCCTCCGCTTCGCCGGTACTGGTGATGTACCAACGCGGCATCGAGCAGGGCAATCCAGATGTTGGCTCGGCGATCGGCGTACTGCTGGTGATCGGCGTGCTGCTTCTGGCTCTGCTCGAACGCCGGTTCGTGGGGCGGGAGGATCGATGAAGAGTCCGTGGCGATTCTTGGCCCTGCTGGTCGGCGCCTTCGTTTTCCTGTTCCCCTTCTACTACATGCTGGTCGGCAGCCTGCAGGCCGAACCGGACCCCAGCGTCACCGGCGCCTTCCCCTCGCCGGGGAATCTGACCGGCCGGAACTATGCCGAGATCGACGTCGCGATCGACCTGGGCAGGTCCCTGCTGAACTCGGGAATCTTCACCGGCGGGGTCATCCTCGGGACGCTCGTCTTCGGCGTACTCGCGGGCTACGCGCTGGCCCGGCTGCAGTTCCGCGGCCGGGGTGCTGTGTTCGGCCTGATGCTGCTGGTTCAGGTGATCCCGTTCCAGCTGCTGACCATCCCGCTGTACGTGATGATCGTGCGCAGCTACGGGCTGGCCGACTCCTACCTCGGCATGATCGCGCCGTTCGCGATCAACTCCACGGCGGTGTTCGTCTTCCGCCAGTACTTCCTGCAACTGCCGCAGGAGCTGTTCGACGCGGCCCGGATCGACGGCGCGAGCGAGCTGAACATCCTGTGGCGGGTCGCCCTCCCGTTGGTCAAACCCGCCCTGCTGACCGGGGTGCTGATCACGTTCATCGGTCCGTGGAACGAGTTTCTGTGGCCGTTCCTGATCACCAAGCAGCAGGATCTGCAGCCGCTCGCGGTCTCTCTGTCGAACTACCTGACCACCGTGTCGGCGCGCGCGGCGAACCCGTTCGGCGCAGTCCTCGCGGGGGCCTGCGTACTGGCCGCTCCAGCTGTGGGTCTGTTCACAGTCTTCCAGCGCCGGTTCATCTCCCAGGGCATCGAGTCTGGGATCAAGGGCTGACCATCCGAGAAGGGCTTTGCTGCTGTGACTATCTCCTACACCCTGAACCGCGTCGGCGTTCTGATGACGCCCGAACCCGGCAACGACCTCGAGGTCGAAGGGGTGCTGAACCCCGCTACCGGCCATACGCCGGACGGCACGCTGTATCTGCTGCCCCGGCTGGTTGCGTCCGGCAACGTGTCCCGGGTCGGGCTGGCGAAGGTCGAGCTCAAGGACGGTGTACCGACCGGTGTTTCCCGCGAGGGGATCGTACTCGCTCCCGACGAGGGCTGGGAGCGCGGCCTGAACAACGCCGGTGTCGAGGATCCACGAGTGACCTGGATCCCGTCGCTGGGCAGGCACGTGATGACGTACGTCGCGTACGGGCCGCTCGGGCCGAGGCCAGCACTCGCGGTGTCATCGGACCTGCGGAACTGGGAGCGGCTGGGACCGCTGCACTTCGAGTACCAACCTTCGTTGGACACGGACCTGAACTTGTTCCCGAACAAGGACACGGTGTTCTTCCCCGAACCGGTGCCCGGGCCGGACGGCGAACCGTCGTACGCGATGCTCCATCGGCCGATGTGGGATCTCGGCTGGTTCCGCGACGGGGAGGGCGTGCACCTGCCGGCCGGGATCACTGACGCCCGGCCGGGGATCTGGGTGTCGTTCGTGCCGGTCTCGATGGTGGAGGACGACGTACGGAACCTGGTGCATCTGCGGAATCACCGGCTGGTGGCGATGTCGGAGCATCCGTTCGAGGAGCGCAAGATCGGCGCCGGCCCGGCGCCGCTGCGGGTACCCGAGGGGTGGCTGGTGATCCACCACGGCGTGACCGGGGAGCAGCCGCAGGGCTTCGACCCGACAACGCAGAAGGCCGTCTACGCGGCCGGGGCACTGCTGCTCGACGCATCCGATGTGACCAAGGTCCTGGACCGCACCGCCGAACCGATCCTCGTACCGGAAACCGACGAAGAACGGACCGGGACCGTCTCCAATGTGGTGTTCCCGACCGCCATCGAGCAGGTCGGCGGCGTGCACTACGTGTTCTACGGCATGGCCGACTCCAAGATCGGCGTAGCCAGGCTGGACCGGTCCTCATGATCGCCTCGCTCTGGATTTCGCGCAGCAGCGCCAACGATCCGGCGACCAACATCGACTGGCAGGAACGTGGCCAGCTCACCGAGAAGCTAAGGACCAACAGCCATGCGAGACCTCACAAGCCTGATCAAGGCGTACGACATCCGCGGCACCGTGCCGGACCAACTCGACGCCCGACTCACCTACCAGATCGGCGCCGCCTTCGCACATCTGAGTGGAGCGGACCTGATCGCGGTCGGACACGACATGCGAGTGTCGTCACCCGAACTGGCTGACGCCTTCGCAGCCGGCATCACCAGCCGCGGCATCGACGTGCTCGCAGTCGGGCTCGCCTCCACTGATCTGCTGTACTTCGCCTCCGGGTCACGTGACGTGCCCGGCGCAATGATCACCGCCAGTCACAACCCACCTGCCTACAACGGCATCAAACTCTGCCGCGCCGGAGCGAGACCCGTCGGGCAGGACACCGGCCTCACCGAAATCAGGCACCTGCTGGCGACCGGTCTGCCGACGTACGACGGACCGGCCGGAACCTCGCAGTCCGGGGACCTGTTGCCCTCGTACGCCGAGTACCTCCACAGCCTCGTCAGTCTCGCCGGCAGCCGCCGGCTGAAGATCGTCATCGATGCCGGCAACGGAATGGCTGGACACACCGCCCCCGTCGTACTCGACGATCCCGCCCTTGACATCGTGCCGCTCTACTTCGATCTCGATGGCACCTTCCCCAATCACGAGGCGAACCCGCTGAACCCGGCCAACCTGGTCGACCTGCGCGCTGCGGTTCGACTGCACCACGCCGATGCCGGCCTCGCCTTCGACGGTGACGCCGATCGGTGCTTCTTCGTCGACGAGAACGGCGACACCGTGTCTCCCAACAACGTCATCAGTCTCATCGCCGCGCGGGAACTCGCCGAGCACCCCGGCTCCGCGATCGTCTACAACGTCGTCGCCAGCAAAGCTGTCGCCCAGCAGATCAGCGAGCGCGGTGGCACACCCGTCCGAAGCCGAGTCGGACACTCGTTCATCAAGCAGGCCATGGCCGACCATGACGCGGTATTTGGCGGCGAACACTCCGGCCACTACTACTTCAGCCGGTTCTGGCGCGCCGACACCGGCATGTTGGCGGCCCTCCATGTGCTGGCGGCCCTGGGGGAGACCGACCAGCCGCTGTCAGTGCTGGCAGCCCAGTCCTCCCGATACGCGGACAGCGGCGAGATCAACCGTACGATCGCCGATGTCCCTGCTGTTCTGGACCGAGTCGAAACGCACTACGCAGCACACGGCGCGACGGTGGATCGACTGGATGGCTTGACCATCACCCTGCTCGACGGAGCGTGGTTCAATCTGCGCCCCTCCAACACTGAATCGTTGCTCCGCCTCAACGTCGAAGCAACCGACCACGACAGCATGAACCAGCTCCGCCAAGACGTCATGACCCTTTTGGACCAGTGAACCCAGACCGACTGGCCAGGCCTCAGGAGAGGCCTGGCCAGTGAGCTGCTCCGCTGAGGTGGCGCGGAGCTCGCTGTCACCTCACTCGGGTCGAGCGCACCGCGTGTTCGATGAGCTCGGTGAAGCGTGATGCCAGCCGGGTGATTCCGCCGACGTGACTGGCGGTGGGGAATTCGACGACGGTTGCGCCGACGTGTGCCGCCATCGAGCGTTCTTCGGCCGGGTCGATCATGCGGTCCTGTCCGGACACGGCGTACCAGGACGGGACGTTGTGCCAGCCGACCGGGCCGGAGGGTGTTCCGACGATCGAGAAGTTGAGCGGCCGCTGGGCGGCGTTCAACACGGCTGCCTGTCGTTTGCTGAGGTCCTGAGCGAAGTACTGATGGAAGAAGGCCGGGTCGATGAACGCCGGCGAAGCGAACGGTTCGCCGGTGAAGATCAGGTGCCCGAAGGCCTCCGACGGGATGAAGTCGGCGCCGAGGCTGGCGATCGAGTCGCCCTCATCAGGTACCAGGGCGGCCGCGTAGACGAACGCGGAGATGTCCGTGCGGCCGTGCGAGGCGCCGGCGGTGACGATGCCGCCGTACGAGTGCGATACAAGCACCTTTCTGCCCGAGATCTTGTTCAGCGCCGAACTGACGATCGCGACGTCCTCGGCGACGCTGGTGAGGCCGAGCTCGGGGGTCACGGTGCGGTAGCCGTCGTCCTTGAGCTGCCGGGTGACCTTGTCCCAGCTCGTGCTGTCGGCCCAGGCGCCATGGACGAGCACGATCGTCGGCTTGGTGGTGTGCGCCTCGGCCGGCACCGTGAGTGACACGCCGGCGGTCAGGACGGCCAGTACGGCGGCCCCGAGCGCAGCGATTCTTCGGCGGTGGCGTCGAGGAGTGGTGGTCTCGGGTGTGGGTTGAGACTGCATGGAGTCCTCCTAGTGCGGTGAGTCCGTTGGTTTGGGGATGCCGCCACTCTGGTTGTGAGACCAGTCCCGGGGCGCCCGCGTAGTCCCGGGTCGATGCCCGGGTCGCCCGCCCGGGACGTCACTCGGTGCCGGTTGTCCTGTCCACTCGCCGCGGTCCGCCGTTGGCCCGGGACTCAGACCCGGGGGGTGGCTGGGGTACTCACAGGCGCGTGCCCACCTGCTCGGCTCCGACAGTTGAACTGCCTGGACCAGAGGCACTGATCGAAGTCCCGAGACCTGTTGATCGAGAGGGGTGGCGCGCTGATGACCTGGACCCCCACCATTCAGTCCTGCGACTCCTATCTGGACGATCGCACCGGCAAGTACGAGTTCCGTGCCGTCCGGTACCGCGCTGCCGCCGACTGGCTGACAGCGAGCGGCCTCACCCATGACATGACCGTCGTGGACGTCGGCGCGGGCATGACCGAACTGGACTACTGCCTGCGCGCGGAGTACGGGTGGCGGGGCCGGTACATCCCCGTGGACGGCGGCATCGATGGCGTCAATCTGAACGACTGGACGCCACCACGGGAGGCGCATTTCTTCGTCGCCCTGGAGATCATCGAGCACCTGTCCAACTGGCGCGACCTGATCGAGCGGATGCAGGAGAAGGCGCTCATCGGCGTTGTCATATCAACGCCGAATCCGCGCACCACGGACGTGATCGGCATGGACCCGACGCATGTGGTCGAGGTCTTCTCCGCGGATCTGGAGCCAGCGTTCCAGGTCTCGGAGGAGACGTTCTACGGCGGCGTACTTTCGAACGGAGAGCCGGACGCGCTGTTCGCGACCTGGCGCCACTGATCTGAGCATGCGAGCCGATGACGTTACCCACCGCTGCGCCGGCGAAGTCTCGCCTGGTGCCGATGCGGCCACGCGACCCCAACGAGCCCGGCCGGACCGCCTCGTCGCTGGAACTGTTCTTCGACCTGGTCTTCGTCGTGGCCGTCAGCATCGCCGCGGCCGAGCTCCACCACGCCTTCGCCGAGGCGCACATCATCGACGGCCTGATCGCCTACAGCGTGGTGTTCTTCGGCATCTGGTGGGCCTGGATGAACTTCACCTGGTTCGCCACCTCCTTCGCCACCGACGACTGGCTCTACCGGGTTCTCACCATCGTCCAGATGGGCGGAGTACTGGTCCTGGCCGCCGGCATCGAACCCGTCTTCGCCGACCGCGACTACACCGTCCTCGTCCTGAGTTACGTTGTCATGCGCGTCGCGATGGTCGCCCAGTGGCTCCGCGCCTCCCGGTCCGCAGGACAAAGCCGACGCGCCACGCAGATCTACGCCGGCGGCATCGCGACCGTCCAAGCCCTCTGGCTGCTCCAGCTGCTCCTGACCGGCCCCGTCTCGTCCGTCGCATTGCTCGTACTCATCGCGGCCGAGATCGCCATCCCGATCGTCGCCGAGAGACAAGGCACGACACCGTGGCACCCACACCACATCACGGAACGCTACGGCCTGTTCACCCTCATCCTGCTCGGCGAGAGCCTCCTCGCCTCGGCCAATGCCATCATCGAGGCCCTGCACGACGACCAAGCCCTCGGTTCACTCATCTCGATCGCGGTGCTCACCCTCCTGGTCACCGCGGCTCTGTGGTGGATGTACTTCTGGCCACCACATCACCGAGCCATCAGTGCCTTCGGAAGCTCTCTGCGCTACGGCTACGTTCACTACTTCGTCTTCGCCGCAGCCGGCGCCTTGTCGGCGGGCATAGAAGTCGAGATCGCCGTCTTGACCCACCACAGCAAACTCGGGGAAGTCACCGCCTCCTTCACCATCGCTGTCCCGATCGCGATCTTTGTCCTCGGCATCTGGTGGATCGCTCTCCGTGGCGCCGCCGACCGCGTCGTCAACGCAGTCATCCCCCTGGCAGTCGTCCTCATCCTCCTCGACCCGATACTCCCGATCCCCTTCGCGATCACTGCCGTCGTCATGACCATGCTCGTCGCTGTCCTGGTCCTGCACCCACCCGTGCCGCATCCGCTCGAGGTCGTGCTGGAACGCTGAGGGTCTAGGTTCTGGGGCGGCACATCGCCTGGTCGATCGCGGTGATCGCGGCCATGACGGCTACGTCCGGATCGGGGTCGGCCAGGTTGTGCCAGACCTGGGGATCGCACGGGCGGCCGCCGAGGTCCGGAGGCGTGGGCGAGCTGTCCCAAACGGCGCGTGCGGTCGCGCCACTCGAGGCGAGGGGGATGACGCTCACGCCGCGCTCGAGAGCCAGTCGCACCTCCTCGCTGGTGCCGCTTCCTCCGCAGATGACAAGTAGGGCGCGGCAGTTGTCGAGGACGCTGCCGACGAGTTCTTCCCGCTCGAGGTCAGTGAAGATCGCCGTACCGAAGTGCGTGTCCATCAGTGGCGTCTGCTCTCCGGGATTCTTGCGGAAGTAGATGCGGAACCGGTCGGGCGTGTAGCGACCATTGGCTCGCAGGAGCTCGGCGAGCCGGCTCGTCACACCCCATCCCGCCGGTCCGCCGAGCGTGGCGAGCTGCCACGACGGAGGACGAGCGGTGAGCGCGACCGCGAGCTTGTCGTACCACGGTTTCAGCTGTGAGGTGTCGCCACTACCGCTGACGAACAAGCGTTCGGGCCGGGTTCGGGTGGTGATTGCGTGCAGCATCGGGGTGAGTTCGCTGAAGTCGCTGATCTCGCAGACGTGCACACCGCTGTTCTCCAGGTCGCTGACCCGCAGCTCGTGGAGTTGGAGGTCCTTGGGGTCGACCGGTCGACGCAGAGCAGTGAGGTGCCGGTCAGCGGCTGTGGTGCCGTATCGGCGGGCGAGTCGCAGCAGGACGTCGATGTTGGGGTCAGCGAAGCTGAAACCGAGGAAGAGCATGGTGCGGGTGAGGTACGACGCTCGCAGGAGTGCCCACATCCGGGGATGGGTGTCCTCGTACTGCTCGAAGTCGCTGCGGGTGATCACCGGCGGGGCGATCCAGACCGATGGGGTGCCGAGACTGAGGCTGCCGTGCATCTTGATGATCGTCCGGCGCCCGGTGCCGATGTCGAGAGCATCGTTGTCATGAGCGGCGACGCTGGCATCGGGAGCTGCCGCTTCCAGGAGCGAGTCGAAGTTGGTTGTCCAGATCTCATCGATCGGGAGCTTCGCGATCAGGCGATGACTCTCCGCCGGTGTCCGGTACGGCGACAGCACGTTGCGCAGGTGGGTCTCCAACGCCGGCCGCCGACCGGGACCGTTCTGCTCGTAGTACTCGGCGAGCAGCGGTAGATCCGCGAACTCACCCGCTACGCCGATCTCGGCGGCGAGCGGGCCGAGGAGGTCGCTCCAGGTCGGCAGTCCGGCCGCCGCGGACAGGCCGGCGCCCACGAACAGCGAGGCGACGCCGGCATCGACAGCGCCGCCGAAGATCCCCACGAGCTCGTACCGGTCGATGGTCACCCGACCAGCGTGCCACGTCCGGCCCGTGCTCGTTCCACTCCGAGGATTCGTGGAGCGTTCGCGCCACCAGCCGTTGTGCTGCCGTGTGAGACAATCCGGCGGAGGTTCCCGCCCGATCCGGCGCGTGTTTCCCTATACGACGACGTAAGTCGTCGAGGCCGCCTGGGCAGACGTCGACCTCACCTGGAGGCTCGATGGGCACGACAACAGGTGGTTCCTCCGGTTCCCGGTCGTCGTCGTGACGTCACGCCGGCTGACCCTAGAGCTCCACGGCAGGCAGAGCGAGTGCGCGACCCTTGACGCCCTCGTGGGCAAAGTGCGCGCCGGCGCGAGCCAGGTCCTGGTGCTGCGCGGCGAGGCAGGCGTCGGCAAGACAGCTCTGCTGGATTACCTGGCGAGTGGGCTTCGGCCGAACTGCCGGCTCGCACGAACGGCGGGTGTCGAGGCCGAAGTGGAGTTGCCCTTCTCCGGCTTGCACCAGTTGTGCGCGCCGATGCTGGACCATCTCGATCGCCTCGCCGGGCCGCAGCGTGCTGCGCTGTCCACTGCTTTCGGGATGCACATCGGGCCCCCGCCGGACCGGTTCCTGGTCGGACTGGCGGTGCTGAGCCTGCTCGCGGACGTGGCGGAGGAGCAGCCGCTGGTGTGTGTGATCGATGACGCGCAGTGGCTCGACCCCATCTCTGCCCAGACACTCGCGTTCGTGGCACGTCGGCAGCTGGCCGATCCGGTCGCGCTGGTCTTCGCGATGCGGGGCGAGCACGAGGACGGTGAACTGGCCGGGCAACCGACGATGGACGTTCGAGGGCTGAGGGACGCCGATGCTCACGCGCTGCTCGACACCGTCCTGACGGG
Source organism: Kribbella sp. NPDC050281 (assembly GCF_040655855.1). Classification (NCBI taxonomy): domain Bacteria; kingdom Bacillati; phylum Actinomycetota; class Actinomycetes; order Propionibacteriales; family Kribbellaceae; genus Kribbella; species Kribbella sp. NPDC050281. Next base: position 83,427 of record NZ_JBFAKS010000042.1, on the reverse strand, counting down.
CGAGGTCGACCATCGCGTGCGCGAGGCGATCGTGGCCGAGACCCGTGGCAACCCGTTGGCGCTGCTGGAACTTCCTCGCGGTCTTTCGACGGCCGAGCTCAGTTTCGGGTTCGGTCTGGCGGACGCCGTTCCGTTGGAGACTCACCTGGAGCAGGGCTTCTCGGAGCGCCTGGCGGCACTTCCCGATCCGACGCGCCTGTTCTTGCTTGCGGCTGCTCTCGAACCCGTCGGGGACCTGAGCATGCTCGGACGAGCCGTGCAGCGGCTCGATGTCGACCTCGCAGCCTCGGCGCCGGCGGTGCGAGCGGGCCTGATCGAGCTGAGCGCGCGGGTTCGGTTCCGGCACCCGCTGGTGCGATCTGCCGTTGCTCGGGCCGCTGCGATGACCGACTGGCGAGCCGTGCACCTCGCTCTGGCAGAGGAGACCGATCCGGAGCTCGATCCCGACCGACGGGCGTGGCACCGGGCGCACGCGGCAAGCGGCCCCGATGAGGAGGTCGCCGTCGAGCTGGAGAGGTCCGCAGATCGGGCGCAGGCCCGAGGAGGTCTGGCGGCACAGGCAGCATTTCTCGAACGTGCCATCGAACTGACCGACGACCCTGCTCGACGTCCTGCCCGCATCCTGGCTGCCGCGAGGGCCTGGCACCAATCCGGGTCATCGGACGCGGCACTTGCGCTTCTCGCGGACGTCGAGGCGGCGCCGCTCGACGGGCCGACTCGCGCCCGGGTGGAGGTTCTTCGGGCCCAGATAGCGTTCTTCTCCAGCCGTGGCCGCGACGCGCCGCCCTTGCTGCTGTCAGCCGCTCAGCGGATGGAACCGTTGGACGAAGCTGCCGCCCGCGACCTTTACCTCGATGCGTTGGCGGCGGGGCTGATGGTCGGACGTCTGGCCGGGGATGTCGGCGTTCGCGATGTCGCCCGGGCAGCCCGCGCAGTACCTCTATCGACCGAGCGTCCAGCCGATCTGTTGCTGGACGGTACGGCGTTGCTGATGATCGATGGATATGCGGAAGGCGTTCCACAAGTGCAGCGTGCACTGAGCGCTTGGCGAACCGACGAGGTGTCGGACGCCGATGCGCTTCGCTGGCTGTGGCTGGCCACTCATGCCGCCCATGACGTGTGGGACGACGAGAGCTGGGAGGTGCTCTGCACACGCCACCTTCGCCTTGCACGGCAAGCCGGAGCCCTGGCGGTGCTGCCGATCGCACTCAGCAGCCGCATGGGCCTGCATTTCTTCGCCGGCGAGTTTGCGGAGGCGGCTGCGCTGGTCGACGAGTTCTCAACGGTCAATGAGGTCATGGGAAATCACCTGCCGTCGTACGGCGCTCTGGCGCTCGCGGCGTGGCAGGGCCGGCCTGACATCGTCTCCGGGCTCACTCGATCCATCTCTGCGGAAGCCACAGCGCGAGGTGAGGGCATGGGACTCACCATCGTCGACTACTCATCGGCCGTTCTCCACAACGCTTTGGGGCGCCACCAGGAAGCGATGGCAGCAGCAGAGCAGGGAGCCGGATACCCCGACGAGCTCGGCTTCTCCACCTGGTCGCTGGTGGAACTCGTCGAGGCTTCCGCGCGAAGCGGCCACCCCGACCGCGCACGGGATGCACTCGAGTTGCTGATTCGGACAACGACGGCCAGCGGCACCGACTGGGCTCTGGGAATCGAGGCCCGATGCCACGCACAGGTGAGCCGGGGAGACGCAGCCGAGGGCTACTACGTCGAGGCGGTCGAGCGGCTCGGCCAGACTCGCATGCGCGTCGAGCACGCCCGCGCTCAACTGCTCTACGGCGAGTGGTTGCGGCGGGAGAACCGTCGCCGCGATGCCCGCAGCCGCCTGAGGTCGGCGTACGACCTGCTCACCGAGATGGGCGCGGAGGCCTTCGCCGAACGGGCCCGTCGCGAACTGGTCGCCACCGGCGAGACGGTCCACAGGCGATCCGTCGGGGCTCAGGAAGAACTTACGGCGCAAGAGGCTCAGATCGCTCGACTGGCGGCTGAGGGGCGCACGAACCCCGAGATCGGTGCTGAACTGTTCCTCAGCCCACGCACAGTCGAGTGGCATCTCGGCAAAGTCTTCGCCAAGCTCGGGATCGGCTCCCGCCGAGAACTCTCCGGCACACTCCTCAACGCGTAGGGCGGCCTCGCTCGGTGTGGCTCATCGGAGCGCGGGTTCGACGTACTCGAAGGTCGGGCCGGCTGTTCGGCCGTCTCCGTCGGGCATCTCCATCAGGCTCAGTGCCTGCGCTCTGAGTTGGTACATGGCGCCGACCGCCGCCCCGAGCAATTGCGGGCTGCCGTTGAACGCCTGATCCAGCGACTGGAGCAGTGCGCAGTACGTGCGGTTGAACTCTGCCTGGGCGATTCGGATCGGGCTGTCGAGGGGGTGGTCGGCCAGTCGCGGGTCGCGGCGCATCGGGTGGACGCCGCCGTAGTCGACCGGGAGAGCCTCACCGGTCGGCCCGGATTGTGGGGTGTCGCCGCACCGGTGGCGCCGACCCAGCTTGAGTTCCACGAAGCGGTAGTAGTGCGCAACCTCGTTCCGGCCGGGGTGGAAGATGTCCTGGTCGCCATCCCACACCTCGCCGCGGGGCGTGCCCTCGCCCTGCTCGACGATCTCCGTCAGCGCCACGAGGGCAGTGTCGAGATTCTCGACCTGGGGCAGTCGTCCGGCGGTGTGGCTGAAGTGGTCCGCCGTGACCTGGCGTGCCGGGTCGCCGGAGAAGACCTCCTGCTCGCCGAGTTGGGCACAGACGCGGTGCAGTCCTTGTTCGATCGCGTCGTAGAACTGCCCGATCGTCTCGTAGTCGTCGCCCTCGGCCGGTGCACCGGGCGGTGCGGGCTGTTCGAGGCGGAGGAACATCTCGAGTGCCTCCGGTCCGAAGGGTACCAATGAGATCTCCAGCGAACGGTCGCCGTGGGGCAGGCGCTGGGGGTAGCCGGGCAGCATCTCGGGCTTGTCCAGGCAGGGCTTCCCGCCGATGGCATTGAGGAGGTTCGCGGCCAGTGCAAGGTGGATCATCTCCTCGACGAAGACACTGCTCACCACTTGAACGGCATCGGCGTTCCGCTCCGGGTCGAGCGAGTAGAGCGCGCAGAGGTAGGGCGGCAGGGTGGCGTGCTCCAGTTCGATCGCCCACTGGAGGTGCTCGCGAAGGCTTTCCAGCGTCTCGATCCGTGCCCTCGGTGGCGCCCCGGCGGTCCGTTGCTGTCCTGCGTGATTCATGAGTGCCTCACTTCGGCTGTCGACAGGGGTGGGTCCTTGAGTGCTGGCAAATCAACTGTCGGAGCCAGACAGGAGGGCGCGCGCCCGTGAATACCCCGGCCACCCCCGGGTCTGAGATCCCGGTGGGGCATGGGCGTCAGCGACCCGGGCGTTGACCCGGCACTACGCGGGCGCCCGGGGCGCACCCTCCCGCCCAGAGTGGGTAACCGAACACGACCCGCACCGGGAGCGCCAACGCGCCCGGCACCACAGAAAGGGCGTCGCCATGACCGCCGATCCGCACATCCCCGCGGCCCTACTCGCACACCGCCGGCACGAGACAGCATGGATCGCACCCAGTCCCGGTGACCGCACCTTCGATTTCGGCGAGACCTGCGCGAGGTGCGGACCCGGTACCCGGGCCCGCTTCAAGTGGGTGTTCTCGCAGATCAGCGACCTCACCCAGGAACACTGCGACCTGTACCTGTGCACTCACTGCTCGGCCACAGGCGAGCTTCGCTTACTCACCAGCAGCATTCTCCGAGTTGACTCCCACGACCTACTCGGCCCTTCGGTGTCCAAGTGAGGCGACGGGTTGGAGAAGCCATGGCTTTCAGGATCTTTCTGGCTGGGGCGTCCGGTGTGATCGGGCAGCGGCTGATTCCCCGGCTGGTTCAGGAGGGGCACGTAGTCAGCGGTATGACGCGGTCGGCCGGCAAGACCGAGTTGCTGGGCAACCTTGGTGCCGAGGCGATTCTTTGTGATGTCTTCGACCGGGCGGCCCTGATCCAGGCGGTGGCCGGCTTCCGGCCGGACATCATCCTGAACCAGCTGACCGATCTGCCGGACGACGTGACGAAGATCGGCGACTACGCGGAGCGGAACGCCCGGATCCGGACCGAGGGCAACCAGAACCTGATCGAGGCGGCGCGGAAGAGCGGGTCGCCGAAGATCCTGGCTCAGAGCGTCGCCTGGCAGTTGCCCGACGGACCGGATGCCCTGGCTGTCGCAGAGCTGGAGGCTTCCGTTCTCGCCGAGGGCGGGGTCGTGCTGAGCTACGGACAGTTCTACGGGCCCGGGACCTATAACGAGCGGCAGCCCGCGGACCCCCGGGTTCATATCGACCGAGCAGCCCAACGAACGGTGGAGGTGCTGGACGAGCCGACGGGCGTCGTCGTCATCATCGACTGAGCGACCGCGACCAACCCGGCCGACAAGCCACCAGGCGCAGCGGCCACCGGCCTCGGCCTGCAAGTGCTTGTTGCCCCACAGCATGAGCGCGACAACCGCGGGAAGCAGCTCGCTGCCCTTGTCGGTCAGGTGGCACTCGTAGCGGTCCACATGCCTGCCTCCCGGTAAGGCTCCTTGGGGAACAAGCCGAGCTCGGTGAGCTCCTTGAGCCGCGCCGCCACGATCGCATCGGTGGTCTCCGTGCCCGCCTCATAACTTCAAGGAGCTTTCGTGTCATCATCCCGGCTCTCCACCAGGGCGCCCGCTACCCGGCGCCGACCCATCCTGCCCGCCGGTTTGGCTCTGACGGGTGCGGCGATCACGTTCACGAGTCTGTATCTCACGGCAGGTGCGCTGACGCCACTGCTCGTGGTCTACAAGGAGCAGTGGAACTTTCCCTCGTCGCTCCTCACGCTGGCGTTCGCGGTCTACGCGATCGGCTTCCTCGCCGCAGTCCTGACGGTCGGGTCGCTGTCCGACCACGTCGGCCGGCGCCCGGTGCTGATCGGCGCTCTGGTCATTCAGATCGTGTCGAACCTCCTGTTCCTCGTCGCCACGGACGTCGGGTGGGTGATCGCCGGCCGGATCGTGCAAGGCCTTGCCGGCGGCGCGGCGACGACTGCCTTCACCGCGGCGCTCGTCGAACTTGCTCCGCCCAGCCGGAAGAGACTGGGTACGATCCTCGGCAGCGTCGGTCTGACCGGGGGTCTCGGTCTCGGCTCCTTGCTGGCCGGCTTGGCGATCCAGCTCACGACCGCCGCGAACACCATCATCTTCATCGTCCTCACCATCGTCACGATCCTTGGGGCCGTCGTCGTAGCCCTCTCTCCCGAAACCGTGACCCGCGCATCCGGTGCGCTCCACTCGCTGATCCCTCGCATCACCTTCCCGCCCGCCACCCGAAGGGAATTCGCCGCGGCGGCGCCTGTCGTGGCCGCGGTCTGGATGCTTGCAGGCTTGTCAGGCGGGCTCGCGCCGAGCATGGTTCGCAGCGTCTTCCATCTGAACAGCGGCCTGCTCAACGGCCTGGCCGGGTTCATAGCGCCGGCCACCTCGGCCGTCATCGGACTTGCGTTCGCCGGCGTCGACTCCCGGCGTGCGATGACCAGCGGTATCTACGCGTCCATCATCGGGGCCATCGGCATCATCAGTGGTGTGTACGCCGGGAGCCTGGCCGTCATGATCATCGGACAGGCCATCGCCGGTGTCGGCTTCGGCGCATCTTTCACCGCGGCCCTGCGCCTGATCTTTCCGCTCGCGGCGACTCATCAGCGTGCGGGAGTCGTTGGCGGGATCTACCTCATCTCCTACGTGGCGTTCGGAGTGCCCATCGTCATCGAAGGTCAACTCACCCGCCCTCTCGGCGAGATCCCAGCAGTCTCCTTGTACACAGGGGTGGCGATCCTCCTCGCGCTCATCAGCCTCATCGCCCAACTCCGCCTCAAACGCAATACCCGAAGCGTCGCTGGACCAGCCCGTATCTCCTCACCGCGAGCCAGCGGTGCGGGTACGCCGAAGCGAGACGACATTCCCGCATGATCACGGGCGACTACACGCCTGCTGGAACCGATGGTGCCTCCTGACTCGTTGCCCTGGGCATCGACGGCACCACGCTCGACGATTATGCCTCCATCGGCGATGCCGATCATCCTGCGGCATGATCCGATGCGCCGAGCGGCTACAGGCGCGAATAGCGGAGTCTTTCGACCCGACCGACGTCCTCCAGTCGCCCCATGCGCACGTGGGCAGGGCGCACGCCGTTACTCCCGCCGTCTACCGCATCGGCATCGCAACCACCGACCACGGCAAGGCGTCGGCTTCGGATCATGTCCGGCGTCAGCGGACTCGGCACCGCTGCCGGCGTACTCCTCGTCTTCCAGCGCTCGTTGCTGTCACTCTGGCTCATCGCAGGTGTCCGAGGCGACCTCAGAGGTGTTGACTGCCGCTGGACGAGCGCGAACCCCGGTGCGCCTGGTGGCGGAGGGTGTCGCGACCACGAGGTTGAGGTGGTCAGTGGCTGGTGATGACGAGTGTCGGTGGGTCGTGGACGGGGCCGGGAAGTGCGTTGGTCTCGTAGGGCTGCCGTAGTCCGGGCTGCCAGGCGAGTAGCCGGGTGCGGGATCCGGCATTGAGGGCGATCACCAACCAGTCTCTGTGCCCGGCGAATGCCAGACCGGGTTGAGACTTGGCGGGCAGTTCGATTCCCGGCACGATGTCCAGCCAGCCGGTGTCGAGCCGCATGATCGCGATGTCCATGGGTGGGAGTGGGTGGCCGTCGTACCGTGAGTCTGTCGTTGTTCGTTCGATCAGGAAGGCCATCCTGGTGCCGTCGGGGCTGACGACGCCGCAGCAGGCGGGCCCCGGAAGAGGGGATCCGAGGGTCTGCCCGCCGGCGATCGAGCGGCGGCGCAGCGTGCACGGTGATGCGTCGTCGTCGCAGCCACTGGTCCACAGGACTTGGCCTGCGCCGACCGCGAGCGGCGCCACGTGTTGTTCGAGTTTGGCTTGCAACCGGCCGGTGCGTGCGTCGACGAGCGCGAGCCAGGTCGGTGAGATCCCCGGATCGGGCTGCATTTGCCCGACGATCGTGTCGCCCGCGATTGCGGACGCGTAGAAGCCGTGCGGCAGCCGCACCCGCTGCCCGCCGGTGACCGGAGCGATCGTCGCGTAGGGGTTGTCGATATCACTGGCGAAGGAAGCGATCCATACCCGGTGGCCATCGGTCAGCGGTGACTCGGTGGGACCGAGTGGGCGGATGACGCTGACCCGGTGATCGACGCTGATGCGCACCATGGCGTACGGAGCTGCCTCGTCGCACGATTCGGTCGTCGCGTACGCCGTGACCGGATCACCGGCCAGGACAGCGGCGTACTCGCCCGGACGGACGACCGCGTCCGGCAAGGTCGTCGCTTGGCCGCTGTCGAAGTCGACCAGTCGGAGCCGGTCCCCGCCGAGCAGTATCTGGATCCCGGTGTGCTTCGCGGGTGGCGCACTCGACACGATCGGCAGCAGCGTGTCCGCTCCGCAGGCGCCGGGCGCCGTCGGCCATGTGTTGGCCGTCCGCCCGTCCGGAATCGTGCTGATCAGATCGGACGGGGTGGGAACCGGCACGGCCTGACGGTGCGAACGATCCGTCGAGGCGTGGAGGACGATCAGAGTGAGCACCACCAGGACCAGAATCCATCCGGCCCATCGGCGCCCACGTCCCGAAGTCTTCCCGACTTCGAGGACCTCGTCCTGATCGTGCTCCACACGACCATGAAAACACTGCTCCACCTACCGCCGGAGCCCGATCGCTATCTCGGTGGGGCGGGCGGGAGGAATGCGGGGACAGTTGGCGTGGCGCCGTCCTGACCCCATACGAGTCTCGCGGCGTACATGACGCGCCTCTTGTTCGGGTCGGTGACCACGCCGTCGTACTGGCATGGCTGGTCAGCTGGTGTGCACACCCAACCGTGGAGGTAGATCAGGTCCGGGCCGCGGCCACCGGTCACGACGTCGGCTCCGCCGGGGCCGCACAGGCCGGTGTTGGCTTGATCCAGCAACACATGCTCTTGCTTGTCCGCGAACGACCATGGGTCGGTCGACCGCCGCCACACGGTCGAGTAGCGGCACTGGTCGAACCAGTTCGCCGATGCCAGGAGGACGTATTGGTCGCCGCGCTTGACCATTACCGGGTTCTCGATGCTGTCCGCGTGCCGCACCAGTTCGTGGCTGAGCTCGCCCCGGCTGTGCAGGCCGTCTGCCGACAACGGGAACATGCGGATGGTGCCGGGCGTCTTCTGCGTCTTGTACAGCAGGTAGCGCCGACCATCGGAATCCTGGAAAGGACTCGGGTCGATCACCCCGGCGGTCGGATCGGGGCGATCCGCGGCCGGGTCCTCGCCGCCGAGGATCGGGCAGATCAGTGGAGTGTCGGTCGGTGTGTAGGGCCCGCCGGGATCGTCGGCTATTGCCGTCCCGATGCACCGTTGTCCGGCGAAGCCCTTCGCCTGCGCGGCGTAGTACAACACCCAGCCGGCCGAGGTCTGCCAAGCATCCGGAGCCCAGACCGCGCCCGTGCCGGCCGCCCAAGCTCCCCAACGGCTCAACGCGTTCGACTGGGCTGTCCACGGCCCGCCGGGTGTGCTGGATCGTGCGACCTCGGCCAAAGGACCGCCGGTCATGAAGGCGTAGTAGTGGCTACCTACCCGCAACAGACCTGGGTCGGCAGCACTCGGACCGTAGACCGGCGCTGGCACCGGCCGCTGAACTGCTGCCGCACCGGACCCGACGGTCCACAGCAAGGCAACTGCGCACGCAGTCAACACAACGACCAACCGTGTACCCGTTCGACCGCTCACGCCACGCCTCCTCAGACTCGCCACGACCTGCCGTCACCGCGCCCGGCCGGATGGTCGACAACGATCTACCCGCGAATGAGAGACCCAACGGTATACGCAGCTTTACAACGCTGTAAACCCAAGTATGTAAGTCGATTGACAGTCCTTCTGCCAGGTTCCGGCCACGGGCCTAGTGCCGGCCGCCGTTGAGGGTCGACGTGAACGTGTCTTCGAACCGTGCGCCGTCGGCGGTGTATCCGATCAGTTGTGGTGTGCCGTCGGGAGCGACGATCGTACGGCCCGACGAAGCGCCGTCGAGAACCACGGAGACACGTCCCGGACGGTACTGAACGAGGTCGTCGCGCGGGCCCAGGACGAGTGATGTGGCGGCGAGCGCGTCCCACCAGAACATGATGTCCAGGTCGATGAGCGGAGGCAGGTCCGGTTGCGTGAGGATCGCGTGGACAAGCCGCGCCTCCACCGTGTGGGCCGAGGCGCCAAGCCGGTCGACGTACGCCTGAGTGATCATCACGTGGTTCGTGGCGTCCAGCGGAACGATCCGGACCCGCTCGGCAGGCATCGTCCGGAACACGAAGTCGGCTGCGTTCGGGTCGATCCAGAGGTTGACCTCCTGGGTGTTGTCGAACCCGCCAGTGGTCGAACCGAAGAGATTGCCTGGTACGTCGAATGCTCCACCCATCACGTACAGCGAGGCGATCTTCTGCGCGACGCCTCCTTGTTCGCGCAAGGCGGCGGCCACGTTGCTGAGCGGGCCGGTAGCCAGCATCGTCACGGGCTCACGCGAGCTCAGGACCGACGTAGCGATCAGCTGTGCCGCTGTCACCGAGGACGGTTGGTCGGGCTGGCCGGCGTCGTCGAGCGCTCCGGTCAGGACGCGCTCGAACGTCTCCCTCGCCTCTGGCGGTGCCAGGTGCACACCGGTCGGTGAACCGTCAGCCACCGGAACGCGCGGAAGACCGCACTTCTGCAGAATCGTCCGCGCATGCGTCAACGAGCGACCCGCCGTACCGATGCCGTTGTTCACCACGGTGACGGCGCGCAGGTCGATCCGGCCTTGCTTGTGCGCCTGACAGAGGAACGCCAGCGTCGACGCATCATCGAAGTCCAAGTCGCTGTCGTAGACAACCGGAACAGGCCGATGCCCGGCCGGCTCCGCCACAGTCGCCCCCGTGGCCGGAGCTACTCCGACGGAGGCAAGACTCAGCGCCGCCCCGGCTGCCAGTACGGCGATACTCTTCCGGAACCGGACTGTCCACACCCGGACACTGATCCGCCTGGCTCGCTTCATCGACAACTCCAAGGTCGAACCGATCGAAGCCAGGAGTCTTCCCGACCTCGCTTTCAGTTCGCTTTCATCCCGACCCGCGGGGTTGTGCGTGACTCCTCAGGTGAACGCGAAGTACCGCAGCCACAGGTACGGCGCGGCGACTGCGATGGTGATCGCGGTGATCACTACGCCTTTGCGGGTGAATTCCCAGAAGCTGATCGGATACCCGGCTCGCAGCGCGAGCCCGATGACGACCACGTTGGCACTGGCGCCGATCGCCGTGGCGTTGCCGCCGAAGTCCGCGCCGATGGCCAGCGCCCACCACAACGCGTGGGCCTGGGACGGATCAGCGACGGTCTTGGTGAGTTCGAGGACCACGGGACTCATCGTGGCGACATAGGGGATGTTGTCCACGATCCCGGACAAGACGGCTGAGACGACCAGGATCAGCATGGTCGCCAGCAACGCCCGGCCCTCGGTCGCCGCCCCGACCGCGTCCGCCAGCCTGCCGATCGCACCGGTCTTGACCAGCGCACCGACCATCACGAACAGCCCGGCGAAGAACAGCAGCGTCTGCCACTCCACGCTGCCCATGTAGTCCTTGGTCTTGACGCCTGAGATCAGCACCAGCAGGCCCGCGCCGAGCAGCGCGACCACCGATGGTGCGATGCCGAACAGTGACCGGCCGATGAAGCCGGCGAAGACGAGCACCAGAACCGCGCCGCATTTGATCAGCAGCACCTTGTCTGCGATCGCCTCCCGCTCGTTCAGCCGCATCACGTCCTCGACACGGGCCGGGTCGACTGCGAACGACCCGCGGAAGATCCTGGGCAGGACGAGCGTGAACACCACGAGCTCGATCACCACCAGCGGCGTCAGGTGCAGCAGGAAGTCGTTGAAGGTCAGTCCGGACCGGCTGGCGATGATGATGTTCGGCGGATCACCGATCAGGGTGGCCGCGCCCCCGATGTTCGACGCCATCACCTCAGCGATCAGGAACGGCACCGGGTTGATCCCCAGCCGCTCGCAGACCAGCAGCGTGACCGGTGCGATCAGCAACACGGTCGTCACATTGTCCAGGAATGCCGACGCGCCGGCAGTGATCAGCGTCAGCAGGATCATCACCCGGAGAGGAGAGCCGTTCGCCCTCTTGGCCGCCCAGATTGCGACGTACTCGAACACGCCGGTCCGGCGCAGCACGCCGACGATCACCATCATCCCGAACAGCAAGAAGATGACGTCCCAGTCGACGCCCGTGTCAGGGGAGTAGAAGGCGTGCTCGGAGTCGGTCACCCCCAGCGCGAGCAGGACCGCCGCGCCACCGAGTGCCGCCAGCAGCTTGTGCGTCCACTCGGTGGCGATCAGGACATAGGCCAGAGCGAAGACGACGATTGCGATCGCGGTCATGCCACAACTCCGGCCACGCAACGCAACAGCGCCGCGGCAGCGGACGAGATCAGTCCTTGGGCACGACCAGTTCGAGCAACCGGGACGCGGTGATCGCGCCGATGATCTCCCGGTCCTTCACCACGGCGACCAGCGGACAGCGCAGGCGGGCCATGGTGGCCGCGATCTCCAGCACCGTGTCGTCGTGGTTGACCACCGGCAGCTCGGCCGGCTCCGACGGCAGCAGCTTGCGCACAGACACGCCGGACAACTTGTCCGCGACCCTGTCGGCCAACGGTTCGTCGATCACCCGCGCCAGCGACGGATCGTCCTGGACGTAGCTCGGCACCAGGAACCGAACGACCTGTGACGCCGGCAGCACGGAGTACGGTGTGCCATCCTCGCGGACCACGATCAGACCGGGCAAGCGCCGCGCGGCAAGTAGCTGGACCGCTGCGCGCGCCTCCGAGTCCAGGCTGACCACCGGGAACTCCTCGGCCATCTGCTCTCCGTGCACACTCGCAGCCTACGCCGCAGCCACACGTGTCTCGATCGGCTCTCACGGGCTTCTGACAGCGATCGGCGAGCGTCACACAGCCTCCAGGGTCGACGTCGAGCCCGCACCCCGAACAGGGACGGGCACTGCCGACCAGACTTCCCGGCGCTCCGGACCCCAGCCTTCCTCATCCACTCACAAGGTTCAAACACCGGCCCCCACGAACCACGGGCTGGTACGTCCGGGCTGAGTTGTCACGAACGACGGGACTTTCGGCTCTGAACACGATGCGGCGCCTCAACCAGTGTGGAAGTACAGGGAAGTGACGGGTTGGAGAAGTCGAGGGAGAGGCGGTAGCTGATGAGCACCGACAGGATCGTTCGTCTTCAGGACGACGCCGCGACCGACCCTGCTGTGGTCGGTGTGAAGAACTCTCGGCTGGCGGAGCTGTCACGGGATGGCATCCGGGTTCCGGCCGGCTTCGTGGTGACCGCGACGGCGTACGAGGAGTTCGTGCGCGAGGGCCGGCTCGGTCCGGTGATCGCGCGTGAGATCCGCAGGTACCGGGCGGGGCGGGACCTGAGGGTGGTTGCGGCCGCGATCCGCACTGCCTTCGGTGCCACGTCGTTGCCGCCGGCCTTGGCCGACGACATTCTCGCCGCCTACGAGGAGCTGGGTGGCGACGGCACCGAGGTCGCCGTTCGCTGCAGCCCGATCACCCCGCAGGAGGGGACACGAGACGAGCTCTTCCTTCATCTGAACACCGGAGCCGATGTGCTCGCCGCGTGCCGGCGATGCTTCGCGGATCTCTTCAGTGCTGCGGCCGTCGGCAACCGCGAGCTCTGCGGACCTGACCACCTGACTGCGGCCATGCCGGTCACGGTCCAGCTGATGGTGCGCTCGGACCGCGGCGGCTCGGGCACGGTCCACGGCGAAAGCTCGTTGGTCCGGGTCAGCGCGGCCTGGGGCCTGGGGGAGCCAGCCGCCGACGATCCCGACCAGTTCTCGATCTATCCGGGCAGCCGGCCGATGATCATCAGGCACCGTGGCGCCAAGCGGACGAAGACCGTGTACGCCGGACGCCGGGCTACGTCGCTGGTTCCGACCACACCGAAGGAGCGGAACGGGCTGGTTCTGTCCGACGGCGAGTTGCAGGTTCTCGCGCAGTGGTCCGTCCTTGCCGACGCGCGCTGCAAGCGGCGGATGGAGCTCGATTGGGCCAAGGACGGGGTATCCGGTCAGCTCTACGTGGTCGAGGCCCGGCCACTGACCTTCCCCTCAATCGTCATCAGCACACCATCCAGAGCCGGCGTCCTTCAGCACTGAACCGGCCGCTGGGACGAGGCGATGTGATGTTCGAGTCTCCTTGTCCGATTGTCAGAACCACTGGTCGAAGGACTCGCGCCAGTCCCGGCGCGAGGTGCTGTGCCCGGAGTGAGCCGGGTAGCCGATGCGCATCACCATCTGCGGCCACGAGCGGTCGCCGACAAGCTCGCGTACCGCGGCCCGCGCCGTGTTGTGCTCGAGCAGTTGATGGAGAAATGACGCGGCGAGGTCGTAGGAGGTCGCGGCGAGCAGCACGCGCTCGAGGGCCAGGCCGGCTCGCAGCCAGGCGGCCGCGTCTTCTTGCGGCGTGCACAGGACCGCGAGGCTCGGCCGTTGCTCGAAGACGGCCTGACTGCGGTGCGTACTGTCGAGGCCCGCGGAGAGGTCGCGGACGAACGCCGGCCGAGTCGGCAAGGGGCCGCTCTCCTGGACGCCGTCGGATCGTCTGTCTCCACCGATCCAGCGGAGCCGCTCGTGCAGGCGGTCCTCGTCGTGCAGCTCTGTGTCATCGACGCGCCGGAGCAGCTCGCCGAGCCGGGATGTCTCGTCTGGGTCGAGCCAGCGCAGAGTCGCGCGCTCGGCTTGAGCGGCCCCGTCGAGTCGTGCCAGTACGCGCGGTGCGATGACCTGATCGAGCATCGGCCCGCGATAGGTGTGCCTGCGACGCAGCTCGCCGTACAGACGGCCCAGTTCTGGTATTGGGGTCTTGCGGTCGGCCAGGAAGATCCGCGCCACCACGTCTGGGTGGTGGGGATCGGGGTCAGGTGCCAGCTGCGATTCGTGGCCGAGCATCGCGGCTGCGATCCGCAGGTTGAAGACGGCGGCGCCGATTCCGATCCGCGCTGCACGATCTGCCGGATCCGCGACGGGGAGCGTGCGGTGCCGATCGAGCAGCACGTCAACCACCGGACCGTGGATCTCGAACCGCCACGGCTGCGTGTTGTGGATGGACGGGGCGTGCATCGCTGCAGTGAGCAGGATGGCCACCTCGTCCTTGGTCAGGGTGGTTGTCGCGTTCATCTCGTGTCCGTTTCGGCCCAAGTTCGGTGTTCTCTCAGCGTGTGGACGGTGCGGAGCGGTTGCCAGCGGCAAGGGTCCCGGCTTGGAGGGACTTTCGGCTCGCGACGGTGAGGTGCGACGGCCCTGACCGGCGTGGGGGAGCGGGCAGACGATCGAGGTGTCGAATCGAACGAAAGGAACGACGATGACCACCACGCCGCACCGACACGACCTACCGGCTCCCACAATGGAGCCCGACGGCGATCGCCATCTGATCGTCACCACAGCTGCGGGCCGTGCGCTCGCCGTCCTGCGGATTGCCTTCGGCCTGACCTTCTTGTGGCCGTTCTTCGACAAGCTGTTCGGGCTCGGCTACGCCACTCCGGCCGGTAAGGGCTGGGTCGACGGTGGCGACCCGACCGCCGGATTCCTCGGCAAGGGCACCAGCGGCCCGCTAGCCGACTTCTACCAGTCCCTCGTGGGTGACTGGTGGGTGACTCCGCTGTTCATGGTCGCCCTGGCCGGCATCGGCCTCGCGCTGACCCTAGGCATCGGGATGCGGATCGCGGCTGTCAGCGGTGCGCTGCTGTATCTGATGATGTGGTCGGCGAATCTGCCGCCGGAGAACAACCCGGTGCTGGACGAGCACATCCTCGGTGCCATCACGCTCGTGGTTCTCGCGCTCGTTGCTGCTGGCAACGTGTGGGGCTTGGGCGGCTGGTGGGGCAAGCTCGACATCGTCCACCGCTACCCATGGCTGCGATAGCCACAATGCCTGCGACGCCTGACGCGTCCTGCCCTACGCCCTCTGCTCGTTGGTCGCAGTTCCTGTAGTGACAGAGGTAGGAGAAAATGAGTACCTGGAACAGGACCGGCCCGGTTGTGGTCGAAGTCGACGGCAGCGCTGAGAATCTGCGGATCGTGGACTACGCGTCCGCGGAGGCACTGCGGTGTGGTGCTGAGCTCGTGCTGGTCGCGCCGTACTCGGCGCACGCCGCGGTCTCGCCGATGATGCCGGGGTATTCGCCGAAGGCGCCGGCCGAGCGCGCAGACGACGCATTGCGAGCCGCTGTCGCACACGTGCGGCATCGGGACAGCTACGCAACTGAGCTGGCCGCCGTTGCCGGTGAGGGTTCGCGGGTCCGGGTCCTCGCACATGCCGCACGGAAGGCGAGGATGCTGGTGGTCGGCCGATCACGCAGTCGTGGTCCGGAGCGGCTCATGCATGCCCACACCGACCTCACGCTGGCGAGCCGCGCCGGCTGCCCGGTGGTCGTCGTACCGGCGTCGTGGAAGCCGTGCCTGACGGATCGCAAGGTTGCCGTCGGCATCGACGGTACGGCGCTGTCCGACGAGGCACTGGAGTTCGCGTTCGGCACCGCGGCCGGGCGGGAGGGCGACCTGATCGTCGTCCACGCCGGTCTGCCCGCCGAGCACGCGTGGAACGACGAGGATCCGGACCACTCGTGGATCAGCCGTGCTGACCACCTGTTGTCCGAAACTCTCGCTCCGTGGACGGGCAAGTTCCCGAACGTGAGAGTGACCCGGTTCCTGAGCAGCCGCCAACCGGCCGCAGCGCTGGTGCACGAAAGCAGCGAGGTCGGCCTGGTCGTGGTCGGCTCACACACCGGCGCGTTGCCGGTCGACCCGGTGGCACGCCGCTCGGTGGCCGCGATGACCTGCGCGGTCGCGATCGTGCCGCACCACGTGACTGCCACCGAGCACGAAGGATCGGAGCAGGTCCGCGACGCGCGGGCTGGTCGTTCCGACGTACTGACACCGTAGGAGGTCGATCATGTCCGACATCACACGTGCACTCGTCGTTTACGAGTCCATGTACGGCAACACCGCGCGGATCGCGTCCGCGATCTGCGCAGGGCTGCGGCAGAGCAGTCCCACCGAGATAGTGCCGGCTTACCGGGCGCCGACGGTGATCCCCGGTGACGTCCGGCTGCTCGTCGTCGGCGGACCGACACATGCGTTCTCGATGAGCCGCGCATCCACACGCCAGGAGGCCAGGAACCAGCACACCGTGGTGATGCCGACAGAGACCGGGATCCGCGAGTGGCTGGACATGCTGACCGCGGACACGACGTCCACCTCGGGACGCCGTCGCGCCCAGGTCGACGTCGCAACCTTCGATACACGCATCGCCAAGGTCCGCCGGCTCCCCGGCTCGGCCGCGAGGTCGGCTGCCAAGGTGCTGCGCCGGTTGGGCTTCCGGGTCTTCCTCGGGTCTGCGAGCTTCTTCGTGGACGAGTCGACCGGACCGATCCGCGAGGTCGAGATCGAACGCGCGCGCCGCTGGGGAGAGGAACTCGGCCGTTTGCACGCCGGCTCGGCGACTGCGGCATGAGCCGGTGAGCCCTTCGGCTGTGTGATCACCAAGAGCGGATGCGCCGGCCGGAGATGCGGCGGGGCTCGATGGCGATGTAGGTCTCGCGGGTGCCGCCGGCCCAGGGCTCGACACGGCCGAGGGCGACCTCGATCTCCTGGCCGGTGGCCGGCCGGACCGTGCCATTCACGAGCACGCTCCAACCGTCCCGAAGACTCTCGTCGAAGGCGTCGATCTCGAACGCGATGGGCGCGAGGTCGTACTGAGCGACCGCGCTGTCGGCGGCTGTGCGGAAGACGATCAGCTCGTTCACATAGCAGTAGTTGACGGGGATCACGAGGAGGTCGTCGGCCCGGTTGAACGCGATCCGTCCGACCAGACCGGCCTCGATCAGCTTGACGCACTCCTCCCGGCGCATCGGTTCCAGCTCGGGCTCCGGCGTCAGGACCGCTCGTCGCGTCGGCCGGCTCCGGTGTGGTGCGAACAAGCCGCTGATGGTGCTGTCGAGTGCGCGCGACAGCCTGAGGAGCTCACCCCCGGTCAGCGCCACCGGCTCCGTCTCGATGTGCTCGATGCGGCGCGTGCTCATCCCGGTGCGCTCGGCGACCTCCGCCCTACTCAGCCCCAACTCGAGCCGACGATGCCTGACCCGAGTGCCGAGGTCACCCGGCACCTCCACGTTCTGCGACCTGATGTCCATCGGACTCTGCCTCCCTTTCGTTCCTTCCTTCCAGGCAACCAGGCAGGTGGCGAGAGATGCAGGGGAGGAGGGCCCGAGGCCGCAGGCCGGCTGGTCGCCTCCTCGCCTCGACCGAACAGGTCAAAAGTCCTGCGCGGGGCGGGACAGTTGCCCCTGCTTCGTGGCGTGGCAGGGGTGGATGCTGGAGGCGAGTTCGCCGGCCGGAGCGGTCGGCGGGTGAATCCGAGGGAGCTGCGATGACGATCAGGGTCTTTCTGCTGGACGACCACGAGGTGGTCCGGCTGGGGCTGCACCAGCTGCTCGAGGACGAGCCGGACATCGAGGTGGTGGGTGACGCTTCGACCGCCGCGGAGGCGCTCGCGCGCATCCCCGCCGTTCAGCCGGATGTCGCCCTCCTGGACGTCCGGCTGCCCGACGGGGACGGCGTCTCGGTCTGCCGCGAGATCCGCTCCACGATGGAGAACCCGCCGGCGTGCCTGATGCTCACGTCGTACTCCGACGACGAGGCACTGTTCACGGCGATCATGGCCGGGGCCGCCGGCTACCTGCTGAAGCAGGTGCACGCCAGCGACCTGGTCGGGGCGATCCGCCGCTTGGCCGCGGGCGAGTCCTTGCTCGACCCCGCCATGACCCAGAAGGTCCTGGAGCGTCTGCGACACCCGGTGGTGGAGGAGGATCCCCGGTACGCCGCGCTCACCGAGCAGGAGCGCAAGATCCTTGCCGAGATCGCCGTCGGCAAGACCAACCGCCAGATCGCGCAATCGCTCTTCCTGGCCGAAAAGACGGTGAAGAACTACGTCTCCTCCCTCCTCCGCAAACTCAACGTAGAACGCCGCACCGAAGCCGCCGTCTTCGCCATCGAACACGCGAAGAACCAGCGCAAGTCGTAGCGACAATCACCCGCCAGGACCACGCTGGGAACGTGGGGCGGTGCCTGGTGCTGCGTGGGTGGTGGAGATGGCGGTGCCGATGCCGGCGGACCAGCTGCGGATCTTGTCCCAGTCGCGGGAGTCGGCGGCCAGGTTGCCGGCGGCCAGGCGGCGGGCGAGGAAGCCCTTGGCAGTGGCGGGTTCGAGTCGGCCGGCGAAGGTCATCGCGGGAGTGGCGCCGATCTCACGAGCGAGTCGTCGGACGGCCGGTGGCATCTTCTGAGCCTGGTCCTTGTCGGGACCAACCGGGCCGCTGTGGAAGAGCCAGACCTGCCGCTCGCGGAGCTCATCGCGGTTCTTTCGCAAGAACTGCACCGCCTCGCGCCGCCAGCGCCGGATGTAGATGGCGCTGCCGAGGACCACAACGTCGTACGGCTCGACGGTATGGACGGACCTGACGTCGAGGACGTCGACCCGGTGGCCGTGTGCGCGCAGTTCGGTGCCGATCGCCTCGGCGATGCCCGCGGTCGCGCCCATCTTGGTGGCGTAGGCAACCACTACCTTCTTGGACATCGAGACCTCCTTCTGGTCCTGTCCAGGACATCAGCAACCGAACGACCGGGTCAGTGCCGAACGACCTGGGTCAGCGGGTCCGATGACTGTCGAGTGCCGGGGTGGGTATCACGGCAACCGGGCATGGAGCCTGGTGCAGCACGATCTGGCTCACCGAGCCGAGCAGAAGACTCGCGAAACCGCCGCGACCGCGGGACCCGACGACCATGAGCTGCGCGTCGGCAGACCATTCGAGCAGTAGCTCGGCCGGGTGGCCGGTCACCTGGACGACCTCAGCCGTCCGCAGGCCCTGCAGAGTCCGCAGGGGCGACGCGACGTCGTCCTCGCCCTCCGGTAGAACCGTGACGATCCGGGCGACAAGTCCGTGCCGATCGGCGTACTGCAGGCCGAAGTCCACGGCGGCGTCTGCGGCGGGAGAGCCGTCGTACCCGATCACCACGCGATTGCCGACCACTGCGTCTTCGGCGGGCCGTACGACGATCACCGGGCAGTGTGCGTGGGCAGCGAGCTCCAGTCCGGTGGAGCCGACCAGCAGGCCGAGCGTCCGGCCGGCGTCGCGGCTGCCGATCACGATCAGCTCGGCGTTCCGGGATTCCGCCAGCAGCACGGGCGAGGGGAAGCCGTCGACCCTGCCGGCCGTGACGGATACACGAGGCTCGAACGTGCGCGCCAGGTGCAGTGCCTCGGCAACGATCTTGTCGGCAGCGGCGCGGAGCCCTGGGGCGACATCGCTTGGTCCCAGCGGCACCCGGAACTCCGCCCACACAAACGCATGGACAAGATGCAGGTCGACACCGCGGGCCGCCGCTTCGACCGCGCCCCAGCGGATCGCGCTCTCGCTGACGCCCGCACCGTCGATGCCGACGACAACTCTCTTCTCAACCATGCGACCACGATGCCGGGACGAGGCACTACGAGCGAAGGGGCGAAGGTCCCGCGGGTGCGGTGCCGACGGTCCTGTCAGCGTTCTCGGATGCGCGCCGACGACTCGTCCTTGGTGCGAAGGAACTCCGAGACCGGCCGCCGGCCGGTTCCGTTGCCGGGCCGGCTGTGGGCGAAGCGGATGACCATGTGCGCGTGTCCCGGCCGCTGAGTCAGTCGCTGCACCGCACGGCGCAGGTCGTCGAACTCCAGTGGCTGGTTGAGGAACGATGCCGTGAACCCTTCACGGGTCGCGGTCAGCAGCACTCGTTCGAGGGCCAGCCCTGCCGCGACCTGGTCCGCAGGCTCGTCGCCCTCCGTGGACAGGATGGCGAGGTCCGGGTGGTCCTCGAACGTCATCTCCGCGCGCATCCGGTCGACCGGCCGGGTAGCCATGTCCCGAACGGCTGCCGGGTAGCCGGCGGACCGTGGCCCGAGCGCCGTGCTCGGGACGCCTTCGGTGGTGCGGTCACCGCCGACCCAGTGCGCGCGTTCGGCGCGGCGATGCCAGTCGTGGACTTCGCGGAGATCGGTGTCGACGACCATGTCGAGTACGGCGCGGACTTCGGGTTCGCCGAGCCAGGTCAGTTCGGCCCCTTCGGCGTACGCGGCCTGCAACAGAGCGACCTTGATGCCCTCCGGCAGCGGCTGCGCGCCGGACGGGCGGCGATCGGTGTGGCGCCTGGGGATCTGCTGCGCCAGGTCACGCCGCTCGTCGTCCGGCCTGCTGGTGGGTTCGACGACGATCCGCGCCAGCAGGTCGGGTTCTTCCGGGTACGGCGCCAGGCCGAGCCAGGTGCCGTAGCCGAGCGACTCGGCGGCGCAGCGCAGGTTGAACGTTGCCGCGCCGGCCGCGATACGCATGGCCCGGCCCGTCGGGTCCTCTGCCGGCAGCGTGCGTGAGCCGTCGAGGAACACGTCGATGACGTGCCCTCCCACCTCGAACCGCCAAGGCTGGGTGTTGTGCATGCTCGGTGCGGCGACGGCCGCCGCGAGCAGGACGTCGATGTGTTCCGCCGACAGCTGCTGGTCAGACACCGGAATCTCCTCCCACTGGTACGCCTTCTCCTTCAGCCTGGCCGGTGGGAGACGGCCCCGCTGCGGGCAAGAGTCCTGACTCGGGGAGGTCGTTCGGCCGTCAGTTGCCGGTGATCGGTGCCGTGAATTCCACGATGGTCCCGTGGGGCTGGTTCTCGGTGATCTGAACGCCTCCGCCGAGCGCCTGGGCGCGTTCGGTGAGGTTGCGCAGGCCGCTGGAGCGGCGGCGCGGGCCGATGCCGACGCCATCGTCGGAGATCCTCGCGACGACCTGCTCGGAGTCGACCGACAACTCCACGGTGACCTGGGAGGCCTCCGCGTGACGGACGACGTTGGACAGCGACTCCCGGACGGTCGCGAGGATCTGTGGCCGGACGGTGGTCGGTACGACGGTGTCGATCGGGCCGGTGCAGATCAGTCGGGGCCGGAACCCGAGCGGCTCGGCGTACTCCGTGACCAGCGCCTGGACATGTCCGCGGAGCGAGCTGCTGTCGGGCGTCTGCTGGAGCTCGAAGATCGCGGCCCGGAGGTCGTGGATGGTCGTGTCGATGTCGTCGACTGCTCGGCTGAGCCGCTGCTGATGCTCGGGACGAGCCAACCGGTGCATGCCCTGGAGCTGCAGCCCGGTCGCGAAGAGTCGCTGGATCACCAGATCGTGCAGGTCCCTCGCGATCCGATCGCGGTCCTCGAGCACCAGAATCATGTCTCGGTCACGCTGTGCCTGGGCACGTTCCAGGGCCAGGGTGGCCTGGCCGGCGAACATCCGGATCAGGTCGGCGCCCTCGGAGACCCGGCTGTTCGGGCCCTGCTCCGCGGCGACGACGAGGAGTCCGCCGGTGCCGGTACTTCCGGCCGGCAGTGGCACCATCGTCGTACGGCCGAGGTTGGTGCCCTCCGGGAACTCGGTCAGCACTCCTGCGTCCTTGAGGAGCCGGGCCAGGTCCTCGATGACGACCTGCTCGCCACCGGCTGTCGCGCGACCAAGGAGCGGCAGGTCCGCCGGGATGCGACGTCCGAGGAAGTGACCGAATTCGGGCGGACCATCGACTGCCTTGACGACCAGTTCCGAATCCTCGGCCAGCAGTACTGCCGCGACCTGTGCGCCGGATACCTCGCGTGACCGCTGCGCGATCAGGAGGAGTGCCTGGTCGGGATCGAAATCGCCGAGCATCAGCCGGGTGATCTCGGCGGTGACCTCGTGCCACCGCCGACGCTGCTCGGTGTCGGCGTACAGCCTGGCGTTGTCGATGACGACGCCGGCCGCGGCCGCGAGTGCGGTGACAGTGCGCTCGTCGTCCTCGGTGAAGTCGGCGCCACCAGTCTTCTCGGTCAGGTAGAGGTTGCCGTACGCGTGCTCCCTGGTCCGGATCGGTACGCCGAGGAAGGACTTCATCGGCGGGTGGTTCGCCGGGAATCCGTACGACCGCGGATGCTCGGCAAGATCGGTCAGCCGAATGGGCTCGGGGTCGTCGATCAGCAGGCCGAGGATCCCGTGCCCCTCGGGGTACGGGCCGATGGCCGCGATCTCCTCGTCGGTGACACCGTGGGTGATGAACCGGACGAGCCGTTTGCCGTCCGGGCCGACCACACCGAGTGCGCCGTACCGGGAATCGGCCAGCTCGCAGGCGGCGGTGACGATCCGGTCGAGGGTGCTGTTCAGATCGAGGTCGGCGCCGATCCCGACGACCGCGTCGAGGAGCGCACGGAGTCGCTCCTGGGAGTCCATGATCTCGTCGACCCGGCCGAGCAGTTCCTGCAGGAGCGCATCGAGACGCACCCGGGAGAGTCCGGCGAACTCCAGCGCCCCCTCGTCCCAGCGTCCCCGCTCCGCACGCGAACCCTCAGGCACGGCCTCAGAGTACGGAAAGTCGTTGATGATGTGAACCAGGGTCGGGGTCTACGAGGCGCCGGCGTGTGGACGCCGGGCCCACGGGAGCAGCCGTCGTCCGTGCACCGATTCGATCCCGAGACGGATCAGTTGCGGATCGTCCATCGGGAGCCAGGAGTGCAGCGGGAGCGAACGGCGCAGCGAGTCGGCCTCGTCCGCCGAGACCACGGACAGGTGGCCGATGGCTGTGACGGTCCAGCCGAGCTGTCGATCGAGATCGACATCGTCGGCCTCGAAGGCCACCACGTCACCGCGCTCCGCCGCGCGGAGCTTCTGCCCCGGTCCGGTGTTCACAACGATGGTGTCGTCGTCCAGCACGAAGTTGACCAGCCTGATCGCCGGGAGACCACCGAGCGTGTAGACCAGCCTGCCGAGCGGAACCGAGCCGAGCAGTCGCAAGCACTCCGGCGGACTCAGAATCTCCAGGCGGGACTGGTCGAACTGGGTGGTGGTCATCACGGTCTCCAGACAGCAGACGAGCTGCAGTTCTCGTTCACCCATCAACGATCGGTGGCTGCGGAGCCCGGCAGTAGGGCCGAAGGTCCCGCCTCGACACCTACAGATACCCGCGCCCGGGCCGACTGAGGGTCTGATAGTCGAGGAGTTCGGGACTTTGGGCTCTGCCTCGCGGAACGCGGCAGCGCGAGTCTGGAGTCGCTGGGGAGCGGCCGGCTCGCCGGAAGCGGACCGAGAACAGGGGGCCACCATCCAGGAGATCCGCCGTCACCGCGGTTCCGGTCCGGAGGGTCGGTCCCAGCGTCGACGACGAGTCGCCGCCTACTCACCGGACGCTACCGTGCGCTCGAGGTGTACGTACGAGGTTTCACACCTCACGCTCGAGGGCTTCGCTTCGCCGGCGGAGGAACTGGATCTCGGGCTGGGTTCTGGCCAGTTCTGCCGCGAGGGCGTAGGCGTCGGCTGCGTCCTTCCGTCGGCCGAGGCGTTCCAGCATCGAGCCGCGCGAGGCGTGCAGCAGGTGGTACTCGGCGAGCTGGTCGGCGATCTCGTCCAGCGTGGCCAGGCCGGTGACCGGCCCTTGGATCTCGGCCAGCGCGACTGCGCGGTTGAGCGCGATCACCGGTGTCGGCATGACGGCCAGCAGCCGGTCGTAGAACCGTACGATCGTTGGCCAGTCAGTGTCGCGGTAGTGCGGGGCCGCGCAATGGATGCCCTGGATCGCCGCCTGGAGCTGAAACGGCCCGGGGCGGCGACTCCGAAGGCAGACAAGGACGAGTTCGTGGCCCTCGGCAATCAGCGAGCGGTTCCAGAGCGACCTGTCTTGGTACTGCAGCAGTACGACGTCGTCACCGCGACCGCGTGCCGGCATTCTCGCCTCGTTGAGCAGCATGAGGGCCAGCAGGCCGACCGCTTCCGGCTCGTCGGGCATCAGCTCCACCAGCACACGCGCCAGCCGGATCGCCTCGGTGCACAAGTTCCGGCGGTTCCGGATGTCGTCGGCTCCGGCGTTGTAGATCAGGTACAGCACCGACAGCACCGCGCGAAGGCGGTCGGGAAGTTCGGCCTCGTCGGGAACCCGGTAGGGGATGTGCGCTGACTTGATCTTGTACTTCGCACGCACCAGTCGCTTCGCCATGGTCTCCTCGCTCACCAGGAACGCCGACGCGACCTCCGCGGGGGTGAGTCCGGCGATCAGGCGCAAGGTCAGCGCCACCTGGTACTCGGTGCGGATGGCCGGGTGGCAGCAGGTGAAGACAAGCCGCAACTGATCGTCACGCATGAGCTCCGCATCCTCGGATCCGACGGTGGACTGCTGCCGCCGCCGATGGTCTGCCGCGACCTGCTCGGCGAGTTCGCGGCCGCGTCGGCCGCGTCGGACGGCGTCCACGGCTCGGTTGCGCGCGGTGGTGACGATCCAGCCGGGCGGGTTGTCGGGCACGCCGTCGCGCGGCCACCGCTGGACAGCCGTCACGAAGGCGTCCTGTACGGCGTCCTCGGCCAGCGCGATGTCACCGAAGATACGGGTCAGGGTGGCCACGGCTTGGCCGTGTGCCTCGCGGAAGGCTCGCTCGACCTCGTCCATCTATCGTTCCGTCAATGTCCTTCACCGTCCTGTAGCCGCCCTGTTGCGCGGAACGGCCGGACCTCGATCGCGTGATTGATGGCCTCGACGACTTTGTTCGCCCACGCCAGCGCCTCGTCGAGGTTCTCGGCGTCGATGATGTAGAAGCCGCCGATGTGCTCCTTGCCCTCGGCGAAGGGTCCGTCGGTGGTGACCTTGTCGAGGCCCGTGCCTCCGCGCACCACGGTGGCTGCGTCGGGGCCGTGCAGGGCGCCGCCGAACACGAACGCGCCTGCTGCGTCCATCTCCTCCTCGAGCGCGATCACCCGCCGCATGAAGGCTTGCGTGTCTTCGGGTGTCGCCGGCGCGCCCTCGACCTGGTTCTCCGCCTCATAGACCGACAGCAGGTAGTGACTCATTCCCTACTCCTCGTCTCCGCGGGGTCATCCCGCTCTGACCTACTGACGAACGGCAGCGCCCGGATCAGGACACCCTGGGGACAGGATCTCAGGAGTGTCCACGCCCGCGTCTACGCTCCGAACATGAACCGCATCGATCGCCTCTACGCCCTGGTGGAGGAGTTGCGTGCGGCCGGACGACGTGGACGTACGGCGCGGCAACTGGCTGCACGTTTCGAGGTGAGCGTTCGCACCGTGGAGCGTGACCTGAGCGCGCTCGGGCAGGCCGGCGTCCCGCTGGCGACGAAGCAGGGGAGAGGGGGCGGGTACACACTCGACCGATCGATGAGCCTGCCGCCGCTCAACTTCACTCCGCGCGAGGCGGCGGCCGTGGCCGTGGCGCTGAGCCGGACCGAGCACGTCCTGTTCAGCAACGATGCCCGCAGCGCGCTGCAGAAGATCGTCGCCGCGATGCCGGAGTCGGCGCTGGTGGAGGCACGCGATACCGCGGACAAGGTGCGGCTGATCGTGCGGAAGGTGCCGGACCCGGACGCGGAGGTCGCCGAGATCATCTGGCGGGCCGTGCGCGACAACCAGGTGCTGCGCATCCACTACATCGACGTCGGGGGCGTTCGGACGGAGCGTGAGGTCGAGCCGCAGTACGTGGTGGTCGGCACCAACGGCTCCTATCTCACCGCGTGGTGCCACCTGCGAGGCGACGACAGGGTGTTCCGCATGGACCGCATCACCGCGGCCGAGCGGACGCCGCGCCTCCCGAGGCTGCGGCCTGTCGTCCCCGAGCCGATCGTCGACGGTCACGAGATCAAGCTGCCGGCGTCCGTGCTTCGTCCCGAAGATTCTCTGCCGAACTCCGACATAGGGCTGTCGCGAACGACTGCCACGGTGGGTGCAGCCCGTCGTTCCGGCGGGTGATCCGATCAGAAGGAGACGCACATGACCACCCCCGCTCCCGGCACCCTGGCCTGGTTCGAGGTCGCCACCAGCGACGCCGACGCCGCCCAGAAGTTCTACGGCAGCCTGTTCGACTGGACGTTCGAGGCCAACGGCCCCGCTGCATCCGGTGGATCGGACTACCGCAACATCAAGGCCTCCGGCGCTGACGGTCCGATGGGCGGCATCTTCGGCACTGGCGGCCAGGTGCCCGACCATGCCGTGTTCTATATCCTCGTCGCCGATGTCGAGGGCACGTGTGCCGACGCTGAGCAGCTCGGCGGATCGGTCGTCAGCAAGCACCTCGATCCCGGCCCCGGCGCCCCGAAGTTCGCCTATCTGCGCGACCCGGCCGGGAACCAGTTCGGGGTCTTCACCCCACCTGCGGCCTGATGGCCAAGCGCACCCAGGGCGCGTCCCCGCCGGAGCAATCCGGCGGGGACCCCGCGGCTCGTGACCTGTACGACGAGCTCACTGACGACCTGCTGTACGACCCTGCCATCGGCCGCGCCACCATGATGGGCTACCCCTGCGTGCGGCTGGCCGGGCGTTTCGTGGCGTCCTACAACGACAAGGCCGGTTCCCTCGTCGTGAAGCTGCCGCGCGAGCGGGTGATCGACCTTGTCGAGACCGGCACCGGCGATCCGTTCGCCCCTGCCGGAAAGGTCTTCCGCGAATGGGTGTCGATCCCGGCCCTCGACCCCGAGCTATGGCGCAGCCTCCTGGCCGAGGCCGTCGAATTCGCCCGCAAGTCCCTGGGCTGACGGGCATCGCGTTGGCGACTCAGCCCTGGAGCCGGTAGAAGCGCCAGAAGGGGTGCTCGATCGGCAGGATCTCGATGCCGGCGAAGCCGGCCGTTTCGGACAGCCGTCGCATGGTCGCCGGCCGGATCTCGAGCGGCCCGACGACCTCGGAGCCGGCGTCGGTGCGGCCCTGCGGAACACACCAGAGGGTCCCGGCCGCGGCCATGAATCGCTCGACCTCGTCGCCCGGAGCGGTGAAGGTCTCGGCGACGTTCTCCTCCATCACGACCACCGAGCCGCCGGGTGCCAGCGCACGCCGGGCGGCCTCGAGGGCCGCCACCGGATGTGGCAAGTCGTGCAGGCATTCGAAGAAGAACGCGACGTCGTACCCGTCGCGGGGGAGCGGCTGGGTGATATCGGCGACCTCGAGGTCGACCCGGCCGCCTACCCCGCGTTCGGCGACGTACCGGCGGCCGCGGGCGATGGACTCCTCGTCCAGGTCGTACCCGTCGACGGAGATGTGCGAGAACGCCTCCGCGAGCCGGATCGACGCCCAGCCCACGCCTGCGCCCAGGTCCGCGACGCGCGCCGGGCGGGTGCTGTCCGCGAGGCGGGACTGGATGTCCGGCACCTGCGGAAGCCACTCGTCGATCAGCGAGTTCTCGTAGGCGGGCCGGTTGAGCGCCTCCTGTGCGGTCACCGCGTCGGCGCCGTACGCCGTGAGCGGCACACCGTCCCCGGTGCGGAACGCGGCGACCAGTGCCGGAAGTGCTCGCCCCATCGCCGGCGCGATGTAGGCCATGCCGCCGGCATAGAACGGACTTGTCTCGTCAACCAGCGCCTCGTGCACACCGTCGCGCAAGCTGAACGCCGCCTCTTCGCTGATGGTCAGCAGTCCCGCAACGGCCTGCTGAGTCAGCCATTCCTGGGTGTAGCGGACCTCGGCGCCGCATCGCTCAGCCAGTACGCCGGCCGTCGCGGGCCCGTCCTGCGACAGCGAGCGATAGAAGCCCAGCTCGACGCCGAGGTAGATGTTGAGGAGTTCGGCCGTCGCAAGCGTCTGCAGGAAGAGGCGGCCGGACACCTCCTCGGCGGCGGATGGGGTGGGGGTCTCATCGACCTGATCCAGCATCGTGCTCATGGCGATCTCCCTGGTGCTGCGCGGCGCCCGGTGCGCCGCCTCTACCAGGAAGGCGCCAGGTCTGATGTGGCGATGCCACACGACTGACGGCTAGCTGTGCCAGGTCGCGGTTTCCTCCGGGCGATAGACGCAGAACCGTCCGGTGGAGACGGCCAACTCGAGGTGTCGCGCCAGCCCGGGGTGGACCTCGCGGATGGCCTTGATCGCGGTCGCGACGCGCATCGCGACGGCCTTGCGAGCCCGTTCGGCCGGGTCCCCGGTCGTCCGCGCCCGGCCACCGAGGCCGTAGGCCGCGGCCAGCTCGCGGACCAGGAAGTCCCGTTCCTCGACGAGTGTGCCGACCCGCTGAGTTGTGCCGTCGCGTTCTGCCTCGGCGATGTCGGTATCGAGTTCGGCCACTCGCCGCTTGTATGCGTCCCTGGCCATACCGTCGAGCACCGGGCCGGTGTCCCCTCCGGCCGCCGTCCGCGGCGGGCCGCCCGCAGCGGCAACCAGGTCGAGGACATGCACCGACGTACCGGGCCGGCCCAGCAACACGGACAGGTCGTGCATTCCCTTCGAATCCGGGACAGTTGCCTCGCCATCCCGCCAGCTCAGGTGCCAGGTTCGCCCGTCCTTTCGGAACACTCCCTCGACGCTCGTGGTCCGTCGTACGGCTCCGCTGATCGCGGCCAGATCCTGCTCCGCTCGGTTCAGCCACGGGACAGCGTTGGCGCCTTGGTACGCCGACACCGCGCTGGACAGCAGGCGTCGCGCGTCACCGATCCTGCCGCGGAACGCCGCCAGCCGGCCGAGGAGATGTGCGGTCACGCCCATCACGCCTCCGCCGATCCCGTCGATCACCCACAGGCCCTCGTACGGCGCGAGCCGCCGAGCCACCTCGTCGGCGACATCGCCACGATCAAGGGCGATGGCCGCATCACCGGTGTGCCACATTCCCTCGAGCCACTCGCAGTCGTCGGGGATCGCATCCAGGCCGCGGCTCATCAGCCGGTCGAAGTATCGCCCGGCTGTGTCGACTTCTCCGGCCGCGGCGAGGTAGCTGGCCAACATGCCCAGGGCAACGGACGACTCGGACACGGTCTTGACGGCCGCATCGATATCGTCGACGAAGTCCGCGGGGAGTACGCCGGCTGTCCGGTGGGTCCACATGCGCAGGGTGAAAACCATGAGTGCGGCGTTGGCACTGCCGGCCCGACGCCCGATCGCCTCGGTCTCGTCGGCGTACCGGGCCGCCGTTTCGAGGTCGCCGGACATCAGTGCCCGCGCTCCACGCCACAGCGGGACGTACCAGGAGTAGAGCGGCAGCATGAGACGGTTCGCCGTACGAGCGAAGGCGTCGATCTCCGCATCGACCTCGGGCCAGTCGCCTCGCTCCATCAGCGCCACCAGGCGGAGGCGACGCGCCAGCAACTGACACGGTGAATCGTGCCCGCGTTCGGCGACCGCGAGCATCCGGCTGGCTGCGGCGAACCTCTCGTCGCGCTCGGCCGGGCCGGCGATGGCGTCGCAGTACGCCGCCAGCGCACCCGACTCGACACAGGGATGGCCGACTCGTTCCGCCATCGCCACGGCGGAGCGGGCCAGCCCGAGCCGCTCGCTCTCCCGGTCGGTCCCCGCATAGGCGAGCGAGAGCCGGGCCATCACCGCAGCCCGCATCCCGCCGTCTCGCTGCGGCAGCGACGCCAGCGCTTCCTCGAGTAGTTCTGTCTGCAGCTCGTCGTACTGCGGCACCTCGAACCCGCTCAGGCCGGCGCCCAGGCCGAGCGCAGCCATCGCCAGGTGACTGGCACGTCCGTTACGCCGCGCCAGTTCCGCGGTCTGCGCGAACGTCTGCCGGGCGCCCTCGAGA
This sequence comes from Kribbella sp. NPDC050281, assembly GCF_040655855.1. Taxonomy (NCBI): domain Bacteria; kingdom Bacillati; phylum Actinomycetota; class Actinomycetes; order Propionibacteriales; family Kribbellaceae; genus Kribbella; species Kribbella sp. NPDC050281. Next base: position 53,749 of record NZ_JBFAKS010000042.1, on the reverse strand, counting down.
TCACCGGCGTACATCTGTGCCTCGCCCAGCTCGAGCATCACCTTGGTTCGCTCGATGTCCTTAGCCCGCAGGGCGATCCGGTACGCATCGACCGCCTGCTCGTAGCCCATCCGGTCTCCCGCCGACCGTGCCGCTCGCAGCGCCCATGCCGCGGCACGTTCGGCGGCGTCCGGGCCGAACGCGGCGGACCAGTGCCTGGCCAGCTCACCCGCAGCCTCGCCGTCGTCTCCGGCTGTCTCTTCGAGCTGCTCGGCCAGCGCTCGGTGTAACGAGGCCCGCCGCGCAGTACCGAGCGAGGTCTCCAGCACCTCCTGGACCAGCGCGTGGGCGAACCAGATCCGGTTGTCGACGGGCGGCCCGGCCAGCAACCGGGCGGCTGCAGCCTCCTCGAGCTGAAGGAGAACCGCATCGGCCGATTCGCCGGCGACGGCCATCACGAGGGAAACGTCGGCACCGTTCCCGGCCACCGCCGCAACCTCCAGGATCTGCTGGCAGCCCTGGCTGACGCGGGCGATCCGGTGGGCGAGCACCTCTCGCACACCATCGGGTACGCCGGTCGTCGCCGGCCGGGCCGCGAGCAGCCGGGAGACCTCCCGCACGAAGAACGGGTTCCCGCCGGTGCGACGGTGCACCATGGTCGCCAACTCGTCTGCGGGGGTCTCACCGAGAACCCGCGTCACCAACTCCGCCACCTCGTCGATCCCGAGGCCGTCGAGCCGGATTCGCTGTACTGCGGTCGGTAGATCGCGGACAACGGCCCGCACATCCTCACCGGTCTTCGGCGGCTCGTCACGCCAGGTGGCCACGAGCAGCACACGAAGACCGGGGAGCGCGTCGACGACTTGACGGAGGAGCAGCAACGAGGCGCTGTCGGCCCACTGCAGGTCTTCGAGGATGAGAACGACCGGACCGTCGCCGGAGACCTTCTGCAACGTGTCGATCACCGAAACGAACAGTCTGGCCCGGACACCGGCGTCGCCGCGCAGCACTCCCAGTCCGTCCGCGCCGTGACCGGCAGGCCCGTCGCCGGCGAGCCGATGCTCAGGCGCCAGCTCACGAAGAATCCTTCGCCACGGCCAGAACGGCGGCATGCCGGCGGCCGAACACCAGCCCCAGGCAACGGTGACACCTGATGCGAGAGCACGATCCGCAAGCGCCTCCGCAAGCGTCGTCTTACCCATCCCCGGCTCACCGAGAACGATCGCGGACCGGCCGCGGCCGTCGATGGCCGCAGCCAGCAGGGCGTCGAGCTCAGCCAGTGGCCGGGCCCGGCCAACCATCATCCGTCGCTCCATCCGACGCCTCCCCGCTTCACATGCTAGGCAACCCGGCTCCTGGGGTCAGCACTTCGGACGAAGCGTCCGTGGCCGGTAATGGCCCGTCACTGATCGGGAAGCAGTTGCACCGGAGCGTGGTCGGGTCGGCCCGGTTCGGTTGAGCGCCTGGCCCGTGCGTCAGTGAATGTGGCGAAGGATTTCGTCGACGACAAGTCGGAGCGGTGCGGAGGCATCGATTGCACGTCCCTGAGCAATGCCTTCCTTCGTGTGGTGCAGGCGCCTGATGATGTCTCGTTCCTCTTGCCTTCCGCCCCAGTCGCTGGGGTCGACGAGTACGCGCTCATCAATCCGGCGCATCACAGTGTCAAGGTCGTGGACTTCAAGGACAAAGACACCGTCAAGAAGGTCGATGAACTCCGAAGAGTTCCTGGAGCCACCGCAGAGAAACGTCACCGCCTCGTCCTGGTTGGCGAGCAAGCCCTTGACCTTGGCTAGATCCCAGAGAGGCGGTAGGTGGCTGTCGGATGCGCGGCTACTGGTGTCTTCACCTGGCTCCGGGGCACCGCGGAGTTCCCTGTCGCCATGAACAGCCTGATAGCCCCGTCGCTGCAATTCGTCGCAGACCGTGGTTTTGCCGGTGCCGGATCCGCCGTCAATCAGGTAGTTTCTCACGCCCATTGGTCACCACCAGGTCGTTGCCGTCCGCGAAGCGACACCCTATCGATGCAGCTGACTCATCGCACGGCAATAAGTGCGTGCCCTGCAAGTTGTCGAAGCCTCGCCGGACCAAGCGTTCCCCGCCGGTCCAGACCGCGGACCGCTGATCGATTAGGGTCCGATTGGCTGAGCGTTGGCGGCGCAGGGCGGAGGGTGCGATGACTATCGGTGTCGAGGAGGTGGCCGGGTTCCTCGGGGATGATCCCGCCTTGGTGAAGTGGCTGGGGGAGTTGGAGCGAGCCGGTGAGCCTCGCGACGAGCTCGACGTACCCACGGCCGAGACCGGACTGACACTTCTGCTTCGACTCGGCGTACCGGCGCGGGACGCGGCCGAGATCGTCGGTGGGTTGTCCGATCTGCAGCGCAATCCAGCACTGTCCTGGTTGGTACGACGTTGTGCTCAGCGGACCGTTGCAGATATCGGCGGGTTTCGACCGGGTGGATCGTGGCCGACTTTGCCCGACGGCTGGGGTCGCTACTTCTACGTGTACGTCTTTCTCGCTGTTCTTCCGTCCGTCCGCGCGTACCACGAACAACGTGGCATCCCGGACGACATCTCCTGGGCGACGCTCGCGGCGCTTGGCAGCGCCGTTGAGTCCCATCGGCAACGGCTCGGCACCGGCGGGATCGACGCGCCGTTCTGGATCGACCTGCACTTCCGCGGGGGCATCTATCTGCTTGGCCGGTTGGGATTCAACCGTGGTGACCTGGGATTCCTTGCCCCGGCGGTGCGGGCCGCCGGGCTTCCGTCCGACGAGTCCGATCCGGCACTGGGGGTGCACGCCGCCCCGACCGGAGCCTTGGACCCGGCCGCCTGCGACGCTTCCTTCGCCCTCGCCGGCGAGTTCTTCGCCCGGCATTTCCCCGAGGAGACGTATCGGCTCGCGCGGTGTGGATCGTGGATCCTCGACGAGCAGCTCGCCGAGTACCTGCCGGCCGGCTCCAACATCATCCGCTTCCAACGCCGCTTCCACCTGACGCCCGAGACGCGGGACGGCGACGCCGACATCCTGTCCCGCATCTTCCAGGCCTCACCCGATACCGACCTTGCCACCCTTCCCCGCCGGACGACTCTCCAGCGAGCCGTGATCGATCACCTGCGCGCCGGCCGCCACTGGAAGATCGGCTTCGGCTGGCTCGAACTCTGATCCCCAGCGCATCGCTAGCGGCGCGGGCTGCGCGGGGAAGAAATGGCGGGTTCCTCGTTGCCGATCCAATCACCGTCCTTGAGGCGGCGAAGGCTGGTTTCGAGGTCGAGAGACAACCAGCCGGCGAGCTGCGGATGGGTGGGGTGTTGCCACATGCCGTACGGGCCGCGCAGCGTCTCCAGGTAGTCGACGAGGTCATGGACCCGGGAGGCGCCGCAACGGGAGGCTAGGTCGAGCAGGAAGGCGAGGTCGTGCGTGGCGTAGAACGTCACTTGTCCCATCGCTCGTTCAAGCCCGACCAGTCGGGACACCTCCCACCCGAGGGTCGACGTGTCTCGGGTCTCGCGGGCGAGGAGGTGGTCGACGCCGATCCGGGCGACGTCGGATCGCCGTCGCTCAGGGTGCATCGCCAGGCAGGCGACGGCGCCGGTCGTCGCCGATCGGCAACCGAGCCCACGGGGCAGCCGGCGGTACTCCTTCTCCGGCGGCGTCGGGCGGCCGCCCTGTCCGAGGTCGGCTTTCGGGCCGGACGGCCAGGATCCGTCCTCGAGGCGGACGTCGAGGAGCCACTGGTAGGCATGCTCGGCACGGGGATCAGCGGCGAAGCCGGCGGCGGCGATCCCGCGCAGCGGTGCGACCGTCTGCATGGTGATGAAGCGAGGACCTTCGATCGGGCCGGCGTCGGCAGGCGGAATCGACCACGAGCCATCCGGCTGCTGCTCGCCGAAGATCTTCTCGACCGAGGTCGCCATGGCAGGCCCGCGGTAGCCGAGGTAGGCCAACTGACAGAGCAGATAGCCCGCGACATAAGGCCCGGCCGCAGCCAACCGCTCGACGAGTACGTCGAGCTCCGCGCTCCGATCGATCTCGCTACGCCACGCGCTGACCTCGGCGTCGTCGTCGGTGGCGCCCTCCAGTTCGCGGGCTGCCCGCCAACGCAGCGACGGGGACGGGTCGCCGAGCAGCAGGGTGCCGACGTTCATGGCAGCACCCCGGCAAGGTGGGGCGCGGTGGCGGTGCCGGCTTCGATGAACTCGTCGGGCGGGCCTTCGAACACGATCCGGCCACCGTCCGGTCCGGCGCCCGGGCCGAGCTCGATGAGCCAGTCGCAGGCGGCGAGGAAGGCCGGATCGTGCTCGACGACGAGCACGCTGTTGCCGGCGGCAATGAGCGTGTCGAGCGTGCGGACGAGCACCGCGACGTCGGTGGCCTGGAGGCCGACGGTGGGTTCGTCGAGCACGTACAGGGCGGTCGACTTCGTCGTACGGGCGAACTCCTTGGCAAGCTTGAGCCGCTGCGCTTCGCCGCCCGACAGGCTCCAGCCCGGCTGGCGTACGACGAGGTAGCCCAGCCCGAGTGCGACGGCAGCCCCGCCCACCCGGCGTACCGCGTCGAGGTCGCCCCACTCGTCGACCAGCTCGGCGATCGTGAGGGCTTCGATGTCGGTGAGGCTCCGGCCCCGATGGAGCAGGGTGGCGGCCTCGTGGCGGTACCCGGATCCGCCGCAGGCATCGCAGGTCTGCGGCACCGACGGCAGGAACGACATGTCCTGCTGCCACGCCCCTTTGCCCTTGCAGGCGTCGCATTGATAGGTCAGATCCTTGATCGTGATGCCCTGCTCCACGGCCGCCTCGCTCGCGGCGAACTCCTTGCGGACGGCACCGATCAGCCCGAGGAACATCCCCGGTGAGGTGATCTCGGCCCGGGACTGATCGGCCACGACCGTTCGTTTGGGCGCCCCGGCGATGGAGTCGTGATCGCCGGGCCGGACGCGGATCACGCCGCGGCCAGGAATGTTGGTCTTCGGCCGGGTCAGGCCCAGCGCGATGGTGTCGACGACGAGTGACGACTTACCCGAGCCGGACACCCCGCAGACGCCGACGAGTACGCCGAGTGGCACGCGGACGGCGAGTCCGTCGAGGTTGTTCTCCCGTGCTCCGGTGACCTGCATCCAACCCGTCGGCTCCCGACGGCAGTCGCGGTGCATCGCCGCTACCTGTCCTTCCAGAACCGCCCGCGTCACCGACTGCGGGCTGTCCAGCTCGACCAGGCGACCACCAGATCGGCCGGGACCGGGGCCGATCTCGATCACGTCGTCCGCCGCGCGGATGATGATCGGATCGTGTTCGACGGCGATGACAGTGTTGCCGGCGGCCCGCAACTCGGTCAGGGTCCGGGCCAGGGCGGTCACCTCCGAGGGGTGCAGACCCCTTGAGGGTTCGTCCAGCAGGACCGTCATCCCGACCAGTCCGTCGCCGAGCACCGACGCCAGCTTGATGCGTTGCGCTTCGCCGGCCGACAGCGTCCAGGTCGTCCGGTTCAGCTGGAGGTAGCCCAGCCCGACGGCACGCAGGAAGGCGAGTCGACGCAGCGCGATGGTCCGCGCCTCTGCCGCCTGCGGATCCTCAGGTACGTCGATCGATGTCAGGACGGCCTCCAGATCGGCGAGCGAGCTCGAGAAGAGCTCATCCCGCCCGCGGCCTTGGAGGCGGATCGCCAGGTACGGCGTACGCAGCTGCCGGCCACCGCACTCCCGGCACGGAAACACGGTCGACTCCTTGCCCCCGACGTCGTTCGCGGCCCACACGTTCAACCCACGCCAGAACGCGTCGCCGTACAGCACGGCGTGTTGGGCCTCGTCACTCAACGCCTTCCAGGGGGTGCGGTCGAAGTCGAACCGGTAGCGCTCGGCCAGTGACCGCATCGGTGGCTCCTCGCCGCGGGTTGTGCCGAACCAGGCCAGACTGCCGCCGAAGACGCCGCCGTAGACGGGCAGGTCCGGGTCCACGATCAACTTGGTGAAGTCGAACTCCCGCTCGACCCCGAGTCCCAGGCACTGCGGACAGGTCGACACCGGTGACCCCACCAGATGACGCGGCTCGATCGGCACCGCGGTGGTCCCGCAGTCGTCGCAGATCCACGCTGTCTCCGGCTTCTGCGACGTACGGCGTACTGTGTCGCGGCCGCAGGCAAGGCACGTGCGGACACCTGCCCGGGCGATGATCACGGCCAGCAGACGGTCGAGGTCGGTGGACCGGCCAACGGTCACCCGGTCGGCATCCCAGACGGAGAAGCCCGGCCCGTGCGCGTCGAACATCAGGCCGGACGCGTCGATGCCCATCGTCGGGCCCAGGCCGGTCAGTGACTCGACCGGAGCCTCCGGTCCCTCGCGGACCGACTGGCGCTCGTAGACAGACAGGCACTCGAGCAGGCGCCTGGTCGCCTCGGACTCGACGACGTCGTGGACCAACGACGACTTGCCCGAACCGGAGACGCCCGTCACGACAGTGAACCGGCCCTTGGCGAAATCGACGTCGACGCCCTGCAGGTTGTGGGCGCGGGCGCCGCGCACACGGACGGCATCGCTGGACCGGCGGTCGGTGCGCGGCTTGGCGCGAGGCCGCACCTGCGGCTGCTTCTCGGCAACGGGCGGCCCGCAGTGCTGCAGGCGTCCACCATCGGGACCACCGCCCGGCCCCAGGTCGATGCGCCAGTCGGCGGCGGCAATCACGTCCGGCTGGTGCTCGACCACGACCACCGTGCAGCCCTTGTCCGTCAGCCGGTCGAGCACCGCGAGCAATCGATCGAGGTCGCCCGGGTGCAGACCCGTTGTGGGCTCGTCGAGCAGCACCAAGTCGCCGGACCGCGCCTTGGCCACTTCGCGGGCCAGCCGCACGCGCTGGGCTTCCCCACCGGAAAGGCTCGGAGACGGCTGCCCGAGCGTCAGGTAGCCCAGCCCAACCTCCTGCAGGGATCCCAGGATGCGGGTCACCGACGGGTGCTCGACGAACATCGCGGTGGCCTCGTCAACACTCAGCGCCAACACATCGGCGATCGACCGACCCGCCCAGGTCGCCTCGAGGACCTCAGGTCGGTAGCGCCGGCCATCGCAGGCCTCGCACGGGACCCAGATCGGCGCCAGATAGCTCATGCCGATCGCCACCGATCCCATCCCCTCACAGTCCGGGCAGGCGCCCTCGGCCCGGTTGAAGGTGAAGTCCGATGCCGAGCGTCCGGTCTCGCTCGCGAAGACGTCGCGGATCCGGTCGAGCACCTTGGTGTACGTCGCCGGATTCGACCGGGGGTTGTTGCCCAGCGGCGCCTGATCCACCGCACGAGCCCGTGTCGACGGCGCGTCGAATCTCGCGCAGCCGACCGGGCCATGCTCGCGCAAGGACGCCAACAGCACCTCCTGGCTCAGGGTGGTCTTGCCTGCTCCTGACGGCCCAGTGATCACCGTCAGCGATCCGAGCGGGATCTCGCAGTCGACGGCGCGGAGGTTGCGCAGGCTCGCCCCGGTGACGCGGATCCGGTCAGCGGCAACCGGACGTCGTGATCGCTGCCGACGAGCGCCGGCGGAGAAGCCGGTGCCCGACGCCGTACCAGCCTTCCACAGATCCGCGGGCGGGCCTTGGAACACCAGTCGTCCGCCGGCGTCTCCGCCGCCAGGCCCGATCTCCACGACGTCGTCGGCCATGGCGACAGCCAGCGGGTCGTGTTCGACCATCAGCACCGGACCCGGCAGGGCGGCAATGGCGTCGAGCAGTCGACGAAGATCACTGTGATGCAGCCCGATGGTCGGCTCGTCCAGAACGTGCAGGAGGTCTTCGAGACGCCCCGACAGCACGACAGCGAGCCGGGTACGTTGCGCCTCGCCGCGTGACAGCGTCGGCATCGACCGGTCGAGGGCGAGGTAGCCAAGGCCCAACTCTCGCAGCGGACGCAGGCGTCGCAGCAACTCCTCCTGAATGCGTCGAGCGCGCGACCCGAACGGGAGCCGCTGCACGAACTCGAGAACCTCGGTCACCGATCGGCCGATCAGCTCCTGGAACGTGATCCCGTCGATGCGATGCGACGAGGTGTCGTTGTCACCGCGGAAGGCCGACGGCGCGAGTGGCCGGACCCACGCGCCGCAGTGCGGGCAGATCGGCGCCCGCAGGACCGGCGTACCGCCGAGCAGCACTTCGGGTCGGCCCAACGCATCGGCCCGCTCCAGGGTGGCCCGGACCTCGGCTGCCCGCAGGTCGGGCCGAAGGGTGGCTACTCGTACGACGATGTCGTGAGGACGCAGCGGGTCGAGCCGCGCGGGTGTTGCCGTCCACGGGCGTCCGTCGACGGTGACGTGGGCGAACTCTCCTCGGATGCCGTCCAGCAGACGCGCGTGACTTCCCACCAGCCCTCGCACGATCGCGACATCGACGTCGAGACTGTCGTTGTGGGCGAGCAGGTCCAGCGCGGTGGTGAGGCGCTCCTCGGCGGACAGCGCTCGGACCGGCACGTGGCAGTGGGGGCAGGTGACCTCGGCAAACCGTGAGTACAGGATCCGCAGGAACGGGTGCAGCCCGACCGACGTCGCCAGCGTCGAGGCTGGGTTCCGGTTGAGGACGTTCTGGGCAACCGCCACCGCCGGACCCAGACCGTCGACGCGCCGGACCCTCGCCGCGGGAACCCGCGCGCTGTTGCCGCCGAGCGCCAACGACTCGACGAACCGGCGACGCGCCTCGGCGTACACCAGGTCGAACGCCAACGACGACTTACCCGACCCCGACACGCCGACGACCGCGGTCAGCCCCGGCCCGAACGAGACATCGACATCGCGCAGATTGTGCTCAGCCGCGCCAAGTACATCGACGAACCGCTCGTTCCCGCGCCTCCGCACACGAGCACGCCCAACCGCACCGTCTCCCGCGATTCGGCGATCCACCCCGCCATCCTTGCAGCTCCCTACGACCAGAAACGACAAGCACGACGCCCAGGCCCGGACCAGCTGCTGGCTGGCGATTGGTCCAGGTGGTGGGGAAAGGTCGGGCGGTGGCCGTGACACAGGGGAGATATGTCTATGGAATCTGTTGCGAACTCGGTGCAGTTGCCGCCGCTGGACAATCCGAACGAGCGGGCGGCGGTTGGTGAGGAGCTGCAGCTCGTGCTGCAGGATCTGATCGATCTGTCGCTCATCGGGAAGCAGTTGCACTGGAGCGTGGTCGGGGCGGCCGCCCATGGGGTGCATCTGTTCCTCGATGAGTTGGTCGAGCAGTGGCGCGAACTCGCGGATGTCGTCGCCGAGCGTGCAGTGACGTTGGGGTTTGTCCCGGATGGGCAGAGCTCGGCGGTGGCGGCCGGATCACGTGTCGAACCTGTCGTGGTGCGGTCGCTGGCCGATCATGCAGTGGTCTGGGAGCTGGGTCGGCGGGTGGCGGCGGTGGCTGAGCGGATCCGTGCACGGCTGGGCTCGGTCGGTGCGGCGGATCTGGTGACGCAGGACGTACTGATCAGGGTGGTCGGGATGCTGGAGAAGCAGCAATGGCTGTTGCGTGTGCAGCTTGGTGAGAAGGCCTGATGGCTGTCACCAGAGGGTTCCAGGGCCGGCGCGCCGCAGACCCTTCGCGGGTACCGCCCGGCCAGTACGTCACGCGAGACTTCCCTGTGTTGTCGGCCGGGCCGACCCCGTTCACGCAGCTGGACACGTGGGATTTCACGATCCGTGGGGCCGTGGACAAGCCGGTCTCGTGGTCGTGGACGGAGTTCCAGGCGTTGCCCCGCGAGAAGGTCACCGTCGACATCCACTGCGTGACGAAGTGGACGAAACTGGACATGACCTGGTCGGGGGTCTCTCTCGACACCATCCTCGATGCGGTGCCGACCCAGGCACTTCATGCCCTGGCGTTCTCCGACGGCGGCTACACCACAAACATTCCGCTGGCGGACTTGCGAGGTGGAAAGGCCTGGATCGCCGACGAGTACGACGGGCGGCCGCTCGATCCGGAGCATGGTGGGCCGGCGCGTCTGCTGGTACCGCACCTGTACTTCTGGAAGAGCGCGAAGTGGATCCGTGGGTTGGACCTGCGGACCGACGATCAGCCCGGCTTCTGGGAGATGTTCGGCTATCACAACTATGGAGACCCGTGGAAAGAGCAGCGCTACTACGGCGACTGACGTGGCAGACCGGCACGGTGATCGCGACGACCTTCGAGACGCCGCGGGTGAAGACCATCGCGCTCGCCGTACCTGATTGGCCTGGGCACCGTGCGGGTCAGCACGTGGATGTGCGGCTGACAGCGCCTGATGGATATCAGACGCAGCGGAGCTACTCGATCGCGTCGGCGCCGGAGGACGACTACCTGTCGCTCACTGTCGAGCGACTCGACGACGGTGAGGTGTCTCCCTATCTGGTCGACGAGTTGCGAGAAGGCGACGAGCTCGAGTTCCGTGGTCCGATCGGCGGGCATTTCGTCTGGGACAACTTCGGTGGCCCGTTGTTCCTGGTGGCCGGCGGATCTGGAGTAGTTCCCTTGCGGTCGATGCTTCGGCATCACCGTGCCATCGGTAGCCACGTGCCGGTTCGCGTGCTGTGCTCGGCGCGCTCGCTCGAACTGCTGATCTATCGTGAGGAGCTCATGAAGATGGCGACCTGCGACCTCATCGATGTCTCGATCACACTGACTCGTGAGGCTCCGAGTAGCTGGCGTGGGTACTGCGGACGCATCGACACGGCGCTCTTGTCCACGGCCGGATGGGCAGCTGATGAGGAGCCGCTCACCTATGTCTGCGGACCAACAGCGTTTGTCGAGACGGCGGCGGCCGGGTTGGTGGCCTTGGGGTACGACGCGGCACGGATCCGGACCGAACGCTTCGGCGGGACAGGGGTGTGACGAAGATGGGGACTCTCGATGGCAATGCTCTGGCTGGTGTCATGCATGATCTCTTTGCGCGAGACATGACGACCGCGGGATACGAGTGCACGAGTTGTCGCCGCACCGGAGTCGTGGCGGAGATGGTGGTGTACATGTCAGGACCCGGCACGGTGGCCCGTTGCAGGGACTGCGACACGATCCTGCTGATGCTCACTGAACGCCACGGGATGTACTGCATCGACATGCCTGGGATGGCACAGACAGCGCTCCCGCCGGCCTAGCCCTGGCTGCCTTCAGCCTTACCTTGAAAGGAACCTGATGACCATTCAGACCCCGCCCGATCCGACCGCCGCCGAACTGGCGAAGCACCTGCCGCACGCGATCACGACGTACCTGCGCGAGGCCGATCCCCAGCACAAGGCGAACGCTCACGACTTGCTGTCGGCCTTCGCGACCGACGCCACCGTCATCGACGACGACGGCAAGACCTACACCGGTCACGAGGAGATCCACCGCTGGCGGGAGACCGAGACCAGCGAGTACACCTACACGGTCGAGGTCAGCCACGTCGAGAAGTTCGACGACACCCGCTACGTCGTCACCAATCACCTGGAGGGCGACTTCCCCGGCGGCGTCGTCGACATCATCTACCGCTTCACCCTCGCGAACGACCTCATCACCAAGCTCGAGATCGCTCCCTGACTCCTGAACGTCTCGTCCTTCAACGGTGCTGATGAACGGCCTTCGGCCGGCCGCTCGTCAGCACCGTTGTCTCCGTATCGCCAGGTATGGCTACGGGCGAAGGCGGATGATCGTCTTTCCCTTGCTCCGCTCGGTGGGATTGAAAGCGGCCACGGCCTCTTCGAGAGTCGCCACGGTGCCGATGTTCGTCCGCAGCCGCCCGTCCCGCACCCGCTGGACGATCTCGCTCAGTTGGGTGCGATCGGCCTCGACAACGAAATCCACCGCCAGGCCGTCGGCCGGCCGCGCCTCGACCGGGCCGACGACGGACACCAGCGTCCCTCCGGTCTTGATCAGCGCCGCGGAGCGTCTCTGGATGTCTCCGCCGATGACATCGAAGACCAGGTCAACTCCGCCAACGTCTTCGAGCGAGTCGTTGGCGAGGTCGACGAATTCCTGTGCGCCGAAGTCGAGGGCCTTTTTCTGGTCGGCGGCGCGTCCGGTGCCGATGACGTAGGCGCCGGCCTCGTGGGCGAGTTGGGTGACCAATGAACCGACTGCGCCGGCCGCGCCGTGCACGAGGACGCTCTGGCCCGCCTGGACGCGCCCGTGCTGGAACAGTCCTTGCCAGGCGGTCAGCCCTGAGATCGGCAGGCTCGCGCCTACCGTGAAGTCGACGTCGCCCGGGAGCGGTGCCAGGTTGCGTGCCTCGATCGCCACGTACTCCGCCAGGGTGCCGTCGCGATGCCAGTCGGCGAGGCCGAACACCCGCTGTCCCACTGACAGCCCTGTCGTGCCGTAGCCGAGGGCGGTGACCACTCCGGCCAGCTCGTGCCCGGGGATCGACGGTGCTCGGTCACGGTCGGCGCGATCGGTCCAGGTCGAAGGCCACTCCAGCTCGGTCGCGACGTACCCCGAGGCATGAACTTCAACGACGACGTCGTTGATCGCTGCCGGCGGCTCTGGCCGCTCCGCCAGCGTCATCCCGGCCGTTCCCGCGGCCTTGTCCGTCACCACAATCGCCCTCATCCGGCACCTCCTTGTATCCAGTCTTCGCCTACACGCGATTTCAGCTCGTTAAGCGTTGGCGGCACCACACCCTCGACGTCTTACCACGCAGGGGGATACCGCTGGACGCGATGGCGTCTGGCTCCGCGAGATCGTTTCGATGCACGCCGTAAGATCCGTGCCCAACTAACCACTAACCTCTGTGCCGAGCTACTCGCGGCCGGAGTCGATGCTGCCGAGCACTTTCCCGGATCGGCGCCGCACCTCGCCGCCTGTGGACGATGCTGACGGACTGTAGGCCGCTCTGCAGGACGACGAGCTGCACACGCGGCGACGATGACGCGCAGCGCGCATATTCCGGACCTGACCCGTACGAACTGAGATCGCGGTCACCAGCGAGTTCTCTGGAGCCCGGGACCAAAACCATTCTCTGCAGTGTTGTTCCCAATGACGGCACAGGTCGCGACACCAGAAGAGGAGAAACCGTGTCACACGACTACAGAAAGACTCCTGAGGCGCTCAGCCGCCTCACCGACAGCCAGTTCCGTGTCACTCAGAAGGGCGGGACCGAGCCGGCGTTCCACAACGAGTACTGGAACAACCACGAGCTGGGGATCTATGTGGATGTGGTCTCCGGCCAGCCCCTGTTCTCGTCGACCGACAAGTACGACAGCGGCACGGGATGGCCGAGTTTCACCAGGCCGATCGTGGCTGACGCCGTACGCACGGAGACGGACGGGTCGCTCGGGATGATCCGCACGGAGGTGCGGTCCGCCGGAGCCGACAGCCACCTTGGCCACGTTTTCGGTGACGGCCCCGTCGACGCCGGTGGCCAGCGGTACTGCATGAACTCCGCCGCGCTGCGCTTCATCCCGGTCTCCGAGCTCGAGGCGCAGGGGTACGGCGAGTTCCGGTCGCTGTTCGAGACGGCCGACACCACCAGCACGGAGGAGCACGCATCATGACCAGTGGAATTCACGACACCGGACAGGTCACCCGCAAGCCGGGCACTGAGACAGCCGTCCTCGCCGGAGGGTGTTTCTGGGGTATGGAAGACCTCATTCGCCGGCAGACCGGCGTGCTCGACACGCGCGTCGGATACACCGGCGGGCAGAACGATCACGCGACGTACCGCAATCATCCTGGGCACGCGGAAGCGGTCGAGATCGTCTTCGACCCGGCGCAGACGACGTACCGTGACATCCTCGCGTTCTTCTTCCAGATCCACGACCCGTCGACCCTGAACCGCCAGGGCAACGACATCGGCACGAGCTACCGCTCGGCGATCTTTCCGCTCACTCCCGAGCAGGACGAGGTCGCTCGCGACACGATCGCCGACGTCGATGCGTCAGGCCTGTGGCCGGGCAGGGCCGTGACGACGGTCGAGCCCGCAGGGCCGTTCTGGGAGGCCGAGCCCGAGCACCAGGACTACCTGATCACGTACCCGGCCGGCTACACCTGCCACTTTGTGCGCCCGGACTGGGTGCTTCCGCGGCGCACCACAGCGGCCTGATTCCTTGAATCCGAGGGCGTGCACATCGCTGAGGCGATGCGCACGCCCTCAGCCGCTCCATCGTGAACGACGGCAGTGATGCCCATTCGCACCTTGGTCGGGAGGACCGTTACTCGCTGACTGCGTGGGTGTCGCTGGTGACCTCTCGGTAGGTCTCCGTGTCCTCGGTCAGCTCGTGGATTTCGTCGGCGTCGTGCGCGTGTGCGGTCTCGAGCTCGTGCGCGGTCGGCTTCTGCACCGCGTCGGCGAAGTAGAACCGGGACAACCGGGCACGCACCGTGCGCAGGGTCCGGCGCGGGGCGCGGACCGCCGTTGTCGTCGGTCTCCGCGCCGAGTTCGTGCGGTAGAACCCGTTCCCGCGCGGTGAGCGAGTACGCCTCGTACGTCGAGATCGGCTGGTGCTTCTCGGTGTACTTGCCCTCGGGCGACCGGACGATGACACCGGTCTCCAGACCATGCAGCAACCGCTCCCGGTCGGCCCGCTGGAGGGAGATCGCCCAGCGCCGTGTGATCCAGAAGGCCAGCATCGGGCCGAGGATCACCGCGAACCGCAGAAACCAGGTGACGCTGTTCAGCGAGAGGCCGAAGTGGGTGGCGACCACGTCGTTACCACCACCGATCCACAGCAGCGCGTAGAAGGCGATGAAGGCGACGCCAATACCGGTCCGGGTCGGCGCATCCCGCGGCCGGTCGAGCAGGTGGTGTTCGCGCTTGTCACCGGTGATCCAGCTTTCGATGAACGGATAGAGCGCGACCAGGGTGACGAAGGCGGGCGGGATGATCAGCGCGGGGATGATCAGGTTCCAGCTCAGCGTGATGCCCCAGAAGTGCGACTCGAAGCCGGGGAAGATCCGGACCGAGCCTTCCAGCCAGCCCATGTACCAGTCGGGCTGCGATCCGGCGGTGACTTCGGCCGGGTTGTACGGCCCGTAGAGCCAGACCGGGTTGATCTGGATCAGTGCGCCCATCAGTGCGGTGACGCCGAAGTTCACGAAGAAGAAGCCGCCGGCCTTGGCGACGTAGTCAGGGAAGAACGGGTAGCCGACGACGTTGCGCTCCGTGCGGCCGGGACCGGCCCACTGCGTGTGCTTGTGGTACACGATCAGGAAGAGATGGGCAGCGATCAGTGCCAGCAGGAGACCCGGAAGGAGAAGCACGTGAACGGTGAAGAACCGCGGAACGAACGTGTCGCCGGGGAACTCACCGCCGAAGATGAAGAAGTTCAGGTACGTCCCGATCACCGGTGACGCTTGGATCATGCCGTTGGTGATCCGTAGACCGGTGCCGGACAGCAGGTCGTCGGGGAGGCCGTAGCCGATGAAGCCCTCGACGATGCCGAGGAACAGTGTCCCGAAGCCGATCAGCCAGTTCAGCTCACGCGGCTTGCGGAACGCACCGGTGAAGAAGACGCGCAGCAGGTGCACCATCATCGAGGCGATGAACAGGACCGCCGCCCAGTGGTGGATCTGTCGCATCAGCAGACCACCGCGGACCTCGAACGAGATGTGCAGGGTCGAGGCGTACGCCTCCGACATGTGCAGGCCCTTGAGCAGGCTGTACGAACCCTGGTACTCGACCTCGGCCATCGACGGCTTGAACCAGAAGGTCAGGAAGATGCCGGTGAGGATCAGGATGACGAAGCTGTAGAGCGCGACCTCGCCGAGAAGATAGGACCAGTGCTCCGGGTAGACCTTCCGCAGCCCTCCCGACCCGTCCTTCTTCGCACCAGATCTGAGGAGGCCCAAACGCGAGTCGAGCCACTCGACCGGTGTGGGGAGTTGCTGGTCAGCCATTGCGTTCACCTTCGGGTCGGGAGTCGGTGAGTGTGGCATCTGGGAACTATATCGTCCACTTACGGTTTCGTGAGCCTCTGTCAACTAACGGATCTGTCGCGCTTGCCTTAGGCGTTCAATGGACGATATCGTCCACTGACTCTGGGTGCCACGACAATCTGCGGGAGACGCGATGACGACGACCGAGCGGGCTGCGCTCAGGGATGTGGAGACGTCGTCGGCCACGGCGTACCCCGGAACGAAACTGGCCGGGTGGCTGACCACCACCGATCACAAGCGGATCGGCGCCCTGTACCTGATCACCTCGTTCAGCTTCTTCTTGCTGGCAGGCGTTCTCGCTCTGATCATCCGGGCCGAGCTGGCCAGGCCGGGCCTGCAGATCGTGAGCGAGGAGGTTTACAACCAGCTCTTCACCGTGCACGGCACGATCATGCTGCTGCTGTTCGCGACCCCGCTGTTCGTCGGCTTCGCGAACGTGATCATGCCGATCCAGATCGGGGCGCCCGATGTCGCGTTCCCGCGGCTGAACATGTTCAGTTACTGGCTCTACCTGTTCGGCGCCCTCATCACCATCGGTGGCTTCGCTACCCCAGGCGGTGCGGCGGATTGGGGATGGACAGGCTACTCGCCACTGTCCGATGCTGCGCATTCGCCGGGCATCGGCGGGGATCTGTGGATCATGGGTCTGTGGATGTCAGGTCTGGGCACGATCCTCGGCGCGGTCAACTTCGTGACGACCATCATCACCATGCGGGCACCGGGTATGACGATGTTCCGGATGCCACTGTTCAGCTGGAACGTGCTGGTGACGTCGCTGCTGGTGCTGATCGCGTTCCCGATCCTGGGCGGTGCGCTGCTGATGCTGGAGGCGGATCGAGCCCTGGGGGCTCACGTCTTCGATGCCGCGAGTGGCGGGCCGCTGTTGTGGCAGCACTTGTTCTGGTTCTTCGGGCATCCCGAGGTGTACATCATCGCGTTGCCGTTCTTCGGCATCGTGACCGAGATCCTGCCGGTGTTCAGCCGCAAGCCGGTCTTCGGCTACATGGGACTCGTTGCGGCCACACTTGGCATCGGTGCGTTGTCCGCGACCGTGTGGGCCCACCACATGTTCGTCACCGGTGCGGTGAACGTGCCGTTCTTCTCGTTCATGTCCTTCCTGATCGCGGTGCCCACCGGGGTGAAGTTCTTCAACTGGATCGGCACGATCTGGGGCGGTTCGGTGTCGTTCGAGACGCCGATGCTGTGGTCCATCGGGTTCTTGGTGACCTTCTTGTTCGGCGGGCTCACAGGAGTCATCCTCGCTTCGCCGGCGCTGGACTATCAGCTGTCGGACTCGTACTTCGTGATCGCGCACCTCCACTACGTCGTCTTCGGGACCGTGGTGTTCGCGATGTTTGCCGGGTTCTATTTCTGGTGGCCGAAGTTCACGGGCCGGATGCTGGACGAGAAGCTCGGGAAGCTGCACTTCTGGTTGCTGTTCATCGGTTTCCACACCACGTTCCTGGTGCAGCACTGGCTGGGTGTCGAGGGCATGCCGCGGCGGTATGCGTCGTACGGCGCGAACGAGGGTTTCACCACGCTGAACGAGATCTCGAGTGTCGGATCCTTCGTCCTGGGTCTGTCGATGCTGCCGTTCTTCTACAACGTCTACAAGTCACGCAAGGCGCCGCTGGTAGGTGTGGACGACCCGTGGGGTTGGGGCCGCTCGCTGGAGTGGGCCACGTCGTCGCCGCCGCCGCGGCACAACTTCGAGCGGCTGCCCCGGATCCGGTCCGAGAGCCCCGCGTTCGACCTGCACCATCCCCACGTCCCCGGGACGGGAACTTCTCACGGTCGCGACAACCTGCTGCGCGAGGATCCCGCGGATGAAGTCATCCAGGATGAGAGGCCTTGGACGCGATGAACGACAGGTTGCAGGGAATCCGAGCCGAGGACGACACAGCGGTTGCCGCTGCCGACATCCCGAAGGCGGTGACGGCCGGCCGGCTGGTGTACGTCGACGGTGCGACTCAGGTCTTCACGATCGACGGGCGGACCACCTACTCCGAACGAAGCGGTGACAGCGCAGGCGAGTGGTACGTCGATGAGCACGGACGGTTCTGCTCGTTCTGGCCGCCGTCTTATCGAGCCTGCTACGCGCTTCGCTGGATGGTTGAGGACACGCGGATCGTCGGGCTCAGGTTCACCGGTCTTGGTGATGGTGTGACGTTCGAGGGCCGCTACGCGTAGCTTCTAGGTGGCCGGTCGTGGGTAGCATCCGCAACAAGCGTTTGCAGAGTGGGGATCACCTCCGTCTCGAACCAGGGGTTCTTTGTCTGCCACCTGAAGTTCAAGGGTGAAGGGTGGACCAGCGGGATCCGGTCCGGAACGTAGTCTCGATAGGCCCGGACGGTTTCGGTCAGGTTCTTCTTGGCGCTGGTTCCCAGATAGTGCTTCTGGGCGTAGCTCCCGATGAGAACGGTGAGACGAAGTCCGGTCATCAGCTGCAGGATGCGTGGGTGCCACAACGGCGCGAAGGCCGCGCGTGGCGGGAGGTCGCCGTGGGTGCCCTTGCCTGGGTAGTAGAAGTCCATCGGTAGCAGGGCGATCGTGTCCGGGTCGTAGAACTGGGCCTCGGTGACGCCGAGCCACTGCCGTAGTTTGATGCCGCTGGCGTCGTTCCACGGGATCCGGCTGTCCTGAGCTTGCCTGCCGGGCGCTTGGCCGATGACAACGATCTTCGATCGCGGTGAGGCGGAGTAGATCGGTTCGTACCCACGCTCCGTCGCCCACGCGTTCGAGGCGTGGTTCCTGATCTCGTCACGTATCGCCGCGAGTTCGTCCATGCGACATCGAGCTCCCTTCTCACGGTCGGGGTACCACGCCCCCGATGCATGTTCGTGTCAGCCGGCCCGGTCGACCTTCCGAGTTCCGCGCGGCCGACGACCTAGTCTGGCACGATGAGAATAGGACGATATCGACCATTTAATGAAAGGTCTTCAGGTGTCGCGCGGCGAGCCATGCGGTGCTCGAAGTCACAGTGGACTTGAGGATGATGTGTTCCGACTCACTATGCTTCGCTGGGTTGGACGAGGTATCGAATGGACTGTATCGTCCATGTTGTTGTTTCACCGTTCGACACAGACGTGCCGGACCTGTGATCACTACGTTGCGTTGATCGCCGGAGATCCATGAAGAGCGAAGGTTCTGAGTCGTTGTCGCAGGTACGGGTCGTCTGCCCAGAGGTGGCCCGGGAGAACCGTGCCTGGGTTCGCGACTTGAGCAGCGATGGAGATCGGCGCGAGCTTGCGAGCCGACGCTTGTACGAGGTTCTCCTGCGAGCCGCGAGGGCGGAGGTCGGGCGGCGGGGGGCCAGGCTTCGCCTCGTCGGGCCGGAGTTGGACGACATTGCGCACCAGGCCGCCGCGGACGCCCTACTGGCGATCTGCGGCAAGGTCGAGACGTTCCGCGGTGATTGCAAGTTCACCACCTGGGCGTACAAGTTCGTGATCTTCGACGTGGCCGCCAAGGTCAACCGGCACTTCTGGCAGCGGGCCGGGGTCGCGTTCGACGACGAGGATTGGGACCGCCTTCCCGCCCGGCTGGGGATCGAGCCGGAGGCGCAGGCCGAGAGCCGGGATCTGATGAACGCCGTACATCGCGCCGTCGACGAGAAGCTGACGGCGAAGCAACGGACGGTCTTCGTCGCGCTGGTGATGAACGGGATGCCCACTGATGTGCTCGCCGATCAGCTCGGCGCGACACACAACGCGATCTACAAGATGATGTTCGACGCCCGCCGCAAACTGCGGACCGCCTTGGTCGACGCCGGCTACCTGCCGAAGCAGCAGATCGCATGAGCAACGTCTTGACGGCACTGCATCGCTTCCTGCGTGACGCGCCGGGGGAGAGGTCGGAGTCCGGGACTACCTGACGGTCTCGTCGTAGAAGCTGTTGATCCCGTCCACGATCTCCTGCAGGCAGTCCCCGACCGCGAAGTGTCCGGAATCGAGGCGAACCAGCTGTGCGTCGGGGAGATCGCGCAGATACGCCTCTCCGCCGGCCGGGGTGAAGAAGATGTCTCCCTGTCCCCAGAAGATCAGCGTTTTGGGCTGGTCACGGCGCAGCCGACCCTGCCAGGTCGCGTACTGGGCGGTGTTCGTCTGGTAGTCGTAGAAGAGATCCAGCTGCACCCGGTGCGCGTTCGGCCGCGCCAGGAAGTGCAGATCCAGGTTCCAGTTGTCCGGGCTGATCTTCGTCGGATCAGGGTGACCGGCCAGGTAGATC
Source organism: Kribbella sp. NPDC050281 (assembly GCF_040655855.1). NCBI lineage: Bacteria > Bacillati > Actinomycetota > Actinomycetes > Propionibacteriales > Kribbellaceae > Kribbella > Kribbella sp. NPDC050281. The sequence continues at coordinate 33,715 of NZ_JBFAKS010000042.1, read as the reverse complement.
GCTTTCACCGTGTCCGGCCCGAGGAGTGCCTCGAGCGGCGCTTCGGTCTCGGCGTTGCGGTTGGCCCAGAGGACGTGACGAATCCTGTCCCAGATCTCGGTGAATCCCTCGTCGTAGAGGTTGGCGTTCTGGATGATCTGCCACTGGAGCCAGTCCGGATGAAGCGAGATCAGCCGGTTACCGATCGGACTTCCGTAGCCCTGCATGTACAGCCCCATCGGTCCGGTGAAGTCGATGGCCAGCAACGCCTCATCCACGATCTCTGCGAGGTGGTCGAAGGTGTAGTCCCACTCCGCAGGATCTGGCATCTCGGTGTTCCCGAAGCCGGGGTAGTCGATCGCGACCAGGTGAAATCTGTCGGCGAGGGCCGGCATGAGGTTCCGGAACTGGTGAGACGAGGAGGGGAATCCACCCAGCAGCAGGAGTTTCGGTGATCCAGGCTTACCCGCTTCGCGGTAGAAGACCTCCAACCCGCCGGCGGACACGGTCTGAAATCTCGTCATGGGCACTCCACACTCATTCCACAGGGACGTGATCGAGCGCTCGTCAGCGGCGTCGTTCGGGATCGTCTGATCGGTCCAGCGTCCGCGCTCGTACGACTTGGCCTCCGCGACAGACCTGTTTCTTACCTCACGATTTCACCGTCGTCGGGTCAGTTGCGCCCGGCCATCACGCCCCCGTCGACGTTGAGAATCGCCCCGGTGATCCAGCTGGCCTCGGGGGAGAGGAGGAAGACGATCGAGGAGGCGATGTCCTGGGCTGTTCCGACCCGACCCAACGGGTGGAAGCCGTCGAATCCCTTCACGGTCTCCTCGAGCTGGTCGGCGGGGATGAAGCCCTCGTACAACGGCGTGGCCACCACTGCAGGAGCCACAGCGTTGACGCGAATGCCGTCGGCCGCCAGTTCCATGGCCAGGTTGTGGGTCAGGGCGTGCAGACCGGCTTTCGCCATCGAGTAACCCGTCGACGGCGTCGCCGCCACCGCCTGATGTGCCCACATGCTGCCGATGTTGACGATCGCACCACCAGAGCCCGCAGCCTTCATACCCCGCACCACGGTCTGGGTCAGGAAGAACGTCGCCCGGTTGAGTTCCAGGTACGCGTCGTAGTTCTCCTCGCCGTAGTCGAGGAACTCCCTGGGAATGAAGAATCCGGCCGCGTTCACCAGCAGCGTCGCATCGGCATGCTCCGCCGCGAGCTGCGCTTGCACGTCCTCCACCTGCTTGCGATCTGCCAGATCGGCAGTGATCCCCCAGGCCTCTGTCTTGTTGCCGAGCTCGGCGACCGTCTCGTCGACCTTCGCCTGCTGACGGCCGACGATGACGGCCTTGCCTCCTTGCGCGACAACGTCCGCCGCTGTCTGTCGCCCCATGCCACTGCTTCCACCGACCACGATGAGCTTGCGGTCTTCGAAGTATCCACTCATGAGCTTCCCCTTGATGTCTGCCAGGCCGGCTTGACCCGGATGTCCTTGTTCGTGTGCCGAACGGCGGCCGCCCTTACTGGTTCCCGGGATCCCGGTGAGTCTGAGAGGTTTCGGGTCCGGCTGTCAGATCGGCGTCGTCGGGCGTTCCGAACAGGTAATGAGAGAAGGCCGAATGACGATTCGCGTGCTCCATCGGCTCGGCCGGAAGGCCCCGTCCTTCCAGCTCGTCCCAGGTCGAGTCGGCGATGCGCCACAGCTGGTGTGCTATTCGTCCGGCTACACCTGCATGCGGCGAGTTGGGGTGCGGTCTGGTCGGCGAGCTCCACTGCCGTTTCGCCAATGCCCGGGCCAGATCCGCGGCGCTGCCGGCATCATGGAGTTGCTCGAGGCCGGACACGATTCTCGTCTCCAACGAGTCGTGCTCATCCAGTAGCCGTTCGGTCTCTCGCCAGATCTCGGATGTGCTGAGATTCAAAAAGCGCGCATCGCCGTACACCCTGCCCTTGAGTACCCGGAGCGCCTGCTCGAACTGTTTGAGATTGTGGAGAAGGACCGCGGCGTCCTCACCGGACGATGTCCTGGAAGCAGTGAGCAGGACGTCGGCGACGGCCGCGGCATGCTGTGCGGCCACAGCTGCGAACTGGTCCGTGATGCGACGTCTCTCGAACCCGTCGATGTTCGGATCCTGAGAACGTGCGGCGAGCTCGCTGAGCCTGGCGTGCTGGGCCTGCACGAGCCGCTGCAGCGGGGTGGAACGGCCCTCCTGGTGTTGCTCGTCTACCTGCGACTTGGAGCGGGGCTGGATTGGTGGATGCGACGGATCGAGTACCACCAGGTATTCCGGATGGCCCTGAAGGAACCGCTCGACCGCAGGGCAGTAGTTCGTGATCCGGACACCCTCGGCGATGAGGTGGTCGAGGACCGCCTTGATCAGTGCCGTGGCGAGTCCACGGCCCCGCTGATCCGCTGTGACTTCGGTATGCCCCAGGACACGCCGTCGGCCGAGGACACGGAAGTCGAGGGTCCCTACCGTCGTTTCCGCTGCGAGCAGCTCGTACCTTCGCAGCTCGTCGTTCTCGACCACGGTCAGGTTGCGCTGCGAGTCGTTCATCAGGATTCTCATGGCTGTGAGGCCCTCCTCCGAATCAGTTGACCTCATCGAGTTCCAGCGGCTCGTCGTCCACAACGTGGATCGCAGCTTCTTCGGCGCTCGCGGCGCCTGCGTCGATCCCGACGTCGGTCGCAACGAGCTCCTCCTCGAAATCGAAGTGCGACCCCTCGTCCGGAGCCACGAGACGACCGGCACGGTCCCGGCCGACCTCCGGGCCATCGACATACTCCGACGGTGTGGCACGCGGGTCGATATCCGGCTCCTCTTGCGCGAGCCGCTGCTCAAACGTCTCACCGCGCAACGCCTCCGCGGCAGTCGTACCGAAGCCCTCACCGGCCGACCACTTCTCCGCGGGCGAGTAGCCTTCGTCGAGAAGGTCGGAGACCCCCCGCCCGTCGAGCGTGTCGGAGGGCTGGAGCTGATCCTCGTCGTCCACGCTGTAACTGCCGTAATACTCCCGGCTGACCTCGCTCACACGTCCTCCTGACCGCAGGCCGGCGACGTGCCGGCTCCTCACGAGGATTGGTGTCGGCCCCGGCCGAGGTGCTTACACGTCGATCGTTGCCCGGCCCCGATAAGCTCTGTGCGTGCCCGAGACAGTGAACGAGCTCGATCGCCGCCTGACCGCCCGCGGCGCGGCCACGAGAGCCCGGATCGTTGCGTCCGCCGACGAGTTGATGTCCCTCAAGGGTGCGGCAGCGACCACGCTCGACGACGTGACGGCGGCGAGCGGGACCAGCAAGTCACAGTTCTACCGGCATTTCAGCGACAAGAGCGCCTTGGTCCAGGCGGTCGTTGCACTGCGGGCAAGCCGGGTGCTCGAGCGTGAGGAACAGTACCTCCGCAGGGTTGACTCGTTCAGTGGCCTCGACCGCTGGCGCCGGGCCATACTCCAGCGAGTCACAGCACGCCGTGGAGCGCTGGGCTGCGAACTGGGCTCACTGTCGACCGAACTCTCCGACCAGGACGAGGCGGCCCGCATCGATCTCGACGCAGCCCTGACGTCCTGGATCTCCCTGCTGACCGCTGCGCTCGAGCGGATGAAGATCAACGGCACACTGTCTGAGGATGCCGATCCGCCGACGCTGGCAACGGGCATCATGGCCGCACTCCAGGGCGGATATGTTCTCGCCCAAGCGGCCCGCGATCCTGGACCGATGCAGACCGCACTCGAGCTGGCGATGGACTCGGTCCGAGCGCACGCACAGTCGGCCCACGAGAAGTAGGGCGGCGATCCGCCGGGTTCTGCGGATCGTCCGCTGTAGGCATCACCGTCGTACAGGTAAGAGCCGGGCGTCGTAGCGACTCCAACAACCATGTACGCAGGCGTGAATCCGGCAAGACCCTTCGCCGGCAGAGTTGCCATGGTGACCGTCGGAGGCAGTGCGATCGGACGGGCGATTGCCGGGCAGTTGGGTGCCGCCGGCGTCGCCGTTGCGGTCGTTGCCCTGTCGAGGGCTCGTGCGGACGCCACGGTGGAGGCTGTACGGGCGGTCGGGGGCGAGGCGGAGGGGTTCACCGCTGATCTCTATGATCCTGGGTCGATTCCGGGCCTCGTCCACGGCGTCGAGCAGGTGCTCGGCGAGGTCGACATCCTTGTCAACAATGCTGCGACGGTGACACCGCTCGGCCCTGTCGCCGACCTCGACCCGGCGGCTGTACTGCGTGCCCTCACCATCAATGTGGCCAGCGTGGTGACCCTCGCCGGCGTGGTGATCCCAGCGATGAGCCGCCGCCGCTGGGGCCGGATCGCCAACGTCTGCGGTGTGATCGGCAACCTGGCCTCGTGGGCCGGTGGAAACATCTACGCAGCCTGTGCCGCTGCGCTGGAGGCACATACCGTGAACCTCGCCGCGGAGCTCACCGGCACCGGTGTCACGGTCAACGCCCTGCGCGTGCAGAGGATGGGCACTTCACTGCGGACCTGGCTCGCTGGAGTAGATCCTGCAGCGATCGACGATCCGTTGATCCGGCGGTTCATTGTCAGCCAGACCGACATCGGTACGGTCGACTTCGACAGATCGGCCGCAATCCTGCTGGGTCACCTGGCCACAACGGAGACAGGCCGTGTCTGGACTGCCGTGCACCGCGGCCCTGTGGCCTGACTGCGGCGACAGCCTTCCGAGCGATCGGTGTTACTGGTGTTCGGCGAAGACGGTCTTGGCGACCTGGATGGCGGACATCGCCTTTGGCCAGCCGGCGTAGAACGCGAGGTGGATGATCGCCTCTTTCAGTTCGGTCTCGGTCAGGCCGTTCTGACGGGCGAGGCGCAGGTGGTTGGGGAGCTGTTCGAAGCTGCTGGAGGTGACGAGGCTGACCACAGTGATGAGGCTGCGGTCGCGCGGGGAGAGCTCGGTCCGCTTCCAGACGTCGCCGAAGAGGATGTCGTCGGTGAGTTCGACAAGCTTGGGTGCGAAGTCACCGATGGCTCGTTGGGCCGGGGTCGGTTCGGGCGTCATCATCTCTTTCGGTCAGGCGTCGAAGTCGGTGCTGCGGCTGAGGGTTTCCCACGCGTCGGCTTCGGCGCGGAGGGCGTCAAGGGCGGCGCGGAATCCGTCGGAGGTGTCGTTGCCGAGCAGCAGCATGTACGGCGGCGCATCGGACTCGACGGCCTGGATCAGCGCGGCGGCGGCCTTCGCCGGGTCTCCAGGTTGCTTGCCGTGTCCGGTGCCGTGTTCCTTGCGGCGTTTGCCCGCGGTGTCGGCGTAGTCGGCGATCGGTACGGCGGCCTGGGTCAGTGAGCGGCCGGCGAAGTCGGTGCGGAACCCGCCCGGCTCGACGACCATCGCGGTGATGCCGAGTGGCGCGACCTCTTTGCGCAGCGACAAGGTCAGGGCTTCGATCGCGGCTTTGACGGCGGAGTAGTAGCCGGATCCTTCCGGGCAGATCCGTGCACCGATCGAGGAGAGGTTCACAATCGTGCCGGTGCGGCGGGCGCGCATGCCGGGCAGGACGGCCTTGATGGTGCGGACGGTGCCGAACACGTGGGTGTCGAAGAGTTGCCGGACGGCGTCGTCCTCACCTTCTTCGACAGCGGCACGGTAGCCGTAGCCGGCATTGTTGACGAGGACGTCGACGGCGCCGAACCGGGTCTCGGCGGCGCTGACCGCCTCGGTGACCTGGTTGTCGTCGGTGACGTCGAGCGGGAGGGCCAAGGCGGTGTCGGGGTACTTGTCGGCGATGTCTTGCACCTTCGCGACGTCGCGCGCAGTGACGACGGCGTTGTGTCCGTGTGCGAGGACGGCTTCGCCGAAGGCGCGGCCGAGGCCGGTGGAGCAGCCGGTGATGAGCCAGGTGGTCATGGTGTTCCTTTCTGGATCCTGCTCGGGTGGCGTCAGCGCAGCCCGATCCGCTGGAGCCACTCGGTGACCTGCGGTTGCGCTTGTTGGGCTTGCTCGCCGCGGACGGCGAGGGCTTCGGCGATGGTGGCCCCGGCGCAGGAGCGGGCGTAGTCGCGCTCTGTCGTGCCGAGTCCGCTCATGGCGTAGGTGGTGAAGGGATGGACGATCTTGCCGGTGAAGTCGAGCGTTTCGGTGAAGGTCGACATGATCATCGGCGCACGGACGTTCCAGATCGGGCTGCCGAGGAGGACGACGTCGTACTGGCCGATCGCCGGAAGCGGGTTGGCGATTGCGGGGCGTGCGTCGGCGTCCTGCTCGCGGACGTTGCGGGCGACGGTGTCGTCGTAGTTGTCGGAATAGGGCTCGGCGGCCTCGATTCGATAGACGTCGCATGGGACGAGGTTGGCGATCATCGTCGCGACGACTTCGGTATTGCCGACCTTCAGCCAGATACGGCCACCGTTGTTGTAGTTCTCGCCAGGACGGGAGAAGTAGGCGACCAGCACTCTGGCTCGGGTGCTTGTGGTGGGCGCGGTCGACGGTTGCACCGTGGGTAGTCCTCCCTCGTCGGCTCGCGGGTTCTCAGCAGTGGGCTCGGGTCCTGGGCCGCAGGCCCCCAGTGCTGCTCCGGCGGTGCCGGCCAGAGCTAATCGGAACAGCTGCCGGCGCGGTAGGCCGCGGGAGCCACTGCGTCGCTGTGGGTGCATGGGGCGTCAGTCGATTCTGCGGCTGCCGAGGGCGCTGACCATGGCCGGGTCGCGGTGGTCGAAGAAGAGGCTGTCGCCGGCGTCCAGGGTCGCGATCTGCTTCATCTGGTCATCGGTGAGGGTGAAGTCGAAGATGTCGAGGTTCTGGGCCATCCGGTCGGGACGAACCGACTTCGGGATCACGACGACATCGCGCTGGACGAGCCATCGCAGTACGACCTGCGCGACCGATCTGCCGTGCGCCTCGGCGATGGTGCTGAGGACGGGGTCGGTGAACAGGTTGTTGCGACCTTCGGCGAACGGGCCCCAGGACTCGAGCTGGACACCGCGCTCGCGCATCAGTTCCTGGTCGGCGGTGCGCTGGTGGAAGGGGTGGGTCTCGATCTGGTTGACCGCGGGGGTGATCTCGTTGTGCTCGATCAGGTCGACGAGCCGGTCGGGATGGAAGTTCGAGACGCCGATCGCCCGGATCCTGCCGTCGGCGTGGAGGCGCTGCATGGCTCGCCACTCGCTGTAGTAGTCGCCGAGTGGCTGGTGGATCAGATACAGGTCCAGGTGGTCGAGGCCGAGCCGGCGCAGAGAGGCGTCGAAGGCGCGCACGGTGTCGTCCTCGACGCTGCCCGCCGGGGCGTGCTGGATCCACAGCTTGGTGGTGACGAACAGGTCGTCGCGGGGGAGTCCGGTGGCGGCGATGGCAGCGCCGACGGCTTCCTCGTTGCCGTAGGACGCCGCGGTGTCCAGGTGGCGATAGCCGGCCTCGAGCGCGGCCTCGACGGCGGCCTGGGTCTGGTCGTCCGGGATCTGGAAGACGCCGAAGCCGATGATGGGCATGGTGACGCCGTTGTTCAACGTGACGGTCTGATCCATGTCGCCAGCCAACACCTGTCTGCATCGCAGGTGGGAGTCCTCGGTGTAACGGGTACCAGCAGACCCTCCCACCGCGAACGGGCCCGCCCGTACGGTGGAAGGCGTGAGCATCAAGGAGGACGTGAAGGAGTTCCTCACCAGCCGACGCGCGAAGGTGACACCCGAACAAGCCGGTCTGCCGACCTTCGGCGACAAGCGCCGCGTGACCGGGCTGCGCCGCGAGGAGGTCGCCCTGCTCGCGGGCGTCAGCGCCGACTACTACACCCGGCTCGAACGCGGGAACCTTGCCGGCGTCTCCGAACAGGTACTCGAGGCGCTCGCGCGAGCGCTGCGCCTCGACGACGCCGAGCGCGCCCATCTGTTCGATCTCGCCCGGGCTTCCACCGGTCCGGTCCGTGGATCCCGGCGTACGGCGGTCTCGAAGGTGCGCCCAGGCGTCCTTCGGATCCTCGAGTCGCTCACCACGCCGGCGTACGTCCGCAACGCCCGTACCGACATCCTCGCCGCCAACGACCTCGCCTTCGTCCTGTACGACGGGATCCTCGACCGCGTTCGGCTGCCGTTGAACGTCGCCAAGTTCCTGTTCTTCGACCACCGCGCGCCAGGCTTCTTCCTGGACTGGGAGACCGTCGCCGATGACGCCGTGGCCGCACTCCGCGCCGAGGCAGGCCGCAACCCTCACGACAAGAGCCTCACCGACCTCGTCGGCGAACTCGCCACCAGAAGCGAGGAGTTCCGGACCCGGTGGGCGCGTCACAACGTCAAGTACCATCGCACCGCCGTCAAGCGGCTCCACAACTCGCTCGTCGGGGACCTCGAACTCACCGGCGAAGCCATGGAACTGACCGGCGACGGACTGGTGATCATCACCTACACAGCCGAACCCGACAGCCCGGCCGCCGAGGCCCTGCGATTCCTGTCCAACTGGGCCCCTCAACACACCGGACCTCCGGCCCCACAGAACAGCACACCCTGACGTCTACGGCAGGGCTCATCGGTAGCGGAGCTGGTTTGCTGGTGGTCGACACCCGGGCGACCGAGGTACGCCGAGGAATTGATCGCCGACATCCGCCGCCTGTCGGACGAGCCGATTGTCGGAGTGATCAGCACACACGGTCACTGGGATCACGTCTTCGGGAACGCCGAGTTCGGCGATGTACCCATCTGGGGCCATCCGGTTTCATGGCAGCGACGGCCGAGTCGATGAGGCAACGGTTGATGACGTCCGAGCCGTTCAATGCCATGGAGGCAGCACTTCGCGCAGTGCGGATAACGCCACCCGATCACTTGGTCGACGACGAGTTGGTGGTCTCGGTCGGTGGTCGGGAGATCCGTCTCCACCACCTGGGCAGGGGGCACACGAATGGCGATCTGGTCGTCGAGATCCCTGATTGTTCAGTCGTCTTCGTGGGTGATCTGGTGAAGGAGAACGGACCACCCGGGTACCGCGATGGCTACCCGCTGGAATGGCCGCGGACCATGCGGCGGGTCATCGGACTTGTCGATGGCCCGGTCGTTCCGGGTCACGGTGACCTCACCGACCGATTATTCGTCGAGTCATTCACCGAGCAGGTGGGCACGGTGGCCCAGCTCGTCCTCGCCGTGACCAGCGGCGAACTCTCCCCTGACCAAGCCGCAGCACAGCCGGTCCACCCCCGAGCGTTCCATCAAGCGTTGGGTCGGGCTGCCGCTGAATAGTGTAGGGACGCTGAGCGGGCTAGGTGTGAGCGCCGGCTTCTGCGTCGCGGATGAGTTCGGCGGCGACGTCGCGGAGTTTGCGGTTGGTCTGGCGGCTGAAGCGGACCAGCGTGTCGAAAGAGCGGTTGGCGGTGATCGAGTAGCGCTCCATCAAGAGGCCGACCGCCTGGCCGATCAGGTCTCGGGTCTCGATGGCGGCGAGCAGGTTCTCTGCCCGCTGCGCTCCCGAGTAGGCGACGGCCGCGTGGGCGGCGAGCAACCTGCCGACGTGTTCGGACTCGTCGGTGAATGCATCAGCCTCGTCGGCGTACAAGTTGAGCGCACAAAGGCTGTCATCCTTCACGAACATCGGGAATGCCAGCATGCTCAGTGCACCCAGCCCGGCGGCGCGCGGAGCGAACCGCGGCCAGCGCAGCTCGCGGCGCATGTCGTCGACCCGGACGATCCGACGGCCCAGCAGGGCGTCCAGGCAGGGACCTTCGTCGAGTTCGGACATGACGGCGTCGACACGCGCCGGCAGCGGGCCCGACTCCGCCTTGTGTACTGCGCGTTTCCCGCCGACGAGGGCGGTCACGGAGCCTGCCTGTGCTCCAGGTACGAGGTCCATCGCCGCCTGCACGACCTCCCGCAGTACGTCGTCGGGGTCATCGGCGCGGTGCAGGTCCCGGGCCAGTTCGCTCAGCGCATGGGCCAGCTGGTCCGGCCCGGACTGGCTGTCCTGCGGTGCCGGCCCGACACTCCACAACTTGCGGCGATCGGTCACGAGGCTTCCTTGACCATTCCGGAGTACCACCGCTCGGCCGCCCAGTCCAGTGCTGGCGAGTTGTTCGAACTGGGGGTTGATCGAAGCGCTTACAGCGGTCATAGTGGTTCAGCCTCAGACAACCGGGCGCCGATCTTTCGACCTGGCGAGGCTCCATGCGCGATCATGACACCAGTACCGTTCGCGAACTGATCGCCACTCTTCACGCCGTCGAGGCCGAGTTGCGCGCGGCTCGGTGCACCGCCGATCCGGATCGGCTCACTGCCTTGATCCGAAGCAAGCGATCGATTCTGCGCGAACTGCGCCGTCGTCGTTTGCATCGATCCAGTGTGGCGTGATCCCCGCCACCCACCGTCTGATTGCGGGCCCGTCCCTCTCCGGAGGGGGCAGGGGGAGCGGGCCCGCAATCACCTTCCCCGGCTGGCCCGATGCCGGTGCGGACGGCTGAGATCGGCTACGGCAGGACGTATGGCCAGGTGGGCAGGCGCCGACTTTGGCGTCAGATGCTCTCGGGTAGAGGTCGCGGTGGTTGAGGCTCGCCGGCGACGCGGCGGTGGAGGTCGTCGACGCGACGGGTGAGATCAGCCCGGTCGAGCAGTTCGAGTAGGGGTACGGCCACGCGACGGCTGGTGGCGAGTGCACGTCGTGCGTCGCTGACGGTGAATGGCTGCGGCAGCTCAGCCAGCCGCTGTACGGCGAGGCTTGGGGCGTCCGGGGCGAGGTAGACACCGTCGGCGACCCGCAGCAGCGATCCGACTCGGACTGCGGCCGCGAGCTTGGCCGGGGTCAGGCCGAGGGCTGCGAGCCGGGAGGCGTCGGCTGCGGCGAACGGGCTCGCGGACAGCTCGGCAAGGATCGCCTCGACGGACGACGCCACATCCGCGGGCAGACTGTCCCGGGTCGTTGCCTTCAGCACCCGCCCGTCCGCGGCGACGATGGGTGCGCTCACCACCGCCTCGAGGAGACGACGGTCCGGCAAGCCGAGTCGCTGGCGAGCGTCCTCCTCCGGCAATCCGGGCTCCAGTGGGTGGAGGGCGGCATAGGAATCGATCTCGGTGGCGAGCTGCGCCCGCAGGGCATCGCGGTACTCAGGGTGGATCAGCCAGCCACCGGCGAGCGGCGCGACGCCCGATGGGGGTGGACAGCCCATCCGGCGCAGGTCGGCAACCCTCACGACGCGTCGGCGACGCAGTTCGGACTCCGGGTCCGGCCGGCCGGTCATCAAGTCCAGCTCGGCACGACGCAGCGCTCCGTCGCCGCGGCGACGGAGTTCGGGTGGTCGAACGTCGAGCACGGTGGCACCGACAATCCGCCGGCTCCCAGGGTCGCGGAGCAGCAGCCGGTCCCCGATCCACAGTGGCAGTGGCGACGCGAGAGTCAGTCGGTCGACGTCCGTGCCGAAGGGACGTACCCGGGCAGCGACAGCCGCCGACCCGATATGGACAAGTACCTGTGGTGGCAGTTGCGCGGCGGCCCGGACGTCAATCAGATTCGTCGTCTCCCATGCATCGGGGGTCAGCAGGGCGCTGCCTCGCCGTACCGCGTTGACTGGTACATGTCGCAGGTTGACCGCGACCCTGGCCACGGCGCGTGCCTCGGGCACCGGAGTCTTGAGCGACTCCAGGCCGCGAACGCGCGCGATGTGCGCGCCGGGCGCTATTGCGAGGCGGTCGCCCGCCGCGAGCGTTCCCGCGGCAAGGGTGCCGGTCACCACCGTGCCGGCGCCGTGGATTGTGAACGCCCGGTCGACCCAGAGGCGCACCGGTCGCGCTACCTGCGGCGGCGGGAGGGCCGCGACCAGCCGCGACAACGCGGCGCGAAGGTCGTCGATGCCGGCACCGGTCGCTGCACTCACGGCGATCGACTCGATTCCCTCCAGCGATGTCGATGCCAGCTCTTGACGCGCTGCGGCCAGCGCCGGTTCCGGCGCGGCGAGGTCACAGCGGCTGATGACGAGGACTCCGTGACGGACGCCGAGCGCGTCCAGCGCGGTGAGGTGCTCGGCTGACTGCGCCTTCCAGCCCTCGTCAGCGGCGACGACGAACATGACGGCCGGAGCCGGACCGATTCCTGCGAGCATGTTGTCGAGGAAGCGCTCGTGACCGGGTACGTCGACGAACGCGATCGTCGCGCCCCCGGCAAGGGTGGCCCAGGCGAAACCGAGGTCGATGGTCATGCCGCGCCTGCGCTCCTCGGCCCAGCGGTCCGGCTCCATCCCGGTCAGCAGGTGGACCAGGGTGGACTTGCCGTGGTCGACGTGTCCGGCGGTCGCGATGACGTGCATGTCATGCCGGCGCGGCCAGCGCGATCGCGTCGTGAAGGACCGGATCCTGCTCGGGTGGGACACTGCGGAGATCGAGTAGCAGCCGCCCGGCGTGGACGCGGCCGACGATGCAGGGGTCGTGTTCGCGGAGCACGTTCGCGAACGCGACCGGCAGGCTCAGCGCCGAACTCGGCAGCACCAGTCCAGGTGCGCCGCCACCTCCGATGGTGGCTTGGCTCGGCACCGCCCGCACGTCGACGCCGAGTGGTGCGAGACCCGCCTGCAGGGACTCGGCGCGGGCCCGTAGCTCATCAGGACCGGCGTGCAGCATCCGCGCGATCGGTGCAGGTGGACCTCGCAGTGTGGCTTCCAACGCGGCGAGTGTGAGCTTGTCGACGCGCAGGGCCCGGGCGAGCGGATGGCGACGCAACTGCTCGATGTACGCCCGCAGACCGAGCAAAAGGCCGCATTGCGGTCCCCCGAGGAGCTTGTCCCCGCTGGCGGTCACCAGCGCGGCCCCGTCCGCAAGCGCGCTCGCCGCGTCCGGCTCGTCGGGCAGCGAAGGGTCCGGAGCGAGCAGACCTGAGCCGATGTCGACCACCACAGTTGCGTCCAGCGTGGCGAGTTCGCGCACCGGGACCTGGGCCGTGAAGCCAGTGACGACGAAGTTGGAGGGGTGCACCTTCAGGACGAATCCGGTCTGTGGTCCGACGGCTTCCGCGTAGTCGCGCAAAGTGGTGCGGTTGGTGGTGCCAACCTCGCGGAGGCGCGCTCCAGTGGACGTGAGCAGATCCGGGATGCGGAACCCGTCGCCGATCTCCACCATCTCGCCCCGGCTGAGCACGATCTCCCGGCCCGCCGCGAGTGATGTCGCGGCGAGTGCCAACGCGGCCGCGTTGTTGTTCACCACGTGCACGGATTCGGCCGCCGGCACGGCCGTCATGAGCGCATCGAGAACCTGTCTGCCGCGGCGAGCCCGGCGCCCGGTGTCGACATCGAACTCGACGTCGACGGACCCTGCTGCCGCGACAACCGCTTCGACGGCACCGACTGACAGCGCTGCACGCCCGAGGTTGGTGTGCAGCAGTACGCCGGTCGCGTTCACGATCGGGCGCAGTACGCTGGCGCGCTGCGGCAACGCGGACAGGACGGCGTCGTGCACCTGCTCGGGCGCGATCTCGCCGCGGCGCGCTCGATTCTGGACGTCGGCGATCACCTGCCGGACCAGTTCCCGTCCCAGCCGGACCTGCGCCTCGGCCAGTCGGGGGTCCGCCAGCAGCCCGTCGACGCGCGGGATCAAGCGTCGTGGGTCCCCCATTCCACGACAGTACGGCGCGTGTCCGTCGCCGTCATCGGTTCGGCGGACAGTCAGCGGAGGCGGACGGGAATCGAACCCGCCGAACCGAGATCCTCGGTTCCGAACGGTTTTGAAGACCGCGAGGGCCACCAGGCACCCAGACGCCTCCACCCGCAGCATACGGACCGCTGTCGGGCGCGGAACAGATCTCGCAGCGCCGGCATCCGGCCACCGAGCGGTGGTCGCGATCCACGTTTCGAGGCTTAGCCTGAAGACCGGACCAGGCCGACCAGGGGGTGGCTGCCATGACTACCGATACAGGGATCTTCCGGCTGACGCAGTACGCCCACGGTGGTGGCTGCGCATGCAAGATTCCTCCCGGCGAGTTGGAGGCCGTACTGGCCGACCTACTTGGCGAGCCGCTGAGCGACGATCTGCTGGTCGGGCTCGGCACCGGCGACGACGGCGCGGTCGTACGGCTGGCCGGTGACCTCGCCATCGTCGTGACCGCGGACTTCTTCACCCCGGTGGTGGACGACCCCTATGACTGGGGGCGCATCGCCGCCGCGAACGCGCTCTCGGACGTGTACGCGATGGGCGGGCGGCCGCTCGTCGCGGTGAACCTGCTGGGGTGGCCGCGGGACGTCCTGCCGTTCGAGCTCGCCAAGGAGGTGCTCCGCGGCGGTCTCGCGGTCGCGCGCGATGCCCACTGTCATGTCGGCGGCGGGCACAGTATCGACGATCCGGAGCCCAAGTACGGGATGGCGGTCACCGGTGTGGCGGATCCGGATCGCTTGTTACGCAACGATGCGGGGGTGCCGGGGACCCCGCTGTCGTTGACCAAGCCGCTGGGATTGGGTGTGCTGAACAACCGCCACAAACGGACAGGTGAGGTGTTCCCGCACGCGATCGAGGCGATGGTTGCACTGAACCTCGTCGCGTCGCAGGCAGCGCTCGAGGCCGGCGCGCGCTGCGCGACCGATGTCACCGGTTTCGGGCTGTTGGGCCACCTTGTCAAGCTCGCCCGGGCGAGCGGTGTCACGGCGGTCGTCGACGCGCCCGCCGTACCGTACCTGGACGGAGCTCGCGAGTCGGCGGCCTCCGGATACGTCAGCGGCGGCACCCGCCGCAACCTCGCGTGGGTCGAACCCCACACCGACTTCGGATCACTCGCCGAGATCGAGCGGCTACTGCTCGCCGACGCGCAGACGTCCGGCGGGCTCCTGGTCGCCGGGGAGGTGCCCGGGAGCCCGATCATCGGTCGGCTCGTCGAGCGCACCGAGTACGACGTCATCGTGCGTGGTTGAGCCGCCGCGCCCCGAAAAACCTTGGTGGATCACCGGTCGCAAGCGCCGCGAACGCGAGTATCGTCGGGAGCGAGCGACCGGAGGGGGTGGCCGGAATGTTACCGAGGAGCGCTGCGGTGCGAACCGCCACGATGGACCGGACGCCGCGGCATCGCCACGGGTTCGGCCGACGCGATCTCCTGTTCGGAGCGGCCGGGTTCAGCGGAGCCGCCGTCGGCGGCGGTTTGCTGACGGCACCTACCGCATCTGCGGGTCAGGAGCGTCACCGACAGCTGTCGACCGCGGCGGCACGACCGATCCCCGGGGGCTTCCAGCTCACACCGGGCGGCGAGGTCTTCCACGTGGTCCTCGTGGGTCAGGGCGAGCCCAGCACCATCACCGACTTCAAGGGAGTCGTCGGTGCCACGATCATCGACGGGCGAGGAACCGGTGCCAATTCCGCCCACGCCTTCGAGGTCGACGTACGGTTCATGGACGGCACGTTCATCGGCCTCGACGGCAAGCGCAACGTCGGAACCTTCGGCTTCTATTGAGTCGACGTCTTCGAGGGGTCGGTCGACCCCACCTTCGAGACACAGACTCGCGACTTCAACCCGGGGATCTCCGCAGCCGGGTTGTTCTGGACCAACCGGCTGCACCCGGACAACGTGTCGGCCGACCCCGCACGCGGGCGTGCGTCGTTCGTCGTCGCTGACGTCATCCTGCCGGACTTCCACGACACCATCAGCGCACTGGAACGCAAGCCACCAGTGGCGATCGGCACCCTGACCATGAAGGTGAGGTGGCACGGCGGCGGCAAGCTCGAGCGGGTCGACGACGATGCGAACGACTTCGGCGGAACGGTGGTCAGAGGCCCCGCCTCCGTCTGGTTCCACGTCGACAGCGACGACGGGTTCAGCTACACGTCGGACACCCACGGACAGAAGACCGTCGCCGCCGAGGTCTGGAGGGAGCGGAACGGCGTCTTCCACAGTTGAGCCCGCGCAGACGGGGGAGCGATGGGCATCGAGGAGACCCTGGCCACGGCCTGGGCCGACCTGACGCGGCTCGAACCGGCCGAAGCGCTGGAAGCGATCGGCGTGACCGGCACGTACATCGTCGACATCCGACCTGAATACCAGCGGCGGGCGGCTGGTGAGGTGCCCGTCGCGATCGTGATCGAACGCAACCATCTGGAGTGGCGCCTGGATCCGAGCAGCGACGCTCGGATCCCTGAGGCCGTCGACGCGTCGATCCGCTGGATCATCTTGTGCGAGGGCGGGTACGCCTCGAGCCTCGCCGCCCAGTCCCTCCGCCGGCTCGGCCTGCTTCGTAGCACTGACGTCATCGGCGGATTCGAGGCGTGGCGTGCTGCTGGGCTACCGGTGGACCGGCCGGACCGTCCGCGGCGACCGCGTGGTCCAGGCGAAGGCCGGTGGCCTCCACCGCCTGATGCCGGCGGGGATGGCCGGCGACGCAGCCTGGTCTGACCGGTGGGAGAGTGAGGTTGTGACGGTTGATGAGGTTCTGGCTGCTCATCGGGCCGCCGGCCGGGAGTTCACGGCCGACGGCGTACGGAGCTTCGTCCTCGATCACGGGGCGTCGGACGCTGAACCGGTCGTCTGCCTGCACGGCGTACCGGCCTCTTCGTTCGTGTACCGCGCAGTATTGCCTGAGCTGGCGCAGCGTGGGCTGCGCGGGATCGCCTTCGACCTGCCCGGTCTGGGGTTGGCGGCGCGACCGCTTGACTTCGACTACTCCTGGACCGGGCTTGGCAGGTGGGCGGTTTCTGCGCTCGACGCGTTGGGGTTGGATCGGGTGCACCTCGTGGTGCATGACATCGGCGGGCCGGTCGGTTTCGAGATCGCGGCGGCCGCGCCTGACCGGGTGCGCTCCATCCTGCTGCTGAACACGATCGTTGCCGTCGACACCTTTCGCCGGCCGTGGATGATGGAGCCGTTCGCCCACCACGTTCTCGGGCGTGCGTGGCTGACGACTGCACGAGCGCCGGTGGTGTTTCGCACGTTGATGCGGACGATCGGTTTCGGTCCTGATGTGCCGACCGCGGACGTCGACGCGCACCTGCGTCTGCTTCTGAGGGAGGACAACGGCCTGGCCTTCCTGCGGATCATGCGCTCGTTCGAGCGAACCGTCGAGAAGCGGCGGCGATATGAGGCCGTACTCGGCTCCGGCGTCCGTCCGGTGGGACTGTTGTGGGGCAGCAAGGACACGGCGTTGCCGCTGCGGACGTACGGCGTACAGGCTCGCCTCGCGGCCCGGCTCGACGACGTTCCGACGGTTCCTGGCAAGCACTTCCTCCAGGAGGACTTCCCGGCGGAGGTCGCCGCGGCCGTCTCGACCCTGGCCGGCCAGTGACAGGCCGGACCTTCACCCCCGTCGCCGAGGGACCACGTCGGCCGGGTTGTCAGCTGGGGAAACGCGGCTGATAGTTGCGGGTTACCTCGCGGACCTTTCGGTAGCCGAGGATGGCGAGCAGGATCACGGTCGCCACGGCGGCGAGGACGCCGATGATCGTGCGAAGCGTGGCTCCAGCGTCGGCGGCGTCGCAGATCACCGCGGCCAGCACGCCGGTGACGACGGCGTCGATGATGCCCACGATGACGGGAGATCCCGAAAGCCAGTGAGTCAGGCCGACCCGGCTGCGAAAGCTGTAGGTCTTCAACATCCCGGGCGCGTCATCGTGGTGACTGGCGACGAAGTACGGCTCCAGCTCCGGTGCGAGCTCGAGGTAGGCGTGCCGTAGCCGGTTCATGCCGATCACCAGCCAGGCGTCCTCGATATCCGCCTCGATCAGGCGGAAGTACGTGCCTACGCCGACAAGGAGGACAACGGGGAGCACCAGCAGTGCGAACGTCCGGAAGCTCTGCCCGAAGCCGGACGCGTTCGCCACCAGTGAGAGTGCGATGACGGTGGCCGAGAGGACGGTCAGATAGGTGCCGGTCCGGCTGAAGATCTCGTTCCACGTCATGCTGCGCGTGGCAAGCAAGCTCCAGTGCTCGGTCGAGAGGAATTGCGCATGCGGGCTGCCCGTGGTGTCGACGCCGTCGAGCGGTGGCGGGGTTCTGGCCGATGGTTGCTGCGTCATCCGATCTCCCATGCTGGCCCTGAACCGTTGGTGTCGGCGCTCTTAGTGACCAGCCCATTGCTTCGAGTCTGAATGGCGATGCGCTCCACTGCCACCCCTCACACACATCCGCCCGCTCGAACGCGCCAACTCGCTGGCAGGCCGCGATCTCGGCGTGTCAGCACGACTCGTAGTGGCCAATAGCAACCAGGAGCGTTGCTGTCCCACAAGAAGTGGCGGTCGTGCGGTGTCGGAGACTACGCCGGTGGATGCGCGGACGGCGTTGATGGCCGTGTCCTCGTGAGGCCGTCCTTGACAGCGGTGAGGAGGGTGAGGGTCGCGTCGAGGTGGGTGGTGTTGTGGTCGGCTGCCGCGCCGACGGCGGTCGCCCACTCGTGTCTTGCGAGGGCGGAGTTGTTGCGTCCGTGTTCGGTGGGGCTGACGGTGACGCCGCGGCCGTCGTCAGGGTTGGCCTGCCGCTGGATGAGGCTCTTCCGTTCGAGACCGCGCAGTGTGGTGGACAGATTCGTGCGCTGGAGTCCGGTGGCGGCGGCGATCTGGCTGGGGGCGGCGGCCTCGCCCTGGAGCAGGTACCGCATCACGATGCCCTCCGACTGGGTCAGGGAGACAGTCTGATCGTCGGTGTAGCCGCGGTACTGGATCTCGCGGCTGATGATCAGCGCCAGATCGGCGAGGTCGGCCCAGCGCTCGTCGGCGCCTGGTCTGCGGGAGCGGCGCGCAGCCCGCGATGGGTTCTTGGTCACATCTCCAGGATAGATGGTTGTCGTCACATAGTTATGCGCACATACTGATCTTGTCGTAATAGTTATCGAGACATAATCAATTGGAGTCGATGTGGCCGTCACTCTTCCACCCCGGCGGGCCGGCGCGACGTCACCGCGTGCGGTGGCGCTGTCCGGTGGGCTGCACCCGGTCGGTGTGTTCTTGCTGCTCGCCGGCGCGTTCTTGCCGATCATGGACTTCTTCATCACCAACGTCGCGTTGCCGAGCATCAACACCTCACTGCACGCCTCGGCGTCCGAACTGGAGTTGGTGATCGCTGGGTACGGCGTCGCGTACGCCGCCCTCCTGGTACTCGGCGGCCGGCTGGGTGACCGCCTCGGTCGCCGTCAGGTGTTCCTTGGTGCGCTCGTCGGGTTCGTGGTTGCATCAGCGCTCTGCGGGTTCGCGCCGACGGTCGGTGTCCTGATCGCCGCCCGCATCGTCCAAGGTGCGACCGCGGCGCTGCTCATTCCGCAGGTGCTGGCGACCTTCCACCACACTCTCGAGCCCCAGCGCAAGGCGCGTGCTCTCGCCCTGTACGGCGCGACGTCCGGCATCGCCGCCGTGGTCGGCCAACTGGTCGGCGGCCTGCTGGTCAGCGCAGACATCGCGGGCACCTCATGGCGTCCGATCTTCTTGGTCAATGTGCCTATCGGCCTGGTCGTGCTGGTGGTGGCGGTCTGGATCGTGCCTCACACCCGCTCGGATCACCCCGTCGGTATCGATCTGCCCGGCACCGTGCTCTTCGCCGCGACGCTGACCGCTCTGCTCGTCCCGCTCACCGAAGGTCACTCGCTGGGCTGGCCCTGGTGGACCTGGGCGATGATCGCTCTGGCGGTCGTGCTCGGCGCCATCACATTCGTCGTCGAGCAGCACGCCGAGCGCCGTGGCGAGATCCCGCTGCTGCCGCCATCCCTGCTACGGCTGCCGTCGATGTCTCGCGGCCTTGCGATGCTGTTTGCCTTCAGCATCGGCTTCGGCGCGTTCATGTTCGTGTTCGCCCTGACCATCCAGGATGGTCTGCACGCCGACGCATTGCACGGGGGGCTGGCGATCCTGCCCATGGCGGTGCTGTTCTTCCTCGGCTCGGTGTTCGCACCGAGGTTGATCGGCCGCTTCGGCCGGGCCGCGTTGTCGATCGGCGCGATCATCCAGCTCGCCGGCCTCGCCGCACTCGTGGTCGTCGTCGTCCGCGGCTGGCCGCACGTCAGTCTCTGGGCCATGGCCCTGCCACTCGCCCTGGCCGGCGCCGGCCAGTCGATGCTGTTCGCCGGACTGTTCCGCAGCGTGCTCGCCGATGTCCCGACCCATCTCGGTGGCGTCGGAAGCGGCGTACTGATCACGCTGCAGCAAAGCGGCCTGGCGCTCGGCGTCGCCACCCTCGGTACCGTCTATCTCGCCCGGGCAGAGCACAACACGGCCCACGCCTTCGCGACCGTCGAACTCGTGCAGATGGCGATCATCGCCCTGCTCGCCATCGGCGTCGCCGCACTACCGTTCACCACAGTCTCCGCCGACACACCCATGGTCGACGCCTGACATCACCGCTACTCCGATCGGCCGGCCAAACCACCTGCCTGCGGTGGGAGGCTGCGGCTCTCAGCAGAGAGCCGATCGGTCGTGGTCTCGGACGTGATGCCGGTTCACACTGACCGTGACGGTGCCGCAGCTCAGGAGGTTCGCAGATGGAGTATCTGGTCACGATGACGACGCAGGTTCCGGACGGAACGGCGGACGAGGTGGTTCGGGAGGTTCGTCGTCGTGAGGCCGTACGTTCCAGTGAGCTCGCCGGCCAGGGGCATCTGCTGCGTCTGTGGCGTCCTCCTCTGCAGCCGGGGGAGTGGCGCACGCTCGGCCTGTTCACCGCCGCCGATGAGGTGGAGCTGGAGGCTGTCCTCGCCTCGATGCCGTTGCGCGTTTGGCGCTCCGACCACGTGGGTTCGCTGGCGGCCCATCCCAACGACCCCGGCTTGACCTACGAAGCACCTGCCAAGGAGTTCCTGACGACGTTCGAGGTCACGGTGCCCGACGGCGCGAGTGAGCAGGAGGTCGCCGAGCTCCAGGCCCGCGAGGCCGAGCGGACGCGCGACCTCGCCGACCAGGGACACCTCGTCCGGCTGTGGATGCTGCCGCCGACGGCGGACAGTTGGCGGGCGCTCGGCCTGTGGCGCGCCGATGACGGGGACCAGCTCCAGGTGCTGCTCAAGTCACTGCCGATGGACCAGTGGATGACGACGGATACGACGCCTCTCGCCGAGCACCCGAACGACCCGGCCGGCTCCCAGGCCTGAGCGGCCAGGTCACCCGGTACGTAGGCCCGCCGTCGTCTTGCCGGTGTGTAGTCAGACTCGTGCATTTCGTTCCGGCATGATCAGCGCAGTCCGATTGGGATCGCACATCATCCAATTGATTCAGTCCAATGTCCTTGAGTTGCCAGCGGCAACGTGTTCGCACGGTCGTCTATTTTGCAGTGTTCTGTACCGTAGGAATAATGGCGCGTCGCGCCGGAGAGCGGGGGCTGCCTGATGAAGTCAAGCGAGCATGGGATCGCCGGGGCGGAGCAGGCTTACCAACTCGCCATCGACTCCGGGCATCCAACGGCCGCTTCGTGTGCGCGAGAGGTGATGCAGCTGCTCAGACGTGACGACGCGCCCGGCCCAGCTGATGCGATCTGCGGCAGCACGCCCTAGCCTCGACAGGGAGATGGCCGCGACCAACCAGCCCGTACGACGCCCGGACCTGCGCGCCGACTGCGCGCAGTGCGCCGGGCTGTGCTGCGTGGCGCTCGCGCTGACCGCGTCCGCCGACTTCGCCATCGACAAGCCGGCCGGTGAACCGTGCCCGAACCTGAAGCACGACTTCCGCTGTGGCATCCACGCGCGGCTGCGGGACGGTGGCTTCCCCGGCTGCACCGTGTACGACTGCTTCGGCGCCGGCCAGAAGGTCACTCAGGTGACCTTCGGCGGCCGTGACTGGCGGCAGGCGGCGGACTCGGGCGCGCAGATGTTCGAGGTGTTCGCGGTAGTGCGGCTGCTGCATGAGCTGCTCTGGTACCTGACCGAGGCCCTGGTCCTAGCACCTCCCCTCCGCGGTGCACTCAGGCGTGCGCTCGACGACACCGAACGGCTAGCGCTCGGCAGCCCGGAATCGCTTGCAGACCTCGATGTGTCTGCGCACCGCTCACGGATCAACGACCTGCTGCTGCGGACCAGCGAGCTCGTCCGTGGACGCGTCTCACACACACCGATGAACCACCGCGGAGCCGACCTTATCGGCGCGGACCTGCGCGGCGCCGACCTTCGTGGCGCGGACCTGCGCAGCGCCTACCTGAGTGGCGCCGACCTGCGTCGCGCCGATCTCACAGCCGCCGACCTGATCGGTGCCGACCTCCGGGACACCGACCTACGCGGCGCCTACCTCGCACGGAGCATCTTCCTGACCCAGATGCAGATCAACGCGACACGCGGCGACGCCCGTACGACGCTCCCGCCACGCCTGATCCCCCCGCCCCACTGGTCCTAGCCTCCTGAAGCCGTCTGCGGCCTCGTCGACTGTGATGTAGAGCATCTAGGGGCACGCGACAGCCTGACTGAGGGCCGGGTCTGCGCGGACGCAATCACTCGTGCCGGACGATGACGCAGGGGCCCGAGGCTCCGACGATGGCTACCTGACAGCTGTCGTCCGTCCTGCGCCCAGCGTGCGTGGCGTGACTCGGGATGCCGTGATCGGACTGGGACATGACGGAGCGACGAGAGGTCTACGAAGCGCTCGATCTGGCGCTGCGGATCGGCGAGGTCCTCCTGTCGTCCGGGGCCGGCGCGGCCGATGTGACGGCCGCCATGCTGGCGGTGACCGAGGCTTGCGAGGTGCACCACGTGAGCGCGGACGTGACGTTCGTGGACCTGACCCTGCGCCACCAACCGACCCGTGACGTGCCCGCCGCCATACAGGTTCGCCGGGTGTCCTGGCGCCCGGTCGATTACGCGAACCTGATCGAGGTCGACGAGACGGTCAACCGCCTCGTCGCCGGCGAGGTCACTCAGGGCGAGGCTCGGGACCGGGTCGCCCGGATAGTGTCCACCGGGCACCACCGACGCCGTTGGGCGGTGACCATCGGCTGGGGTGTGATGGGAACCGGTATCGCGCTCACCCTGGGCGGCAGCCCGGTCGTATGCCTGCTCGCGTTCCTGACGGCCTGCGCGATCGACGGGACCCAGTTGTTGTTGCCCCTGCGCCGCATCCCGGCGTTCTACCAGCATGCGGCGGGCGGCTTCGTTGCCACGCTCATCGCGGTCGGTGCCTCGGCCATGGATCTCGAAGTGAACCCGTCCCGCGTCGTCACCGCCGGGATCGTGATGCTCCTGGCGGGAGTCGGCATCATGGGTGCCACCCAGGACGCCCTGACCGGCTTCCCAGTCACGGCCAGTGCTCGGTTGATCGGAGGCGTGTTGAACACGGCGGGCATCATCGCCGGAGTGGGTGCCGGGCTCACCGTCGGCGACATGCTCGGGGTTGGCCTGACCACCTTCACGCCCGGTGCGGCCGGCCTGGCGGAGGCCGGAGTTACCGTGTTCGGCGCTGCCCTGGCCGCGGCGGCTTTCGCGTTCGCGTCGTACGCACCGCCGCGCTCCCTGATAGCGGTGGCCCTGGTCGCCGCGCTCGGACAGGGGGTCCTGCTCGCCGTTGACAGTTCCGAGCTCGGCCGGACCTGGGGTTCGGCTGTCGCTGCCGTCACGATCGGCGCGGTTTGCTACCTCGTTGTAGATCGCTTCCGGGTCCCGGCGCTCGTCGTCGTGGTTCCCGCGATCGTGCCGCTCCTGCCGGGACTGGACATCTACCGGGGACTCGCCCTCCTTGCCGAGGGCAAGGACGGCGTCCTCCAGTTGGCCTCCGCGCTCGCCACCGCGCTCGCGCTCGCGGCGGGCGTGATCCTCGGTCAGTACCTCGTGCGGCCGCTCAAGCGTGAGGCGCGCCGACTGGAGACCCGGCTCGCGGGCCCTCGGATGGTCGGTCCGTTCCGGCGCCACGGCGACAAGAACAGGTAGGTTCACGCGTTGGAGGCCACCGCGGGTCGGTTGTGTCGTTGCCAATGGTCGCTGAGGATGACCCCGGCAGCGATCGCCAGCGCGACGGTCGGGACCTGGAGGGCGAAGTCCGCCAGGTTCTGCAGTCCCGACACGATGTCCCCGCCGAGAAGCGCGGTCGCGCCCCGGACGCCGACCCCGCCCACGGTGAGGACGAAGAACCCGCCCAGCAACAGGATGAGGCGCGGGGGCCGTTGGGGGTGGGCGCCCATCAGGTTGCCACAGGCACCGAGCACGGCACCGGCCACGAGCGTGCCGATGACCGCGCCGGCGAGGCGGGTGACCCCTTGCTGGAGGAGGAACGTACCGATCACGCCGGGCACCAGCCAGACGAGCACTCCGGGTTCGGCGTTGAACGCGAGCACCAGGCCCACGGAGAACACCACCCATCCGGCCAGAACGATGACGAAGGAGAGCTCCGGTGGGGGCAGCGTCTCGTCGAGAGCGTCTCCGTTGCCGGTGACCCCGGTCGCCGCGACGATGCCGATCACGATCAGGCCGAGCGTGAGGAACCCGAACACGAGACGGACCGTGCCCGCGGTGAGGCGGCCACCCAGGAGTTCCCCGGCGGCCGCGGACAGGGTGTCGCCGGGGACCACTATGAACAGTGCCGGCAGCACCATGAGCGTCACGCCCGTGCGCTCGGCGAGGCCCGACAGTACGGTGAGCCCCAGTGTGGTCACGATGAAGGCGCCGAAGAACGGGAGCAGCGCCTCCAGAGGACGCCCGGCGGTGAAGACGACCAGCACGCCCATGACCAGACCCAGGACGGCGGCCGCGCCCGCCTCGCCCCAGGTCGCCACAACACTCGGGGCGAACCCCGCTGCGAACAGCGCGACGCCGAGTACCCGCGCCCACGCGGGCCAACGGGGCCTCGACTGCGTAATCGCGTCGAGGCGACGGCAGGCCTCGTCGGGGTCCACCGGCTGTCGCTGCGCCTGGACGAGAAATCGTTTGAGGGCGGCGACTTGGTCGAGCCGGAAGATCCCTGGGGCCGCCCTCACCACCGCCGCCCGACCGACCTCCCCGGACGACCGCTCGGTGAGGAGCATCTGCTCGGGAAGGACCACCAGGTCGACGTCGACGCCGTAGGCCGAGGCAGCCTTCGAGACGGAGCGCTCCAGCGACTCGACGCCCTCGGCACTGCACGCCAGGGCGAGCCGAGCGACGCCGACCACGACGTCGAACGCGGTCACGTCGCCGCCGACGTCTCAGCTGCTCATCGAGGCGTAGTGCCGGAGGAACAAGGCCTCGGTCAGGGCCATGGCTTCGATCTCGGTCGGGTCCACGCTCTCGTTCGGGGCATGGATGAGGGCCAGGGGCTCCTCGACCCCGATCAGGATGAGCTCAGCGTCGGGGTAGGTCTCCCCGAACACATTGCACAGGGGAATCGATCCGCCCTGTCCGAGACGTGTCATCGGTTGGCCATAGGCCTCCTGCATCGCCTTGGCCATCGCCCGGTACGCCGGGCCGTCTGTGGCTGCCTCGAACGGAGCACCGGTCGCCTCGACGTCCACAGTGACGTGCACTCCCCACGGGGCGGCGGCCTTCAGGTGGTCGATGAGGGCCTTCTGCGCAACCCCGGGTGACATGCCGGGCGGGATGCGCAGGTTCAGCCGCGCCGCGGTCTTGGGGACCACGGCGGCAGCCGAGCCGACGACCGGTGGGCAGTCGATGCCCAGGATGGTCACTGCCGGCCGGGCCCACAGCATGTCGGACACACTGCCGTCCCCGAGCAGCGAGACTCCCTCGAGGACCCCGGCGTCGGTGGTGAACTGGTCGGGCGGGTACGGCGCGCCCGACCAGGCGCGGGTGTTGTCCAACCCGGTGATCGTGGTGTTCCCGTCTGCGTCACGCAGTGAGGACAGCATCGCCACCAGCGCGGCAAGGGCATCGGGGGCGGGCCCGCCGAACATCCCGGAGTGGACCTCCGATGCGAGGGCCTCAACGGTGACGACGACGTTGACCATGCCGCGCAGGCTCACGGTGGCGGCCGGGTGGCCGACCGCGGCGTTGCCGGTGTCGCAGACGAGGATCGCGTCGGCACGGAGGAGGTCGGCGTTCTCAGGGACAAAGGCCTCGAGGCCGCCGGTGCCCTGCTCCTCGGAACCTTCGACCACCAGCCTCAGGTCGACCGGGAGCCCATCCCCGAGAGCCCGCAGGGCCGCGAGGTGCATGACGATGTTGCCTTTGCAGTCGGCCGCTCCGCGGCCGTACCAGCGTCCGTCGACCTCGGTCAGCTCGAACGGAGGCGTCCGCCAGGCGGCGTCGTCGAGCGGGGGTTGTACGTCGTAGTGGGCGTAGAGCAGCACGGTGGGAGCCCCCGCGTCGGAGCACTTCCTGGATCCGACCACCGCCATGCTGCCGTCCGCGGTCTCTTCGAGATGGGCGTCGTTGAATCCGATGTCCGCGAACCTCTCCAGCACCCACTGGGCGGTGCGCTCGCACTCCGCGGCGGGGTACTGGCGGGGGTCGGCCACAGATCGCATCGCGACGAGCTCGGCGAGTTCGTCGCGTGCCGCCGGCATCAGGTCCGCGATGCGCTGCCGCAGGTCGTCCATGTCAGTCGCTCGCCACGTCGTCGGTCTTGAGGTCGTCGACGAACTCCTGGAACTCCTTCAGCTCATCGGGACAGTAGATCTGGATGATGAGCAGCTGGCCCTTGAGCGCCCGGCTGTCGACGATGACCGGCCTGGCCCCCGGGCCTGCGGCACCGTTGGTGAGCTGGGTGAACAGGACCGCCCGGCCCAGCGCGTTGTTCGGGTTCTCGCAGGTCGCGCCTCCGTCGTTCCCGAGCACGCGGACGATCTGGTCACGATCGGGGGTACGGGCCCCGGCGGCCGCGAGCGCGGCGATCAGTTGATCGGCTTTCTGGTTGGCCTCGTTGCTCTGCTTCTGGGACCGGAAGGTGAGCAGTCCCACGATGAGCAGGACGCCGAGGATGACACAGGCGGTGATGTAGATCCACGAGCGTTCGCGTGCGGGCTGGGTCTCGGCAGGCGTGGTCATGACGGAGTCACCGCCTCCGGCTCAGGCTGCTTCCAGGAGGGCTTGCGCAGCCGGTAGAACAGGAAAGGCACGAGCAGGCCGAGACCGAGGGCGCCGCCGGCGACGATCAGCAGGTACACGCCGGAGTTGCCGGACTCGAACTGCGAGGGCGGGATGAATCCGACCAGCAATGCTGCCAGCGAGGCGGCGAAGCCGACGCCACACATCCCGACGAGCATCGGCGCCCGGTAGCCACGAGCGTGGTCCGGATCCTTGCGGCGCAGCTGGACCGCGGCCACGAACATCAGCAGGTACATGATCAGGTACACCTGCGTGGTGATCACCGAGAAGATCCAGTAGGCGCTCGACACGTCCGGGATCAACGCGTACGCGAGGCCGATCACTGTGGTGAGCAGGCCCTGGACGACCAGGATGTTCTGCTGGACGCCGTTCTTGTTGAGCTTCTGCAAGTACGGCGGGAGGTAGCCCTCCTGCCGGGAGATCAGCAGCAGGCCCTTCGAAGGCCCGGCCAGCCAGGTCAGCATTCCGGCCAGCGATGCTGTGACCAGCATGATCCCGACGATCGGAGTCAGCCATTGCCAGCCGAAGTTCGCGAAGACCGCGTCGAACGCCTGCATGACGCCGGCGGTGAGGGAGAGCTCTTCGGCGGGGACGATCCAGCTGATCGCCAGGGCGGGGAGGATGAAGATCGCGAGCACCAGGCCCATGGCCAGGAAGATCGACTTCGGGAACTCCTTGGCCGGCTTCCTCAGCGAGGACACGTGGACCGCGTTCATCTCCATGCCTGAGTAGGACAAGAAGTTGTTGACGATGAGCACGAGACTCGACAGGCCGGCCCAGGCCGGGAAGATGTTGTCGGCGGTCATGGGTGCGGCCGAGGTGTTGCCTTGGCCAAGGAAGACGATGCCGAGGGTGACCAGGACGACGCCCGGGATCAGCGTCCCGATGATCAGGCCGCCGCTGGCCAGGCCGGCCACGCCCTTGGTGCCGCGCGAGGAGACCCAGACCCCGGACCAGTAGACGACGATGATGACCGCCGCGGTCCACACACCACTAGTGGCCAGCTCGGGGTTGAACACGTAGGCCAGGGTGCTCGCCACGAACCCCAGGAGGCTCGGATAGTAGAAGATCGTCATCGCGAACTGGCACCAGACGGCCAGGAAGCCCATCGGCTTCGAGATGCCTTCCGAGACCCACTTGTAGATCCCGCCGTCCCAACCCGACGCCAACTCCGCGGAAACCAGCGAGGTGGGCAGCAGGAACACGACGGCCGGGAGCAGGTACAGGAAGACGCAGGCCAGTCCGTAGACCGCCATCGTCGGCGCCGCCCGGAGGCTGGCGACCGAACTCGTCGTCATCATCGCCAGCGCCACCCACGAGATCCACTGGGTCCTGGCGGCGCGCGTGCGTCCGGCGGCAACGGCTTCGGCGCCGTCGGCCGGCACGTCCGCGGCGCTCATGACCTTCCTCGATGTATTGCCTGTGCGTGCATGAGAGCCTCCGCCCCCGGGCCCCAGTAAGTAGGCCACCGGTCACAGTCTGGAACTGCATCAGATGCCCGAGCCTCATCCTCGGCGGATGACGTGCCGGGGAAACCTCATCCTGCCCTCCGGCCTGGATGCGCCGGGCCTACTGGACGATGCGGAGGTCGCGCTCGGTGTTGTTGAGCCGACGACCGCCGGCCCCTGTGACGGTCACGATGTCCTCGATCCGGACCCCGAACTTCCCGGTCAGGTAGATGCCCGGCTCGACGGAGAAGCACATCCCGGGCACCAGCGCCTGC
This sequence comes from Kribbella sp. NPDC050281, assembly GCF_040655855.1. Taxonomy (NCBI): domain Bacteria; kingdom Bacillati; phylum Actinomycetota; class Actinomycetes; order Propionibacteriales; family Kribbellaceae; genus Kribbella; species Kribbella sp. NPDC050281. The sequence continues at coordinate 5,212 of NZ_JBFAKS010000042.1, read as the reverse complement.
TCCTCACCCTCGATCATGTACGGCGGTTCGTGGGTCGTGGTGCCGATGCCGTGGCCGGTGCGATGGATGAAGCGCTCGCCGTAGCCCGCGTCCGTGATCACCTTCCGGGCCGCCCGATCGATCTCCTGACACGCGACGCCCGGCCGGACCGCCTCGACGCCTGCCTGCTGGGCCAGTCGCACGATCTCGTGCACCTCACGAATCTCGGCGGACGGCTCGCCCACACACACGGTGCGGCTGGTGTCCGAGCCGTAGCCGTACATCAGCCCGCCGAAGTCGAGGACCACCGCGTCGCCGACCTCGATGACGCGGTCACCCGCCTCGTGGTGGGGGTTGGCGCCGTTGGGACCTGAGCCGACCACGGTGAAGTCGACTTGCTCGTGCCGGAACTCGCGCAGCAGCCGGGCCAGATCGGCCGCGACATCGGTCTCCTTCCGGCCGGAGAAGCGCACTCCCAGGATCTGCTCGTACGTCGCATCCGCGGCGGCTCCCGCCGCATCCAGCCGGGCAAGCTCGTCGGAGTCCTTGACCGCCCGGAGCATCGGCAGGCCCTGCGTGAGCGATCGGTACGAGGATCCGGGCACCGCCTCCTGCAGGCCGAGCAGGTGCATCGCCCACGCCGAGTCCGCGATGCCCATGATCGCGGTCTCGCCGAGGTAGCTTGCGGCCCGCGCGAACGGATCCTCTCCGTCGGACCAGTCCACGATCGACAGGCTCGGTGCGCCCACAGCCGCTTCAGCGTCCGGCCGCTCCAGGGTCGGCACCACCAGCGTCGGCTCCTGGTCCGGGGTCAGGACGAGCAACGTCATCCGCTCGGTGATGGCGGTGGGCTGGTATCCGGTGAGCCAGACCAGGTCCGGGCCGGGGGAAATGAGGAGCCCGTCCAGGCCCGCGCGCTCAGCGTCGGCCACGACGCGTCGCATCCGGGCCGAGTAGTCCTCGGCCGTGAAGGGTGCCGGTGGTGTCGGCTGGGTCGTGGTCATCGCGTCCTCCCGGGTACGGGCTTCGCCTTCAGCCTTGCTGTGCGCCGGTTCGTCCGGCGGTTGCCGAGGTTGGCAGGGTGTGGGTGTGCGCGGCTGCTGCTGCGGCGGCGTCGTGCAACGTCCCGGTCGCCGCGCGGTGCCGGCCGATCACGAACACCATCAGAACGCCGAGGAAGCTGAAGATCGCCATCATCCACGAGGCCGCGGCCAGGCCCGAGGCCAGAGCATCACCCTGCGACTCGCCATCGGCGGTCTGGTTGCCGATCACCGTGCCGTAGATGGTGGCGGCCAGAGCGGTGGCCACCGCGGCTCCGACGTACCGGGCCATGTTGGAGACACCGGAGGCCCCGCCGACCTGGTTCTCCGGTACCGACGCCGTCGCCGCCGACGACGCGGGCCCGTTGGACAGCCCCATGCCCACCGCGATGAACACCAGCGGCAGCAGGAACGCGGCATACATCCACGAAGCGCCCACGAAGCCCACGATGACGAATCCGAGCGTGGTGAGGGCGAACCCGGCGCCGATCGTCTGCCGGCCGCCGAACTTCGCCGCCAGCTTCGGCACGAACGGCGCTACGACGACGAGCCCGACGGTCGCCGGCAACGTCGCCAGGCCTGCCTCGAGCGGGCTGAAGTCGAGGGTGGCGGGATCCTGGAAGTACAGGCTGAGCAGGTACATCAGCCCGTTGATCGTGCCCGCACCGATCAGAATCGCGACGGTCGAGCCCACCAGGACGCGGTTGCGCAGCAGCGAGAGGTCCAGCAGCGGAACGGCGACCCGTCCCTCGACGGCGATGAACGCGTACCCGGCCGCGATCGAGATCGCGAAGCAACCCAGGGTGGCAAAGGACAACCATCCCCAGTCGCTGCTCTTGGTGACCCCGAGGATGAGCGGCGTCAGGGTCAGCGCGATGAGCACGGTGCCCGCGTAGTCGATCGTCCTCGGTCGATCCGGGTCCCTCGACTCGCTCACCGTCGCCGCGGTCAGCACCATGCAGAGCACCGCCACTCCGGCGTCGATCCAGAACAACCCCTGCCACCCGCTGACCTCGACGAGCACGCCGCCCGCCAACGGACCGGCGGCCGCGCCGACCGCCGCGGCCGCCCCCCACAGCGACACCGCCCGTAGTTGCGCGGCGCCCTCGTTGGCGACCGTGAGCAGGCTCAGGCCGCAGGCGAGAATGGTTGCCCCGGCCGCGCCCTGGATGACGCGTCCGGCGATCACCATCCCTCCTGACCCGGCAAGCGCGATCATCACGCACGACGCCACGAACAGCAGGAGGCCCAGCTGGAACACACGCCTGCGGCCGAAGACGTCACCCAGCGAGCCCGAGGTGACGATCACGGCGGCACCGACCAGTGAGTAGCCGGTCACCGCCCACTGCAGCGTCTCGACCGAAGTTCCGGTGTCCTCCGAGATGGCCGGAAGGAGAATACTGACCGCCGAGGTGTTCGCATTCACCACGAGCGTCGAGATGCACGTGGCCGCGAGCACCCCTCCGGCCTGACTCTTGACCTGTACGGCGTCGCTCATGCGCGTCCTTCCCGTGACCGAGCCCGAACCAAACGGTAGGGCCGTGCATCCCTCGGCAACCTCACCCGCTACGGACGAGCCCGGGTCCGCGGGACGCGCCGCGAGCGGAAGGCATTCCTCCCAGCCAGACTCTGCCGCCGGGCCTCCCGAACCAGTGCCGGAGGTCCTGAGACGGCGGGACACGCTGTGGCCCATCCGGGGTTGGTGAGGGCGTACGCCGGACAAACGCAGGTCTATCGACCCTGATGCCGAGGCGGGACGAGCGGGAGCGTGGAGTCGAGTGGAAGTGGTGAGGCCAGCTGCGGCGCCTGGGAATCGTCCAGGCACTGGGGCAACCACTGAAGACAGGAGGAACGACGGTGACCAAGACAGCTAGGCAGGCAGAGCAGAAGGTTGCGATCGGCAACGGAGATCGCCGGAAGCCAAGCAGGGAGGAGATCTGGCGACAGATTGCCAAGGCATCGTTCGCGGTGCTGAGCTACGTGACACCGAACGGCGAGCCTCGGTCGAGTGGTGTCGTCTACACGAGTGGCCAGGGCAGGCTGTACGTCGCGGTCGCGCCGGACAGCTGGAAGGCGTTGCACATCCCGGCGACCGGCCGGGTCGCGGTGACGGTGCCGGTACGGCGTGGCGGTCTGATGGCTCTGCTGGCTCCGATCCCGCCGGCCACGATCAGCTTCCACGCCCGTGCCGTCGTTCACCCGTCCGGCCATCGCTACATCGCGTCGCTGTTGCCGGAGCTGGCAAAGCTGGTCCCGGCTGAACGGTTGGCCGACTGCCGGATCGTGGAGATCTTCCCCGAGGGGCAATTCCTCACCTATGGCATCGGTACGTCGTTGTCGAGCATGCGCAGCCCGGCCGCCGCCCGAGCCCGAGTCCCGGTGAACTGAGCGCAGGTGCCGTCCGACTCAGTGGACAGGACGCCGATCGGTCCGCTGCTCCGCATCGGCTTCGTCTCCTGCACCTCCAGCACACGCGTGCTTGCGATCGCACGGAAGGGCACAAGTTCCCGCCGAGGTGGACCTGACGGCCCTGGCGCGGACCCCGGCGCCTTCGGACCATGGCACTACAGGGGTCCATCGATGGGAGGGCGAGCATCATGATCGCGAGCAGGCACTGGAGCGTCGAGATCTTCATCGACGAGCACGAGGACGAGCGGACCACCCACGCGGAAGCCCGGCTGCACACGAACGACGAGACGCATCTGATCGGCCGGGGTGCCGCCCGCCGGAATCCGAACGACGCCGACATCGCCGAGATCGGCGACGAGCTCGCCGTTGCGCGGGCGCTGTCCAACCTGGCTCACGAACTGCTGGACGCCGCGGCGTCCGACATCGAACAGGTCACCCACGAACACATCCGCCTGCACAGCTGACCGCGCGCCCCGGCGCCGTCGACGTGAACGTCTGTCGACAGCGCCAGCGGCCGATCGTCTTCAGGTCAACGCGATGAGCGCTACCGGCTGGCCCGGAAGGCGTGCCGGGCCGCCGGGAGCGCTATGCACAGGGCTGGCATGGACCAGAGCCAGAAGCCCCAGCCGAAGCACATCAGGGCGAGATGGAAGGCGATGACCGCGAGGTAACCGGCGCGCGGGCTCTTGACCAGGAGTACGGCGATGGTCAGTTCGGCCACGGCGAGGAGCAAGGCCCACAGCGTCGGGTGGGCCATGAAGACGTTCTGCCAGCCGTGGTAGACCCAGTCGAAGAGCGCTCCGTCGGCGAACGGACGGTAAGACTGCGGGGTTGTCAGGGCCAGGACGAAATGAATCACGGCCCCTGATCCGAACAGCGCGACGAAACCCCAATGGATCGCACGGTAGACACCGGCCGAATCGGTGGACGTGGCGGACTGGGTGGTCACGAGGATCAGCCTCCGATCGCGGCTGCGGGGATGATGGCGACCGGGCAGTCGGCGTGGTGGAGGACGGTTTGGCTGAAGGAGCCGATGAGCATGCCAGTGAAGCCGCCGCGGCCGCGGGCGCCGAGGACGATCAGGTCGGCGTCGGCGGCGAGGCGAAGGATGTGTTCGGCGGGGTGGCCGGTGATCTGGATCAGTTCGGCATCGTGGCCACCGCGCGCATGGACCGCCTCCCGCAGTTCGGCCTCCGTGATCCGGTGCAGCTCGGTGCCCGCGGGCTGGGCGGCGACGACACGTACGGCGAGGTCGTGGCGGCGGGCGTAGTCCAGGCCGAAGTCGAGTGCGATCTGGCCGGCGGACGACCCGTCGTACCCGACGACCACTCGGGTGCCGGCCTCAGTGCCGAGATCGGGTCGTACGACGACCACCGGGCAGCGGGCGTTCGCGGCGAGATCGAGGCCGGTCGAGCCGAGGAGGGCGCCGACCATCAGGCCGAGACCGCGGCTGCCGATCACCACCAGGTCCGCGTCACGGGACGCCTGCACCAGGGTCGTGGATGGCCGGCCGTGCTCGATCCGTGGATCGAGGTCCACGCCGGGCGCCAGATCACGGGCCAGGGCGACCGCTTTGTCGACGACGTCGCCGGTCTCGGACGCGGATCCGCCAGGAGGGACGGCACTGATCAGTCGCAGCCGGGTGCGCAGCGAGGCGGCTTCGGCGCTCGCCCACCTGATCGCGACGTCCGCGGCCGGCGAGCCATCGATGCCCACGACAACGGGTTTGGCGTTCATGCGGATCTCCTTGACGTTGCGGGAAGGCCGATCTCCTCGGCTGCCAT
>NZ_JBFAKS010000041.1:0-94703 GCF_040655855.1 Kribbella sp. NPDC050281 | reverse complement strand
GGTGGGGAGTAGCTGGGCCACCCAGCGCCGAGCCTAAGAACGCCCGGGCTTCGCCCGGGGAGGTGGGGAGTAGCTGGGCCACCCGGCGCTGGGGCTGACCGTGCCGGCGGATGGCCGGCGGCACGGTCGGTGGTGGGTCAGGCGGAGCAGTTGGACCGGAGGATGGGGCGGCTGGAGCCGTAGTCGCGGTTGCCGGCCGCGTCGTAGGCCTGGCGAACAGCCTCACGTTTCACACGATGCGGAGCTCGGCCCGATGGTTGTGCGCGCTGTGCCGAAGTGTTGACGTACCGCGAGCGCTGCTGCAACATTCGACTACCCGTCCTGCAAGAAATCAGCAAATCTACGAAATTTCTCGTCCTTCCCACCGCCCACGACGGAGGACCACTCGATGTATCAGCAGAACGTTCGACGGCTCCTGCTTGCGCTTGTTCTGATCGCGGCCGGGCTGCTGCCCATAAGTGCGGCGGCGGCCGTCACCGCCGACCTCTCCAAGACCCTCTCCGCCAGCAGTTCACTCGGCGAGTATCCGAGCGGCTATGCCGGCGACGGCAACCAGAACACCTATTGGGAGAGTGCCAACAGCGCCTTCCCGCAATGGATCCAGGCCGATCTCGGCTCCAGCACCGACGTCAACCAGGTGACGCTGAAGCTCCCCGCGTCCTGGGGCGCCCGGTCCCAGACCATCACCGTCCAGGCCGGCACGAACGCTGCGTCGCTGAGCACGGTCGTCGCCAGTACGGCGTACTCCTTCGCGCCGACGGCGAACAACACGGTCACGATCAACTTCACCACCACGTCGGCGCGTTACGTCCGGCTGACCGTGACGGCGAACAGTGGCTGGCCGGCCGCGCAACTGTCGGAGTTCGCCCTGGCCGGGCCTGGTGGCGGGCCGGTCGAACCACCGACCGGGACGGATCTGGCCGCAGGGAAGCCGATCGAGGCCTCCTCGTCGGCCTTCAACTTCGTCGCCACGAACGCGAACGACAACAACCTCGGCACGTACTGGGAGTCCAACGGCTACCCGGCGACACTGACCGTCAAGCTCGGTGCGAACGCCGATCTCAGTTCGGTCGTGGTGAAGCTCAACCCCGACCCGGTCTGGGGCGCGAGGACGCAGAGCATCCAGGTGCTCGGCCGGGAGCAGTCGGCCACCGGCTTCACGTCGCTCGTCGACCGGACCGACTACCAGTTCAGCCCGTCCGGCAACCAGAACTCGATCACGATCCCGGTCACCGGCCGGTACGCCGACGTACGGCTCCAGGTCTTCAGCAACACCGGCGCGCCCGGCGGCCAGGTCGCGGAGTTCCAGGTCTTCGGTACGGCGGCGCCGAACCCTGACCTGGTCGTCACCTCGGCCACGTGGAGCCCGGCGAACCCGACCGAGACCACCCCGATCACGCTGTCGGCGACAGTCAAGAACTCCGGCACTGCGGCGGCCCCGGTCAGCAGCCTGAACTTCCTGCTCGGTGGCTCGGTCGCCGGCACCGCATCCGTCGGCGCTCTCGCCGCCGGCGCCTCGACCACCGTCACCGCCAACGCCGGAACCCGCGCCCAAGGCAACTACATGCTCGCCGCGGTGGCCGATGCCACCAACATCGTGGTCGAGCAGAACGACAACAACAACACATTCCAGTCACCCACCCAGCTCACCGTCGGCCAAGCAGCCGGACCGGACCTGCAGGTCACCGGCATAACCTCCAACCCGGCGAACCCGGCCCCCGGTGCCCAGGTCTCCTTCACAGTTGCCGTGAACAACCGTGGTACGACGGCCTCCAGTGCGACCACCGTCACCCGGCTCACCATCGGCAGCACCACGCTGAACACCAACACCGCCTCGATCGACGCCGGTGCGATTGCGAACGTCGCAATGACCGGGACCTGGACGGCCACCAATGGCGGCGCGACTCTCATCGCAACCGCCGACGCGACCAACACAGTTGCCGAGACCAACGAAACCAACAACACCCTGTCCAGGTCGATCGTGGTCGGCCGCGGTGCCGCCGTACCGTACACGTCGTACGAGGCGGAAGCGGGCGACTACAACGGCACGCTGCTCACCTCGGATGCCGAGCGCACCTTCGGCCACACGAACTTCGCCACCGAGTCGTCCGGCCGCCAGTCGGTCCGGCTGAACTCGACGGGTCAGTTCGTCGAGTTCACCGCGACCGTGCCGACGAACTCGATCGTGGTCCGCAACTCGATCCCCGACTCGGCCAACGGGCAGGGGCTTGAGGCAACCATCAGTCTGTACGTCGACGGCACGTTCAAGCAGAAGCTGACCCTGTCCTCGCACAACAGCTGGCTCTACGGCAACAGCGACGGACCGGAATCGCTGACCAACACACCAGGCGGCGACGCGCGCCGCCTCTTCGACGAATCGCATGCCCTGCTCGGTACGTCGTACCCGGTCGGCACGAAGTTCAGGTTGCAGCGCGACTCCGGCGACAACGCGTCGTTCTACATCATCGACATGGTCGATCTGGAGCAGGTCGCCCCGGCCATCAGCCAGCCGGCCGGCTGTACGTCGATCACGCAGTACGGCGCTGTGCCGAACGACGGGATCGACGATGCGGACGCGATCCAGCGGGCCGTCACCGATGACCAGAACGGTGTGATCAGCTGTGTCTGGATCCCCACCGGGCAATGGCGGCAGGAGAAGAAGATCCTGACCGACGACCCGCTGAACCGGGGTCAGTACAACCAGGTCGGGATCAGCAACACCACGATCCGCGGCGCGGGCATGTGGTACTCGCAGCTCTACTCGACCATCGAGCCGCAGAACGCCGGCGGCATCAACCATCCGCACGAAGGCAACTTCGGCTTCGACATCGACAAGTTCGTGCAGTTGTCGGACCTCGCGATCTTCGGGTCCGGGCGGATCCGCGGCGGTGACGGGAACGCCGAGGGTGGCGTCGCGCTGAACGGCCGGTTCGGCACCGGGACCAAGATCAGCAACGTCTGGATCGAGCACTCGAACGTCGGGGTCTGGGTCGGCCGCGACTACGACAACATCCCCGAACTGTGGGGTCCGGCCGACGGCCTGGAGTTCAGCGGGATGCGGATCCGCGACACCTACGCCGACGGGATCAACTTCGCCAACGGCACCCGCAACTCGAAGGTGTTCGACTCGTCCTTCCGTACCACCGGCGACGACGCGCTGGCGGTCTGGGCGAGCAAGTACGTCAAGGACCAGTCGGTCGACATCGGCCACGACAACGCGTTCACCAACAACACCGTCCAGTTGCCGTGGCGGGCGAACGGCATCGCGATCTACGGCGGTTACGGCAACAAGATCGAGAACAGCCTGATCTACGACACGATGAACTACCCCGGCATCATGCTGGCGACCGATCACGACCCGCTGCCGTTCTCAGGGCAGACGCTGATCGCCAACAACGCGCTCTACCGGTGTGGCGGGGTGTTCTGGAACGAGGACCAGGAGTTCGGTGCGATCACGCTGTTCCCGGCGAACCTGCCGATCCCCGGCGTGACGATCCGCGACACCGAGATCTACGACTCGACGTACGACGGGCTGCAGTTCAAGACCGGTGGCGGTGAGATGCCGAACGTCGCGCTCACCAATCTCCGGATCGACAAGTCGAACAACGGCTCCGGCATCCTCGCGATGGGCGGCGCGCGCGGCAGCGCCACCCTCACGAATGTCGTCGTCACCAACTCCCGCGACGGCGACATCGTGAAGGAGCCCGGCTCGACCTTCACCTTCACCGGCCAGTAACCCACCACCTTCACCGGGACCCAGCCCCGCCCGGTGATCCCGGGCCCCCGCACCCCCGAGGTGCGGGGGCTCAGCCGTGCGACAGCGACTGGGTGCCGATCACGTCGAGCAGGCGTAGCGCGTGGTCCGACGGTGAGCCGGGCTCAGCGGTGTAGATGACCACCCGCTGGTCGCGTTCGGGGATGACCAGGACCTCGCAGATCACGTCGATCCGGCCGACCTCGGGGTGGAGGATCGTCTGGCACAGGCTCTGCTGCCGGGCGACCTCGTGCCGGGCCCAGATCTCGGCGAACTCGGAGCTCCCGGCGAGCAGATCGGACACCAGTTGTGCGATCGCCGGGTCGTCCGGGTAGGTCCCGGTCGCCGCCCGCAGATCCGCCGCAGCCTCGCGCGCGAACGCCTGGGTCGCGTCCATCCCGTACCGCTCCGCCTGCCGATCGCCGTGCAGGAACCGCAGCCGCAGCAGGTTCCGCTCCTTTGCCGGCAGGGCGGAGAAGTCCGTCATCAGGGCCGCCGCCTGCCGGTTCCACGCGAGTACGTCGTACTTCGCGTCCAGCACGATCCCCGGTACGTCGAGCCGCCCGAGCATCCGCAGTACGCCGTCCCGCACGTCCGGCGGCGGACCTGGGGGAGGCCCCGGCTGCTCACCGGCCAGCCGGAACAGGTGGTCGCGCTCGTCGTCGTTCAGCCGCAAGGCCCGTGCCAGTCCGGTCAGCACCGGACGCGACGGTCGCGGCCCGCGCCCCTGCTCGAGCCGGGTGTAGTAGTCGGTCGACATGGTCGCGAGGCTGGCGACCTCCTCGCGCCGGAGTCCGGGCGTACGTCGACGCAGTCCGGCCGGAAGCCCGACGTCGGCAGGTGTCAGCCGCTCCCGGCGTACTCGCAGGAACTCCGCCAGCTGACCCCGATCCACCAGTCCAGCATCGCAGTAGGCCGGTGGCGCCAACCAGGGACTGCCGATCCCAGGCTGAGCTCGCTCTGCCTCGCGTCGCCGCCGTTCATCAGCCTGGAGGACATGACGGAGAAGAAGATCGCGCTCGTCACGGGCGCCAACAAGGGCATCGGCAAGGAGATCGCACGGCAGCTCGGCGAGGCTGGATTCGTGGTGCTGGTCGGGTCGCGGGATCGGGCGCGTGGCGAGGTCGCTGCGAAGGAACTGGTTGCCGAGGGCTTCGATGCGGCCGCGGTCCAGCTGGAGGTGACCGACGGTCGGTCGGTCGGGGCCGCGGCGGACCTGATCGACCGTGAGTACGGTCGGCTGGACGTGCTCGTCAACAATGCGGCGATCATCCCGGTCGGCGACGACGCGGTGTCGCGGGTGGAGAGCGACGTACTGCGGCAGGCGTTCGAGACGAATGTGATCGGGCTGGTCGGGACGACTCGGGCCATGCTGCCACTGCTGCGGACGGCGGAGGGGGCGCGGATCGTGAACCTGTCGACGTCACTGGCCTCGTTCACGCAGGTGGGCGATCCGGAGTCGCGGATGTCGACCGTACTGACCCTTGGCTACAACTCGTCGAAGGCCGCCGTGAACATGGTCACGGTGATGCTCGCCAACGAACTGCGCGGCAGCGGGATCCTGGTGAACGCCGCCGACCCGGGCAACTGCGCGACGGACATGGGTGGCTGGGACGCGGCCCGCACGCCTGCGCAGGGCGCGGCCGTCGCGGTCCGGCTGGCAACGCTCGGCGCCGACGGCCCGACCGGCGAGGTCCACGCCGAGGCAGGCCGCCTACCCTGGTGAGCCCGCGCTGACCGGCCCGGCCGGCCGGAGACGTCAGACGAGGGCGCCGGACCAGGCGAGGGCCTGCTTGATCAGATGCCCGCGGCCACCTTCGAGGTCGGTCAGAAGGGCCGGCTCGAGTGCTTCCTTCGGCGTCAGCCAGGTGAGCTCGAGCGCGTCCTGCCGCGGATTGCAGTCGCCGGTCACCGGTACGACGTACACCAGGGCGACCGCGTGCTGACGCGGGTCGTGCAGCGGCGTGACCCCGGGCAGCGGGAAGTACTCCGCGACCGTGAACGGCACCGGACTCATCGGCAGCCGCGGGAACGCGGCCGGGCCGAGGTCCTTCTCGATGTTGCGCTGCAGGGCGTCGCGGATCGACTCGCCGTGCATGACCCGGCCGGAGACCAGGGTCCGGATGATCTGCCCGGTCTCGGCCGCCCCGCGCAGCAGAACCCCGACGTGCTCGATCTGGCCGGCGGCGTCGACGCGGGCCGGCACGGCCTCGACGTACAGGATCGGCACCCGGGAGCGGGTCTCTTGCAGCGCGAAGTCGGAGAGCCAGCCAGGGTTCGGGTCAGGCGTACGAACAGACGTCATAAGGACATCCTCGCTTACGGTCTGAAAGCGGCTCGGTACCGGGAGGGACTGAGGCCGAAGCAGGCTCGGAAGCGGCGGCTGGCGTGGCTCGGGTCGTGCCAGCCGACCATTGCCCCGACGGTCGAGACCGGCAGATCGGTCTCGATGAGCAGCCCGGCCGCTCGCTCGGCCCGGAGCCGGTTCAGGTAGGCCATCGGAGAGACGCCGGCCGTCCGCCCGAACAGCCGGACCAGGTAGCCGGGGGCGAGGTTCACCGCGGCGGCCAGCCGGTCCAGTGTCCACGGCTCGTCGATGCTTGCCTCCAGCAAACGCATCGCGTGCTGCACGGCCGGGTGCGCCAGGGTCGGCGGGCCGTCACTCGGGATCAGCGCGGCGGACAGCAGGCTGAAGATGTCGGCACCCAGATAGGCGTTGCGGACCACGAGACCGTCGCAGCCGGTGTACCCGTGCCAGTCGCCCGGCCGGAGGACGACGACCGAGTCGCGCTGCAGCGGGACCTCACCGGCGGCCGAGACGTGGGTCCCCCGCCCGGCGAGCACGACGGCGATCTCGAAGAACGCGTGGCTGTGCGGTGCGACATCGGCCACCAGTTCGAGCCGCTCACCGGCGACCGGAAGCCGCTGGTCCGGGAACACCTCACTGCTCAGGATCTGGTGCACCGCACGCCTCCCGGAGGTCAAGATCAGTCAAGCATCGGTCAATGGTTGCCTGTCGCCGCGCACGGATCCAGGCAAGGCTGGAAGACCTTCCCGCCAACGGATTTCAAGGAGTGGCCCGATGACCACGATCGACCCTACGGCACTCGCCGTCCTCGATGATGAGACCATTTCCGCCTATCGCCGCGACGGAGTGGTCCGGATCCGCAACATCATCGGTGCCGACGAGGCGGCCCGGTTCCGCGATGCCGCGGTCGCCGCCACTGCCGCGGCCGACGACTACTCGAAGGGGTCGGCGATCTTCAACCAGTACGTCAACGTCTGGCGGCAGGACGACGTACTGCGCGAGCTCACGCTCGATCCACGACTGGCCGCCGCGGCAACGGCGCTGGCCGGGGTGCCGTTGCGGATCTGGCACGACCAGGTTTTGATCAAACCGCCGCACAACGGCGCGGCCACCGAGTTCCACCAGGACGCGCCGTACTGGCCGCATGCGGGGTCGCGGCACTCGCTGTCCGCCTGGGTCGCGCTGGTCGATGTCCCGGTGGAGCGAGGGTGTATGACGTTCATCCCCGGCTCGCACGATCACCAGGACCTGCGCCGGCAGGACCTGGCCGATCGGGACGACATGTTCCGGGCCGCCCCCGACCTGCGCTGGGAGGAACGGCTGACCATCCCGTTGCGGGCCGGCGACTGCACCTTCCACAACGCCTACCTGGCCCACTCCGCGACCCCGAACCTGACCGACGATCCGCGGATCGCCCACGTCGCGATCTACGTCGACGCCGAGGCGACGTACTCCGGCGCCGGGCACGTGGTCACCGACGGGCTCGGGCTGACGGTCGGTGAACCGCTTGACCACGAACTGTTCCCGCGCGTCTGATCCTTCACGTCGTGACATAAGTTGTCACCGTGCCACTGCTGACTGACATCCGCCCCCTGAAGGAATCGCCGGACTTCCGCCGGTTGTGGGTCGGGTCGACGGTGTCGCAGCTCGGGACGCAGATGACCGCGGTGACGGTCTCGATCCAGGTGTACGCGCTGACCCGGTCGACGTTCGCGGTCGGGCTGGTCGGGTTGTGCGCGCTGGTGCCGTTGGTCGTGTTCGGGCTGTACGGCGGGGCGATGGCCGACGCGATCGACCGGCGGATGCTCGCGCTCGTCTCGTCGGCCGGGCTGTGGGTGCTCTCGATGATCCTGGTGCTGCAGTCGCAGCTGAACTGGGGCCAGGTGTGGATCCTGTACGCCGTCGTCGCCTGCCAGTCGGCGTGCTTCGCGGTGAACGGCCCGGCCCGATCCGCGATCATCCCGCGGCTGATCCGGCCCGAGCTGCTGCCGGCCGCGAACACGCTCAGCCAGGCCGCGTTCAACCTGGGCTTCACCGTCGGGCCGTTGCTCGGCGCGGCGGTGATCGCCTGGCACGGGTTCGCGGCGGCGTACCTGGTCGACGTGATCACGTTCACCGCGGCGCTCTACGCGCTGTTCCGGCTACCGGCCGTTCCGCCGACCGGGCTGGTCCGGCGGGCCGGTCTGCGGTCGGTGCTCGAGGGGTTCACGTTCCTCCGGGCCGCGCCGGCACTGCTGGCGACGTTCCTGGCGGACATCCTCGCGATGGTGTTCGCCCAGCCTCGTGCGCTGTTCCCGGCCGTGGCGGGCGCGTTCTTCGGCGGTGGCGTCCGTACCGTCGGCCTGCTGCAGGCGGCGCCGGCGATCGGCGCGCTGATCGGCGTGGTGTTCTCCGGCTGGGTGAGCCGGGTCCGAAGACAGGGAGTGGCGATCGTCGTCGCGATCACGGTCTACGCGGCGGCGGTCGGCCTGTTCGGGCTGTCCCGCACGATCTGGCTGGGCGTCGCGTTGCTCGCGTTGTCGGGGGCGGCCGACATGGTGAGTTCGGCGTACCGGAACACCGTGCTGCAGTCCGCCGCACCGGATGCCATGCGTGGCCGGCTGCAGGGTGTGTTTACCGTGGTCGTGGCCGGCGGACCGCGCCTGGGTGACTTCGTCGTGGGTACGTCGGCCTCCCTGACGACCCCGACCATCGCGCTGCTCGGCGGTGCGGCCGTCTGCATCGTCGGCCTGCTGATCCTGCTCGCCCGCAACCGCCCGTTCCGCGAGTACGACTCCCAGACCCGGGCGCTGAGCTGATCAGCCCCCGGTCACCAGCTTCTTCAGCACCGTCGGCCAGGAGTCGGCGTCAGGGTTGATCTCGCGCATCGGCTTGTCGTCGACGGTGACGACCTTGCGGTCGCCCAGTGGCTTCTTCAGCTTCACCGAACTCAGCGAGATCGCGTCCTCCGGCGGGCACGGCGTGTCCGAGTCGAGCAGGACCATCACCTTGTCCTCCTCCTCGACGACCTTCAGGTCCAGTGAGCAGCTGCTGCCCGAGCCGATCAGCAGATCCACGTCGTCGTAGCTGGGGCCGTTCTGCATCCACTTCAGGTACTTCGGGTGCTTCTTGTGGATCAGTTGGTAGGTCTCGATCGGCTGCGGCTTGGCCTCGAGCGGCTTGAAGCCGGTGGGGTCGCCGAAGAAGCTGCCGAAGATCTTGTTGATGCACGGGTCGCGGTCGGCTTTCCCGGGGATCGCGCCCCAGGCCTCGGCGGCCTTGTAGCAGCCGTTCCGCTCCCGGTTCAGCGAGATGTTGAACCCGATCAGAGCGACCACCCCGACCACCAGCAGGACGGCGAGCATGCGCCGCGACTTGACCTGCTGCGGGCCGAGGATCCCGGCCGCGCGCCGCGCCTCGGCCGGCTGCAGCGCTGGGTCCTGGGCCGGGTCCAGCGTTGGATCCTGGGCCGGATCCGGCTGCTCCGGGACCTGCCGGAACAGCGCCAGTACCGAGCTCGTCCACTGCGGATTGATCAGCGTCGGGATCGCGTAGAGCAGCGTCAGCCCGATCACGATGGCGATGGCGGGGAGGAGCGCCCAGTAATTTCGCACGGCAGCAAGATACGGGGCCATCGGGCCGCGCCCGAAAAACGGATACTCTTCGAACGTGCCCGCAGAGACCTCGCAGACGCTCGACCGGGGACTCACTGTCCTCGAACTGCTCGCGGACGCCCCGGACGGTCTGTCGATCACCGAGCTGGCCGCCGCATTGGGGGTCAGCCGGACCGTTGTCTACCGGTTGGTGAACACCCTCGAGCTGCATCGGCTCGTGCGGCGCGACTCCGAAGGACGAGCCCGGCTCGGCCTGGCCGTGCTGCACTACAGCCGTCGCGTTCAGCCCACGCTGCGTGACGCCGCGCTTCCGGTACTGCGCTCACTCGCCGAGGACACCGGCGCGACGGCGCACCTGACCGTCGCGGATGGCGATGAGGCGCTCGCGATCGCGGTGATCGAGCCGAGCTGGACCGACTACCACGTCTCCTACCGGATGGGGTCGCGGCACGCGCTCGATCAGGGTGCCGCCGGCAAGGCGATCCTGGCCGGTCGCCGGAAGCCGGATCCGGCCGGGCGGCCGTTCGTGGTCACCTCCGGCGAACTGCAGGCCGGTGCCCAGGGTGTGTCGTCGCCGGTCCTCGGCGTGCCCGGAGTGGAGGCCTCCATCGGGGTCGTCGTACTCGGCAAGCTCGACCGCGAATTCGTCGGCCCGCGCGTTGCGCGGGCCGCAGTCGAAGTAGCCAAGCGTCTGGCCTAGCTCTTGGTCGCCGCCTCGACCAGGGGCAGCACGCGGTGCGGGATCTGCTCGGCGAGGGCGATCACGGTGGATGCACGCTGGATGCCCTGGACGATCACCACCTGATCGATCACCCGCTGCAGGTCGGCGTTCGAGCGCGCGACGATCCGGCACCACAGGTCCTCGGCGCCGGTGATCGTGTGGACCTCGAGCACCTCCGGGATCCGCGCCAGTGCCGCCGCGACCGTCGTGTGCCCCGACCCCTGCTCGATCTGCAGTGTCGCGAACGCCGTGACCGGATAGCCGATCGCGGTCGTGTCGATGTCCGGGCCCCAGCCGCGGACGACGCCGTCGCGCTGCAACCGGTCGAGCCGCGCCTGCACCGTCCCGCGTGCGACCCCCAGCCGCCGCGACGCCTCGAGGACGCCGACCCGTGGTTCGGCCGCGAACAACCCGAGGATCCGGGCGTCCAGCGCATCGACCGACATACCGCGCCTCCCGTAGTGGTCAGACTGACCAAATGGTCCAGCAGTGATGCCAGCATACTGAACAACCTGCGCAGCGAACCAAGGATGTGTTGCGCAACCTGTGTCCTCACCACCAGGCTCGGGCCACGAACCCACCCTGGGAGGATCACGATGACCAGCACCGACCTCACCCCCGCAGAGCTCGACGCCGATCTCGACCTCGACCAGCTCAAGCAGCTCGTCGGCCTGGTGCCGTACGACGAGAGCACCGACCCGTTCCCGGTCACCGCGATGGACGCCGTGGTGTTCGTGGTCGGCAACGCGACCCAGACCGCGAAGTACTACCAGCTCGTCTTCGGGATGGACCTGGTCGCGTACTCCGGCCCCGAGACGGGCAACAAGGACAACAAGGAGTTCGTGCTCAAGGCCGGCTCGGCCCGCTTCGTCGTGAGCGGCGGCGTCAGCCCGAAGAGCACGCTGCTCGACCACCACCGCAAGCACGGCGACGGCGTGGCCGACATCGCGCTCGAGGTGCCCGACGTGGACAAGTGCATCGAGCACGCCCGCGCCCAGGGTGCCGTCGTACTCGAGGAACCGAACGACGTCACCGACGAGCACGGCACGATCCGCCGCGGTGCGATCGCGGCGTACGGCGACACCCGGCACACGCTGATCGACCGGAGCCGGTACGACGGTCCGTACCTGCCCGGGTTCGTTGCGGCGAGCACTCAGGTGACCCGGCCCGAGGGCCACCCGAAGCGGCTGTTCCAGGCCGTCGACCACGTCGTCGGCAACGTCGAGCTCGGCAAGATGGACGAGTGGGTCGGGTTCTACAACAAGGTGATGGGCTTCGTGAACATGGCGGAGTTCGTCGGCGACGACATCGCCACCGACTACTCCGCGCTGATGAGCAAGGTGGTCGCCAACGGCAACCACCGGGTCAAGTTCCCGCTGAACGAGCCGGCCGTCGCGAAGAAGAAGTCGCAGATCGACGAGTTCCTGGAGTTCTACGACGGCGCGGGCGCGCAGCACATCGCGCTGGCCACCAACGACATCCTGCGCACCGTGGACATCATGCGGGCCAACGGCGTCGAGTTCCTCAACACCCCGGACTCGTACTACTCCGACCCGGAGCTGCGGGCCCGGATCGGCGAGGTGCGGGTGCCGATCGAGGACCTGCAGTCGCGCGGCATCCTGGTCGACCGCGACGAGGACGGGTACCTGCTGCAGATCTTCACCGCACCGATCGGCGACCGGCCGACGGTGTTCTACGAACTGATCGAGCGGCACGGTTCGCTCGGCTTCGGCAAGGGCAACTTCAAGGCACTGTTCGAGGCGATCGAGCGCGAACAAGAGCGACGCGGCAACCTCTGATCGACGGCGGGGTCAGGGGATGCGCGGCGTCGGCCGCGCATCCCCTTCGCTGTCCGGTGCCGGTAAACCGGTTACCTGTGGGGTAAAGCTTGCCGGGAGCAACTGGATACGGCGTGTCGCCGTCCGATTACCGGAATGACTGTCGGGGCAGGGGCTGTTCGCGTAGTGTGCCCGATGAATGGGCGTCGGGGCGTTCGTTCAGGAAGGGTTTCGTCATGAAGACACTGAGCATTCTGCTCAGCACCGCGGGCCTGGCCGGAGTGGGTGCGATCGCCCTCGCCGCGACCCCGGCCCAGGCGGCCGAAGCCGCCACTTGCTCGGGTGCGAGGTCCATCTCGTCGGCGCCGATGTTGCGTGATCACAAGCCGCCCAGTTGGGGCACGGTCCGCCTGGTCCGGGACAGCTGTTACCAGTACTGGGCCGAGGTCACCATGGTGTCCAGGATGCCGGCCAACGCGAAGGCCAACGCCTACCTGGTCCAGTACGGCGGAGCCAACAGCGGCCGGGTGCTCAGCTGTGACAGCAGCGGCGGCAACGGCTCGGTGATCCAGGGCCAGCGCACCTGCCGCACACCCAAGGTCAAGGCCACCGCCGGCAGCATCACCTTCACCGCCATCGGCCGCGAGTACCACAACTACGGCGGCGGCTACGAAGAAATCTCCGAGAACGCCACCTCCCGCACCCGCTGACTCACGCTCGTCCAGAACTGGACACAGTTACTGGAGCGTCATGTCGGGGGGTGCTACTAGGCTCGCGGTATGAGTGACGTGGTGGAGTTGCTTGCGCAGGTGTTGCCGCGTGAGGCGTTGGTGACTGATCCGGATCGGATGGAGAGTTACCGGTACGACCGGGCGATGTTCTGCCCGGCGGGGATGCCGCTTGCCGTGGTGCTGGCGCGGGAGACGGCCCATGTGCAGGCGGCGGTGAAGATAGCGGCCGAGGCCGGGGTGCCGGTGGTGCCGCAGGGCGCGCGCTCCGGGCTGTCCGGGGCGGCGAACGCGCTGGACGGCTGCATCGTCATCTCGCTGGAGAAGATGGACAAGGTGCTGGCGATCGAGCCGATCGACCGGTACGTCGTCACCCAGCCCGGCGTGTACAACGCCGTACTGTCGCGTGCGGTCGCCGAGCACGGGCTGTTCTACCCGCCGGACCCGTCCAGCTGGGAGTTCTGCTCGATCGGCGGGAACCTGTCCACGAACTCGGGCGGCCTGTGCTGCGTGAAGTACGGCGTGACCACGGACTACGTGCTCGGCCTGGAGGTCGTGCTCGCGGACGGCCGGGTGCTGCGGACCGGCCGGAAGACCGTGAAGGGCGTGGCCGGGTACGACCTGGCCAAGCTGATCGTGGGCAGCGAGGGGACGCTCGGCATCATCACCGAGGCGACCCTGGCGCTGCGTCCGCAGGCGGCACAGCCGCGGACCATGGCCGCGTTGTTCGACTCCGGGCCCGCGGCGGGCGAGGCGATCCTCGAGATCATCCGCAGCGGCGTGTCGCTCAGCCTGCTGGAGATCATGGACCAGACCACGATCCGAGCGGTGAACGCGTACAAGCGGATGGACCTGCCCGAAGAGGCCGCGGCGATGCTGATCGCCCAGTCCGACGCGGGCGGGGAGGGCGGCGCGGCCGACGTCGCGATGGTGGCGAAGCTGTGCCGGGACAACGGTGCGATCGAGTGCATCGAGGCGGACGACCCGGCCGAGGGCGAGCTGCTGCTGGAGGCCCGGCGGGCGGCGCTGATCGCGCTCGACGAGCTCGGTACGACGATGATCGACGACGTCGCCGTCCCACGGTCGCGACTGGCCGAGTTCATCGGCCTGTGCGAGGACATCGCGAAGGACCTCGACATCACGATCGGCGTCCTCGGGCATGCCGGTGACGGCAACATGCACCCGACCGTGGTCTTCGACCAGACCGATCCGGCGCAGGCCGAGCGGGCGCAGCAGGCGTTCGACAAGGTCATGGAGGTCGGGCTCCAGCTCGGCGGCACGATCACCGGCGAGCACGGCGTCGGCGTACTGAAGCGGGCCTGGCTGGCCGAGGAGATCGGCCCGGTCGCGCTCGACGTACACCGGGCGATCAAGCAGGCGCTGGACCCGAAGAACATCCTGAACCCGGGCAAGGTCGTCGCAGAGTAGGGAACCGTTGCCGGGGCAGCGAACCGTGGGGCTGTGACTGAACCGCAATGGAACTGGTGGGGCCATTCGACGTCCATGGCCGTCGACTGTGACGTCCGGCCAGCACTATGGAAGGTAGTTGACTGAATCTCCCGGGGGAATCGATGAGGCAGGGTAGGAGGCGCCCTATGCGCATGTGGCGAACCGGGCGCTCCGCCTCGACGCCGCCCGGCGTGCTCCGCCGTACCGCGCTGCCTGCCGTCGCCGCCGTCGTCGCCCTGACCGCCCTGTCCGCCTGTGCGAACGGCAGCGGCCTGCGGGTCGAGGGAGCCGAGCCACCCCCGCCGAGCCCGACCCCGACTGTCGCCTTCGGCACCACCGGGCCGGCCCCGCGGAGCACCCCCGCAGCGGCCGTCGATCTGCGTCAGGTCCGGGTGAAACTGCTCGCGGACAAGGCCCTGCCGGCGTACTCGCGGAAGGTGCTCGCGAATTGCACCAAGATTGAGCGTTGCCTCAGCCTGGGTACGACCGTTGATGTTATGCACAGCGGTACGCCTCAGCAGATCGTCTTGATCCACACCGTGGACAAGTTCGTCTTCGGCTACTTCCTGATCGCGGTCGAGCCCTCGGGCCTGCGGTCGATCTGGAGCCAGAAGGTGGATCAGCCGACGATCACGGCCAGTCCGAAGGGTGACCTGGTGGTGGAGTCCGAGATCTTCACGATCGAAGACCCGCCCTGTTGCCCGTCCGGACGGCGGGTCGAGGTTTACCGTTGGGCCGGTCGGCAGATGACCAAGGTGAGCTCGACGGACCAGTAGGGAGACTGAACTTCGGTGGTACCGGAAGAACCGGCAGCGCGCATTCTCATGGTCGAGGACGACGCGGTGATCCGTGAGGCGACCCAACTGACCCTCGAACGCCACGGGTACGACGTGACCACGGCCGAGGACGGCCTGGAGGCGATCGAGCGCTTCGAGAAGATCCATCCGGACGTCGTGATGCTCGACATCATGCTGCCCGGCCTGGACGGGATCTCGGTGTGCCGCCGGATCCGGGAGAGCAGCACGGTCCCGATCGTGATGGTGTCCGCCCGTGGCGACGCGCTCGACGTCGTACTCGGGCTGGAGGCCGGCGCGGACGACTACGTGACCAAGCCCTTCGACACGCAGGTGCTGGTGGCTCGGCTGCGGGCGGTGATGCGGCGGGCGGTGTCCGACCCGGAGCGCCCGGCGCCGTCGGTCGGCTCCAGCGTGGAGTCGTTCGGCGACCTGGAGCTGGACCGGGAGGCGCTCGAGGTACGGCGGGGTGGGAGCACCGTCCAGCTCACGCCGACCGAGCTCAAGCTGCTGATCGAGTTCGCGAACAACCCGGGTGTGGTGCTCAGCCGGTCCACGCTGCTGCAGCGGGTCTGGGACTACGAGTGGGGTGGCGACGGCCGCCTGGTCGACGTCCACCTGCAGCGGTTGCGGACCAAGATCGGCGCGGACCGGATCGAGACGGTCCGCGGATTCGGGTACAAGCTGCGGGCCTGACGTGGGACTGCGCGGCAAGCTCGGTCTCATCTTCCTGCTGGTCTCCTCGCTCGCGATCCTGGTCCTCTGCGTCGCGGTCTACACCCAGGCACAGTCGGCCCGGCTGGACCGGACCCGCAGTTTCGCGGACGAGCGGATCCAGTTGGCGGCGCAGAGCTACGACCGCGACGAGGTCCCGGTGTTCGGGTCCAAGCTGGACGATCCCGAGCTGCCGCCGCAGTTGCGGGAGGCGGTGCTGGAGGGCAAGCGGGCGACCTTCAAGACCGGGTCGCCGAACGCGAAGATGTGGGCCGCGGTCGGAGTCAAGGACGGCAAGATCCTCTCGATCGTGCAGGACTACGACACCAGCGACGACTCGATGCAGGCTCTGCAGCAGGCGTTGGTCTTCGGCGGGATCGGAACGGTCGCGATGGTCGCCCTGGTCAGCGTGATCCTGGCCGGCAGCCTGTCGAAGCGGATCGTCGCGGTCGCGGGGACGGCGCGCCGGATCGCGGCCGGCGATCTGGACGCGTCAGCGGCCGACACGGTTGGCAAAGGCAAGGACGAGGTGCAGTCGCTGGCCACCGCGCTGGACACGATGGCGACGTCGCTGCGTGGCCAGCTGGAGGCCGAGCGCCGGTTCACCGCGGATGTCGCGCATGACCTGCGGACGCCGGTCACCGGCCTGACCACTGCAGCTGAGCTGCTGCCACCCGGTCGGCCGAGTGAGCTGGTCCGGGACCGGGCCAAGGTGCTGCGCCGGCTGGTCGAGGACCTGCTCGAGATCGCGCGGTTCGACTCCGGTGTGGAGCAGGCCGACCTCGAGCTGGTCGGGCTCGGGGCGTTCGTCGGCTCCGCGGTCGGCCGGCTGCGGATGCAGCAGGCGCTCGCGCCGGACAGTGTGATCGTCCGCCAGGTCGGACCGGACGAGACAGTCTCGACCGACTCGCGCCGGATCGAGCGGATCCTGGCCAACCTGATCGTCAACGGACTGCGGCACGGCCAGCCGCCGGTCGAGGTCACGGTCACCGGCCGGACTGTCGAGGTGGTTGACCACGGCAACGGTTACCCGGAGGAATTGATTGCCGAGGGCCCGCGCCGGTTCCGGTCCGGGATGGCCGAGCGTGGCGTCGGGCACGGCCTCGGCCTGACCATCGCGGCCGGCCACGCGAAGGTGCTCGGCGCCGAGCTGACCTTCGGGGCAGCGCCGGGTGGCGGTGCGCTTGCGCGATTGGTCCTCCCCGCGACTGAGACGCAGTCTTAACACAACTATTCCTGCTATCGCCGCGTCTCCTCTTGCGTCGGGCTCGCCCAAAGAAGCCCAATAAAACGAGGGGAAACCACAGTCATGCGTTCTCAGTTCGTACGTCGAACCGCCGCCGTCGTCGCGGGTGCCGCTCTGGCCGCCGGGGGTCTTGGTGTCGCCGGTGCCCTGCAGGCCAACGCGGTCGGCACGCACACCACCGCCGCGAGTGCCGCGGTTGCGGCCAAGTCGATCACGATGAAGTCGGACAAGGTGACCGCGAAGGCCTGGACCAAGGTCTCGTTCACCGGCAAGACCAGCGGGATCGCGCGCAACACCGTCGTCCAGGTGCAGCGGTTCGAGAACGGCAAGTGGGTCACCTTCCCGGCCATCACCAACGTCACCAGCAAGGCGACGTACTCGGTGTGGGTGAAGAGCGGCCGGGTCGGCGTGAACAAGTTCCGGGTCGTGTCCGCGAAGACGGCCAGCGCCTCGGTGAACGTGAACATCACCAAGTAGCAGGACCCGAGCGGCGCCACTTCCGACAGGGGCGGAAAGTGGCGCCGCTTACGTCTAGCGCGTGCCGTAGACGTTGAGTTCCGCGGCCGATCCGAAGACCGCGCCGTTGAGCGAGCTGGTCCCGACGAACTTCACGAACCGTCCCGGCGTCGCGGTGAAGTTCACCCGCTGCGCCGCGATCGAGTTCGGGAACTCGCCGGTCGCGACCAGCGTACCCCAGGTCTGCCCGTCGGTGCTGACGTAGATCTCGTAACCCTTGAACATCCCGTTCGTCCCACTCTGCCGAGGCAGGTAGCTGAACCCGTCCACCTGGTACGTCGTTCCGAGGTCGAGCGTGATGTGATGCG
Source organism: Kribbella sp. NPDC050281 (assembly GCF_040655855.1). Lineage (NCBI taxonomy): Bacteria > Bacillati > Actinomycetota > Actinomycetes > Propionibacteriales > Kribbellaceae > Kribbella > Kribbella sp. NPDC050281. The sequence continues at coordinate 76,794 of NZ_JBFAKS010000041.1, read as the reverse complement.
GGTACGTCGCCGGCGTAGGCACCTCCGACCAGGCGGAATGCCAGATGGTGCTGGGGTTTCCGTCCAGCGCCTCGGTGGCCGCGCCACCGGTGCCGACGTCCTCACTGCTGACGTCCGCCACCTTGATCCGCGACTGCGGCACGATGCCCGGCGGCAGCACAGTTGCCTCCGTCGCGCTCGTTGCACGACCGCCCGTTGCCGTCAGCACGTACTTTCCTTCCGGCGTCCCGGCCGGCGGAGTGACGTCCCAGCTGGTCGTCGCACTGGCGCCCGGGGCAACGGTCGCGTGGGTCGCCGGAGTCGCCGCGGTCACGGTCCAGCCGTCCGGTCCGGTCAGACCGAGCGTGATGTTGTTCGCGGCAACGACATCGTTGTTGGTGAACGTGGTGACGACCGTGTTCGCTTCGCCGGAGACGAGACCCGTCACGCCCGACACCGCGATCGACGTACAGTCGGCCGGCTCGGACGTCGTACCGAGATCGGTGACGGCGAAGTCGTCCATGATGAAGTCGGCCTGGTCGCCACCGTCGGACAGCTTGCGCAGGCCGACCCAGTAGTCGCCGCCGCAACCGGCGACGAACTCCTGGCTGAACGACGCCTTCGTCCGCTGCTCACCGATCGGCGTCGACTTGACCTCGACCGAGTCGGGCCGGTCGACTCCCTGCACCCACGCGTACTGACCGGCGCGGCCGCTGGCATAGTCGAAGCTGACCTCGTATTTGTGCCCGGGCTGGAAGTTCACCGTCGACGGCGTGGTCCGGTAGACGACGCCCTCGTTCTCCTCGTGCGACTTGAGCGACCACTCGTCGTCCAGGACGTCGTCGACGAGCTTGCCGTTCCAGCCGGCCTGCGTGTACGGCGCATGCTTGCGAGCCAGACTGGTCCGCGGGTCGGTGACGCCACCGGAATCGCCCTTCACGAACGGGCCCCAGCCCTGGTCGACGTTCTCGAAGTCGTCGACCAAGCCGGCACCCGGTCGCTTCGTCTCGACCACCCGGACGTCGTCGATCCGGACCTTGGCTGGTCCAGCGGCCGCACTGATGCCCAGCTCGGCGCTGTTGCCCCTGGCATCGAAGACGACGCGGACGCGTTGGTAGTAGGCGCCGTGCTTGTCGTCCGAGGCGACCATGTTCTGCGCTGTGGATCGAGTGATCGTGTTCTGCACGCCGTCGACCGTCAGGGTGGTCGGACGGGACTTGCCCGGTTCGATCTCGATCCAGCCTGACGCGCTGTAGGTACGGCCGGGGGAGAGGCCGGTGAGGCGCTGCTTCAGCGTCGACGACTTGGTGCCGAGTGACGCGACCTGCTGGCCGTTCTCGAGCATGTCGATCGTCGCGCCGCCGGTAGCGTTCCAGGCAGTGAGGTCGCCGGCATTGAAGCCCGGGTCCTTGAGGTGGGTGCCTTCACCCCAGTTCGCCGGGTGTGGCGCGGGTGCGCTGATCGGGTACAGCACGTACGGCTGACCCGCGACCGCGTCGAGCGTGACGGCTCCCCGTCGTACCGGGATGGTCGCGACCTTCACGCGTCCGGTGTCGGTCAGTTTGTAGACCGCGAAGGTTCCAGCTGAGAACGCCGAGGGAACCTTCCATGTGGTGCGGCCGCCGGCCGGGTTGTAGTGGTAGAGCTTCTTGTTGCCGTCCCAGGGGAGCAGGTACTTGTCGCCGTCGAGCACCTTGGCGTCGCCGGCGTACACGGTCCGCTTGCCGTTCTCGACCGCGCCGCGGACGCCGCCGGTGAAGGCGATGTCACTGCTGTTCCAGTCGGTGATCTTCTGCTGCTGGAGGAACTTGGCCGGCAGGTTCTTCTGCCAGATGTTGCGGTAGAACGCGTTCCAGTCGGTCTCGCCGGTCCAGCCCTCGAACTCGACCAGGCTGGACTGACCGAGGATCGGGTCGTTGTTCCAGACATCCTTCTCGTCGTTGCGGACGAACCGGATGATCTGGGAGTTCAGCCCCTTGTTGGTGGGGCCGCCGTAGTCGAGGTCGTTGGCCCAGTGCGACCACAGCGAGGTGCGCTCGTGCCGGTCGGCCCACTCGGTGGCGATCTGCCAGCCCTGGTCGGCGAGCTGCCGGGTCAGGCCGTCGGCGAGCCAGCCGGACTGGTAGTAGACGTCGATGTACAGCTCTTGCAGGTTCTTGTCGGTCTCGTCCCGCAGTTGCTGGAACCGCTTCACGATGTTGCCAGTGGCAAGGTCAGGGCGCTGCTTGATGTAGTAGCTCTGGTTCAGCCAGTTCCAGCCCTTGGAGTTCTTGTCCACGAGGTCCTCGTTGAACGCGTTCGCCTCCGGGTAGGACTCGGTCGCGTTCACATGGACGCCAAAGGCGGCGTTCCAGTCCTTGCCCTTCTTCAGCAGGGTGTTCAGGTCGGTCAGGCCGCCGGCGCGGGTGTTGTAGTTGCCGCCGTAGTCCGGGTGGGCCGAGTCGTGGCCCTCGGCGCCGTACCCCTTCAGCAGGGCCAGTTGGCCGAGTCCGTCGGTGGACAGCGAGATCCGCTTGACGTCGTCCAGGGTGCGCAGGAAGGGATGCGTTGCCTGGCTGGCGAAGTTGAACGGGATGTGCGTGACGACGCGGTCCTTGACCAGGTCGGCGCCCTTCGGCTCGGTCATGATCGAGCGGAACGCGATCGCGCCGTCCTGCCAGTCGACTGTCTTGTCCTTGTTCGCGTCCGGGGTGACCACGATCTTGGCCCACGGCAACGGTTCGGTGTACGGCGAGGTGTCGGCGCGGTAGGTCCACTGGCCGCTCCAGACGCCGACGCGGGTGCTGCCGTCGGTGGCCTTGCGGGCGCGATGCCAGAACCGGGCGCCGTCGTCGACGGACTGGCCGGACGGCTTGTCGTAGACGGAGTTCGTCTCGATCCCTGCGGCTAGGGCGCTGGTGTTCACGAACGCGTACGTCGCCCCGGTCGCGGACGGCTCGGCCGGGGTCGCGGCGGTGATCGGAGTGATCTTGTCCGCGGTCCGGGTGGAGTCCGGGTCGAGGGTGGTGAACGCGGTGGTCGCGCCGGCATCCGTGCTCGCGACGGAGATCAGGTCGTGGTCCGGGATGTCGATCGTGTGCACCCGGGTCGCCTCGGTGTCGCGGATGGCGTCGATCGCGAAGGTGGTGACGCGGCCGGCGAGGCTGAGGCTCGCGTCCAGCTCCACGCCGGGGAGTGCGTCGAAGGCGAGCTTGTACGACGCTCGGCCGCCGTCGACTGTGGGCGGCGCGGAGAGGTGCGCCGTACGGGCGACTCCGTCGATGGTGACGGTCGAGATGGCGTCCGGTTGACCGCCGAGGGTTTGGCCGGAGGCGTTGTCGACGTACCTGATCACCCGCGGGAAGTCGGCTCCGACGGTGACCGTCAAGTCGCTCGATCGGACGGTCGGATCGCCGGCGGCCTGCGCGCCCGCGGGCACGCTCAGGACGCCGGCGGCCATGGTGACGGCCAGCACACAGATCCCCACTGAACGTTTCATGCGGAGAAAGTTCGCACGCAACCGCTAGCTAGTCAAGAGAAACGAACAGTTATGAACAAGATCAGCCGTGCCTTCGGCTCGGCGGAGGGGGTGGGTGGAGGTTTAACCGGAGGTGATCGTGCCGGTCACTTCGCCTAGGCCGATGGTGGTGCCGGTGGGGGTGGTGGCTTGGGCGGTGATGGTTACCTGGTCGCCGTTCTCGAGGAAGGTGTGTTCCTTGCCGTCCACGAGGAGGGGCTCCCGGCCGCCCCAGCTCAGCTCGATGAAGGAGCCGCGCTGGTTCTTCTCGGGGCCGCTGACGGTGCCCGACGCGAACAGGTCGCCGGTGCGTAGGGAGGCGCCGTTCACGGTCAGGTGGGCGAGCATCTGAGCCGGCGACCAGTAGACGTCTTTGTACGGCGGACTGCTCACCAGTTGCCCATTCAGGAACACCTGGAAGGTGATGTCATAGTTCTTCAGGTTCTCGCCCGCCAGGTAGGGCAACACCGGCGGATCCTGCGGCGGCAGCGGTACGGCGGCCGACTCGAGCGCGTCGAGCGACACCACCCACGGCGAGATCGAGGTGGCGAAAGACTTCCCCAGGAACGGCCCGAGCGGGACGTACTCCCACGCCTGCAGATCCCGCGCGGACCAGTCGTTCACGAGTACGACGCCGTACACATGCTCCTCGAACGCGTCCACGGACACCGGCCGGCCCAGCTGAGAAGGCGCCCCGACGACGTACCCGAGCTCCACCTCGATGTCGAGCCGCTGCGACGGTCCGTACGTCGGCGTCGCCGCGTCCGGCGCCTTCCGCTGACCTGACGGCCGGACGATGTCGGTGCCGCTCGGTACGACGGTCCCGGCGCGGCCGTGGTAGCCGACCGGGAGGTGCTTCCAGTTCGGCAGCAGCGGTTCGGAGTCCGGCCGGAACAGCCGGCCGAGGTTGGTCGCGTGCTGCTCGGAGGCATAGAAGTCGACGTAGTCCGCGACCTCGAACGGCAGGTGCATGGTGACCGCCGACCGCGGGATCAGATGCGGTTCTACGGTGTCGCGATCATTGGCGTTGCGCACGAGTTCGAGCAGCCAGCCGCGCGTCGCGCGCCAGGCCGGGCGGCCGAGCGCGAGGAAGTCGTTCAGCGACGGCTGGGCGAACAGTTGTGAGCCGTCCAGCATCTGCGCGGACGCGACCGGCGCGAGATCGATGAGCTGGTCGCCGATCGCGGCGCCCACCCGCGGCTCCTCGTCACCGAGCCGGAACACGCCGAGCGGCAGGTTGTCCGGCCCGAACGGCGAATCCGCGGGGATGTCGATCCAGCTCACAGGCCCTCCCGCAGGCTCAGGGCGGTCAGGTCGCGGCGGGGCTCCTCGATGCTGCACGAGCCGAACGAGGAGAACCACCGGCGGGTCCCGGCCGCCTGTTGTTCGGACAACTCCCGCACGCGGGCGGCGAGGTGGCCGCCGTCACGAGAAGCCAGGACGGCGGCCACCTCGTCCAGCGAGGCCCCGTCGAGCGACGCGCGGGTGGCGAGCAGCACGTTCAGGAAGCCGTGATGCTCGAACCCGGTGTCCACAGCGGTATGCCGGACCGCGTTGTGCAGCCCGGCCGTGCACTTGAACGCGACCTCGCGATCCAGGCAGGCAGTGATGAACGCCGCGATCTGGCCCTCTGACGGGAACAACGAGGCATCGAGCCCGCCGGTCCGGAGCTTCGCCGCGTACCCCGCGTCGGCGACTACGTCGAGAGCGCGCTCCCACGCTCCGTCCAGGCCGATCTCGACGTACGCCGTCTCCTCGTCGAGGCAGTCGTCACAGGCCCGGACGACGCGCAGTGCGTTCCGGGACAGGTCGTCCTCGTTGCGCAGCCGGACCTCGATCGCGGTGACCTCGATGTCGGTGGACCGGTCGCCGTACCGGACCGCGGGCTCGATCCCACCGGCGCCGCCGGTGATCACCACCGCGACCCGCAACGGATCGGGGCCGGTGCGGGCGGCCTCGGCGGCCACCTTCATCAGATCCTCATCGGTGCACACGAAGGGCCCGACCAGATCGGCGTACGGCGCGGTGCGGTGGGCCCGGTGCGCCTCGACAGCCTCGGTCAGCGGCAGATCCCCGGGCGGGAACATCGCGGCGTCGTCGACCAGGTGCCGGAACAGGGCAGGGACGGTTGACATGACTCGAAGCCTAACGGATGCTTTCGGTAAGCGGACGCATGCGTTCGATTAACGTACACGGGAGCGGGAGAAATGACGTTCTACCGGCAGGTCGGGCAGGTTCCGCCGAAGCGGCACACGCAGTTCCGGAAACCGGACGGTGGGCTGTACTACGAGGAGCTGATGGGGGAGGAGGGGTTCTCGTCGGACTCGTCGCTGCTGTACCACGCCGGCGTACCGTCCGCGATCGTGGACTCGCAGGTGTGGGACCTGCCCGACCTGGCCACCGTCGCGAACCACCCGCTCACGCCCCGGCACCTGAAGCTGCACGACCTCTTCGCCGAAACCTCCAAGTCCAACGCCGTCGAGGATCGCCGGCTCGTGCTCGGCAACGGCGACGTCCGGATCTCGTACGTCGTCGCCGAGCAGCCGTCGCCGTACTACCGCAACGCCATCGGCGACGAGTGCGTGTACGTCGAGAAGGGCTCGGCGACCGTGGAGACGGTGTTCGGCGTGCTGAACGCGGTCGAGGGCGACTACGTGATCATCCCGCGGGCGACCACGCACCGCTGGCTGCCCGGGCCGGACGGGGTGCACGCGTACTGCATCGAGGCGAACAGCCACATCGCGCCACCGAAGCGCTACCTGTCGCGGTACGGGCAGTTCCTCGAGCACTCGCCGTACTGCGAACGCGATCTGCACGCGGCGGGCGAGCCGCTGGTGGTCGAGGACACGGACGTCGAGGTGCTGGTCAAGCACCGCGGCAGCGGCCCGGGCGGGATCGTTGGCAGCCGGATGACGTACGCGACGCATCCGTTCGACGTGGTCGGCTGGGACGGCTGCCTGTACCCGTACACGTTCAATGTCAGCGACTACGAGCCGATCACCGGGCGGATCCACCAGCCGCCACCGGTGCACCAGGTGTTCGAGGGCAACAACTTCGTGGTCTGCAACTTCGTGCCCCGCAAGGTCGACTACCACCCGCTGTCGGTGCCGGTGCCGTACTACCACTCGAACGTCGACTCCGACGAGGTGATGTTCTACTGCGGCGGCGACTACGAGGCCCGGAAGGGGTCGGGCATCGGCCTCGGCTCGATCTCACTGCACCCGGGTGGGTACGCGCACGGGCCGCAGCCGTCCGCGATCGAGGCGTCGCTCGGCGCGGAGCGGTTCGAGGAGCTCGCGGTGATGGTCGACACCTTCCGTCCGCTGGAGCTCGGCGAGGGCGGTACGGCGGTGGACGACGGCGTCTACGCCTGGAGCTGGGCGGGCCGCCGTAAGTCCTGACGACCCGTGTCGGCGGCCTGCGGACCGCCGGGATGGGATTGTTGGGGCATGAGCCAGCACGGGGAGGATGCGCAGTTCGTCGTCGGCATCGATCGCCAGGCGGTGCTGGAACGGCGTGAGGTGATCCGCAAGCAGCAGCGCCACGGTGCCTGGGTGACGCTGGCGATCGGTGCTCTCGGCATCCTTGCCGCGCTGGTCGCGCTGATCGCCTTCCGTGGCTCGGGTCTGTGGCCGTTCGCGCTGCTGTTGATCCTGGCCATGATCCCGCTCGTGCTGAGCACCGTTCTCGCGCTCCGGCTGATCGCCGAACGGCAACGCTGGTACGCCGCCAACGACGTGCAGCCGATCGCGATGCGGATGACTCCTCGCGCGCTCGAGCTGGCCTGCGAAGGAGCGTCGTACCCGGTGGTGCTGCCGTGGGCGACGGTGCGTGGCTTCCGGCAGGAGAAGTTGTTCGGGCAGTACACGCTCGAGCTCGACCTTGCGCCGGGCGTCGGTGCCACGACGGCCGGCGTCCGCGGGCTGGACCAGCCGTCGGTGCGGACCGTGGTCAAGCCGAACCCACTACTCCGGCCGACCGGTTTGTTCCTGGTCAAGGCCCTGGATCAGCCGGTGCACGTGATCGACCAGGCCCTCCAGCACTTCTCCGGCGGCACCACCAGAGTCAGCCGCTCCAACTAGCAGGGCAATGAGCGGTAGGTGTAGCCCGCGCGGGTCAGCTTGGTGAGAGCTCGGTCCAGGGCGGTGACGGTCTCGGAGCGGTTGCCGCCGCCGTCGTGCATCAGGATGATGGCGCCCGGCCGCGCACCGGCCAGCAGCGCGTGCTCGATCCTCGCGACGCCCGGCTTGGTCCAGTCCTTGGTGTCCACATCCCACAGCACCTGGCGCTGGTGCACCGCCGCTGCAGTCGCCTCGATCTTGGCGTTCGTGGCCCCGGTCGGCGGACGGAGGCACTTCGACTTCACCCCGGACGTGATCTCCTGCCGCATCTTCGCGTCCGGCAGCAGGGTCAGGGTCTTGTGGTCCCAGGTGTGGTTGCCGACGTGATGACCGGCCGCGCGTTCGAGCGTGACCAGCTCGGGAAACTGCGCGACCTGGATGCCGAGCACGAAGAAGGTCGCCTTCGCCTTGTGCTTGCGCAGTACCTGCAGGACCTTCGGCGTCCACTCGGGCTGCGGGCCGTCGTCGAAGGTCAGGTAGAGCACCTTGCCCTGACCGGTCAGGTTCCAGTCGTCGGCCGGCACCGTGGTCCGCTGCTGCTGCCGCGACTGGTGCTTCTTCGGCCCGGGCTGGCTCGGCGGATGCGTCGGCCGCGCCTTGACCGGGACGTTCAGCGGTGCGTGCGCGGCCGTCTGGACGGCAGGCGCGGCACTGGTGACCGATTGGTCGGATGGTTTGGCGGCTTGGGCGAGGACGGCACCGCAGAGGAGGGCGGCGACCAACGGCAGGAGCTTGCCGGGCGGCTTGGTCATGTCCGGCATCTTCTCGTGCGCCAGGTTCAGCCCGAAATCGGGTCGCGGCGTGTCGCCGTATCGTGTGCCCCGGGCCGGAGACCCCGGCGGCGGCGAGACTGCCGGCACAACCTACGCGTGAGGCGGATGATGACGGACAACGGCGAGCGGACCACGATGACGAGGCGAACGGTGATCGGAGGCGCCGCGGCGCTGGCGGCGGCCGGGTTCCAGGCGGTACCGGCGTACGCGGGTCACGATGCCGGGCACGGTTCCACGACGGTCCGGCTGACCGTGATGGGCACGACCGACCTACACGGCAACGTCTTCAACTGGGACTACTTCAAGAACGCCGAGTACGACGATGCCGCGCACAACGACATCGGCCTGGCCAAGATCTCCACCCTGGTCACCGCTGTCCGGGAAAGCGTCGCCGCGGAGCGCCGAGCACCGCAGCCGCTGCTGCTGGACGCCGGTGACACCATCCAGGGCACCCCGCTGGCCTACTACTTCGCCAAGATCGAGCCCATCACCGGTGGGCACATCCACCCGATGGCCGCCGCGATGAACCAGATCGGGTACGACGCCGCCGCGCTGGGCAATCACGAGTTCAACTACGGCCTCGACATCCTGCGCAAGTTCCAGCGGCAGCTGCGGTTCCCGCTGCTCGGGGCGAACGCCCAGGACTGGACCACGGGCCTGCCGGTGTTCCCGCCGTACGTGCTGAAGCGGGTGCACGTGCCGGGCGAGAAGCCGATCACGGTCGGCATCCTCGGCCTGACCAACCCCGGCATCGCGATCTGGGACAAGGCGAACGTCGAGAACAAGGTCAAGTTCGGCGGCATCGTCGAGCTGGCGAAGGTCTGGGTGCCGCGCGTCCGCAAGGCCGGCGCCGACGTGGTGATCGTGTCCGCGCACTCCGGCATGGACCTGTCCTCGTCGTACGGCGACGCCCTGCCGGTGCCGGAGAACGCGTCGGCCCTGATGGCGGAGACGGTTCCGGGCATCGACGCCGTACTGGTCGGCCACGCGCATCTGGAGATCCCCGAGCGGATGGTGACGAACACGACGACCGGCGAGCAGGTCGTGCTGAGCGAGCCGCTGAAGTGGGGCATGCGGCTGTCGCTGTTCGACCTGGACCTGCAGAAGGTGCGCGGCCGCTGGAAGGTCGTCGGCCGGCACAGCCAGGTGCTGAACGCGAACACCGTGGACGCCGACCCGACGGTGGTCGCCGTACTGCAGAAGGACCACGACAAGGTCATCGAGTACGTGAACTCGAAGATCGGGACCTGCAAGGAGGCGATGTCGGCCGCGACCGCGCCGTGGGAGGACACCGCGGCCCTGGACTTCGTGAACTTCATCCAGGCCGACGCGGTGTCGAAGGCGCTCGTCGGTACGCCGCAGGCGGACCTGCCGGTGCTGGCGATCGCGGCTCCGTTCAACCGGGAGGCCGCCATCCCGGCCGGTGACGTGTCGGTGCGGGACGTGGCCGGGCTCTACATCTTCGACAACACGCTGCTCGCGGTGACGATGACCGGTGCCCAGGTCCAGGCCTACCTCGAGTTCTCCGCGCAGTACTTCAAGCAGGTGACCGGCACCGGTCCGTTCCCGTCCGACCAGGTCACCAACGCGCCGACCCCGACCGCGCCGGGCGGGACTCCGGACTACAACTACGACGTGATGGGCGGCCTGACGAAGCCGCTCACGTACAAGATCGACATCGCGAAGCCGGTCGGCTCCCGGATCACCGACCTCGCGTACGACGGCACCGCGGTGGCCGCCGACCAGGAGTTCGTTGTCGCGGTCAACAACTACCGGCAGTCCGGCGGCGGCAACTTCCCGCACGTCTCGACCGCGCCGGTCGTCTACAACCGCCAGGTCGAGATCCGCCAGTTGATGATCGACTACGTGACCTCGACCGGCACCGTCGACCCGGCCACCTTCCACACCACCGACTGGTCCCTGACCTCGAACGGCGCCCCGATCGTGGTCACCGCCTGACGTCCGGTTTTCGGGGAACACGGTTGCAGGTACGCCGTTCGTGTGCACAAACTGCGGGGATGCGGACTCTGCTGAGGGCGGTCGCCGAGCCGAGAGCCACGCGGGCGGCGTACTGGAACGAGGTCGTGGCCGGATGTCTCGGTGGGCTGGATCTCCGGCTGGACGACGGACCGGACGACCGGGACGAACTGTTGATCGGGACGGTCGGTCCGCTGCAGGTGGCGGTGTCTCGATCCGGCCCGGGCGAGGCCACCCGGACCGCGGCGCACGCGCGCCGGGAGGATCCCGGGCGCTATGCGCTGTTCGTGCAGGCCGAGGGCCTGACGGTCAGTGAGCAGGACGGCCGTGTCGCCCGCTTCGCACCAGGAGACATCGGGATCTGCGATCTCTCCCGGCCGCTGCACTGCGCGTACTCCGAGCGCCGTGCGGTCATGCTCTCCTACCCCAAAGCCCTGAGCCCGCTGCCCGAACACCGGGTGGCGGACCTGACCGGCGTCGGCATCCCAGGCTCGGACGGGACGGCGGCGCTGGTCTCCGGCCTGGTCCGCCAGCTGCCCGAGCACCTCGACGCCGACGACGGCGCACGCGGCGCTCGGATCGGCGCCGCCATCCTCGACTTGGTCAACGTCGGCTTGGCGGCACGGCTGGATCAAGAGCGGACACTGCCCGTCGAGACCCGCTCGCGTGCCCTCCTGCACCGGTGCCGTGGCTTCATCGAGAGCCACCTGGCAGACGCGGGTCTTACGCCGGCCGCGGTCGCCGCGGCCCACCACATCTCGCTGCGCTACCTGCACCGGTTGTTCGAGCCGACCGGTGAGAGCGTCGCGGCGCTGATCCGGTCACGGCGGCTGGACCGGTGCCGGCGCGACCTGCTCGATCCCAGCCTGCAGGACCGGCCCGTCGCGGCGATCGGCGCGCGTTGGGGCCTGACCAGCTCGGCCCACTTCAACCGGGCCTTCAAGCTACGGTTCGGTCTACCGCCGGCCGAGTACCGCGCCGTCCACGGTGCGTGGGAAGGCAACCGCGTGGCACTGTAGGGCAACGACCGTCCGGCCGGATTCGCCGACGCTGGGCGCATGAAGATCGCAATGCTTGCCCACGGCACCCGTGGGGACATCCAGCCCGCTCTGGCGATCGGATCGGTGCTGCGCGACCGCGGCCACTCGGTGCGGCTGTGCGTGAACGCCGATCTGGCCGAGTGGGCGTCCCGCTCGGGACTTCCGGTGACCTCGTCCGACCTCGACGTCGGCCGCTTCCTGAACTCCGAGGAGGCCCGCGAGATCCTCGCCCGCGGCAAGATCTCCACTCTGGTTCGACGTGTCACCGCCGACGAGCGCAGGGCCGACGCGTCGATCGCCAAGGCTGCCGTCGAGGTGGCGCACGACGCCGATCTGATTCTGTCGACCCTGGGGATGGCGCTGCGTGGCGCTGCCCTGCACGAGGTGACGGGCCGGCCGGCGGCCAGCCTGTTGTGTGCGCCGATGACGCCGACCGTGGCGTGGGCGAGTATGGCCAGCCCGGTGCGTGACTTCCGGGTCGGCCGCGTGAACCGTCTCACCTTCGCGGCGTTCGACAACCTGCTCTGGCGGCAGAGCAAACCGAGTATCGATCGGCTCTGCGAGCAGTTGGGCGCCGCGCCGATCGACCGTCGGCTCCGGATCGGAGAGCTGCCGGCTCTGCACGCCTACAGCCCCAGGTTGGTCCCGCGTCCAGCGGATTGGGGCCCCGGGCAACATCTGGTCGGGCCGGCGCTCGCCTCGGGAGATCTGCGCTCGGCACTGGGCGAGGCAGAGCTGCCTGCCGACCTGCGCGAATGGCTGGCCGCTGGTGAACCTCCGGTGTACTTCGGCTTCGGCAGCATGCCGGTGCCGAAGCCGCGCCAGTTGCTGGACGACATCATCGCGATCTGCGGGCAACTCGGCGTACGAGGACTGGTTGCTGCCGGATGGACCGACTACGGCGTCGATTCCGGTGAACTGCCGGATCAGGTGTTCCTCACCGGGGCGGACCTGAACCACGACGAGGCACTCCCGCGCTGTGTGGCGGCGGTCCATCACGGCGGCTCCGGGACGACCGCCGCCGTGACGCGCGCGGGCATTCCATCGGTCGTCGTCAGCGTCTTCCTCGACCAGCCCTTCTGGGGTTGGCGGTTGAGCAGTCTCGGCCTCGGCGTGAGCCTCCCCTTCCGTTCGCTGAGCCGCACCCGCTTGGCCAGTTCCCTCGGCTAGGTCCTCGATCCGACGTACGCCGCCAGATCCCGTGCCTACGGCGACCTCCTGCGAACCGAGAACGGGCCGGAACAGGCAGCCGACGTCATCGAGCAGGAGTTGACCGGCCGAGATCAGGTGGGCTGATCGGTGGGGAGGGTGCCGGGCGGGCCGAGGACGACGTCGCCGAGCTCGGTGGTGACGGCCATGAACAGATCCAGGTCCATCTCGGTGTCGGGCGTCGCGAGGCGGGCCGGGGTCGCGGAGCGCGCGATCAGTTCGGCGAAACCCGCCGGGGTGGAGATGTGCAGGGCGTGGCAGCCCATCGGGCCGCTGCGGGCCGCGTGCAGGACGTTCATCGGGATCCGGAAGTAGTCACCGGACCGGAGCTCGACGAACTCGTCGCCCGCCCACACGCTCAGGCCACCCGAGACCACCCAGAACCGTTCCTCGTACCGGGTGTGCAGGTGCAACGGCGTCATCTCGCCGGCCGGCTGCCAGGTGTTGCTGAGATCGTGCCGGCCGTCCGTTTCCTCCCCGGTGGTGAGAATGGTTGCCCGGAGCCCTTGCCCGAGAACGTAGCTGCGCTCACCGATGTCTGTCATGTGCTTCCCTCCTGTCAGTGATGGACTGCGCGCAACGCTAGGCAGCCGGACCGAGCGCCCGATAGCCCTGCCGGGTCAGCCATGCGCCGATGGTCAAGCGGTGTGCGCGCATCGACAGTGGTCCCGCCGATCGGGTGTCCGCCCGACGGCGGCAGATGAGAACGGTGCCGCACTGACGACGCCCCAGCTGATCCTCGGTATCGGTGGGCTGCTCGCTGCCCTCGCCCTGCTGGCGGTCGTCGTCCACCTCGCCCGCCGCCCAAGGTCGGGGCGATGATCCCTCGGTGAGAGGTTCTGCTCCCCGGCGCCGAGGTCTTGACCGAGGTAAAGGCTAAGTGATTTAGTCAGCTTGTGACTTACTCAGCGTCCGAGGCGCCACCCAGTCTGTCCGATCGGTTGACCGAGTCGATTCTCGGCATCATCCGCGACGGCGGGCTGGGGCCGGGCGACGCGATCCCGTCGGCTCGTGAGCTGGCCAAGCGGTTCGCGATCACCACGCCGACGGTCCGGGAGGCGCTGCGGAAGCTCGAGGCGACTGGTGCGGTCGAGTTCCGGCACGGTTCCGGCACGTACGTCGGTCCGACGATCAACAACGTCGTACTGGCGAATCCGCACCGCCCGCCGATCACCAAGGAGTCGGTGCTGCAGCTGATCAGCGCCCGTCTGGTGATCGAGCCGGCCGTCGCCGCGCAGTCCGCGGCCGCCCGGCAGCCGGAGAACCTGGAACGCATCGAGGCCGCGGTGACCAATGCGCTCATCCCACCGGGCGGTCCGGCGTTCGCACTGAACTTCCACGTGGAGCTCGCCGCCGCCTCCGGGAATCCGTTGCTGCAGGAGGTGCTGGCCTCCCTGCTGAAGGTGCGGGTCCGCGAGCAGCAGCAGATCCGTGCGCTCTACGACAACCGCGAGCGCGACCACGAGGAGCATCAGGCGATCCTGGAGGCCGTCCGGGCACAGGACGTCGAAGCGGCCGAACGACTCACCCGCGAGCATCTCGACAACATCCGCGTGGCCGTCGAGTCAGCCTCGGAGCTGTCATGAGCGGCCGTTCTCCGGAAGAAAAGCGCCACCAGGCGGCGAAAAGTCTCCGGAGACTCGCGGAGATGACGACCGACGAGGCCGCCGATGCGGTACGGCGGTCGCCGCTGGTGATCATCCCGGTCGGGGCGCAGGAGCAGCATGGTGGCGGGATGGCGATGGCCACCGACACTGTGCGCGCTGTCGGTGTCGCCGATCGGGTGGCCGAACGACTGGCCGGCCGCGCCGTGATCGCTCCGGTTGTCCCGTACGGCGTCTCGCCGCATCACATGGCCTTCGCCGGCACCATGTCGTTGTCCCCGGCAACCTTCATGCAGGTATTGCGGGATGTCATCGCCAGTCTGCAGGACCACGGCTGGCGGCAGTTTCTCGTGATCACCGGGCACGGCGGGAACAACGCCGCGCTGTCCGTCCTGGCGCAGGAGTACGTCCGCCAGGACATCACCTTCACGTGGACTCCGATCACCTCCGTGGTGTCCGACCTGATCGTCGATGTCAGCGAGGTCCACGGTCACTCCGGTGAGGCCGAGACCGCGCAGATGCTGTACCTCGCACCCGACCTCGTCCAGGCCGACCGCCTGGAGCCGGGTGCCACCACGCTCGACGAGTTGACCACCCCGGCCCGGCTGTCCCGGCAGGCGCGTGGACCGCGCCTGTCCGTCGGGTTCGACGTGTACCACAAGCGTGGCGTGCTGGGAGATCCCCGCCGCGCCACTGCCGAGGACGGCCGTCTCCTGGTCGAGACGGCCGCCGACCGCATAGCCGCCTTCGCCGACGAACTGCTCTCGGCCTGACCCCAAGACCCCCGCTCACTGGACCCCGGCTCAGGTGGTCCAGGCGCGAGCCTGCCCGCTCGCATGCCCGAGGAGGCACCCCTGATGAACCTCGCACGCCCCACAGCGCTCGGCGCGCTCCTGATCACCGCCGGCCTGCTGACGATCGGGTTGCCATCGGCAACTGCCGCCACAGGTTCCCGGAGTACCGGTTGCGGCAAGCAAGCAGTCTCCACCGGCGACTACGAGGTCGTCAGCGGTGGACTCAACCGGACCTACCGCCTGCACGTCCCGGAGAAGTACAACTCCACCAAGGCATCACCGTTGATCGTCGTCTACCACGGCCGCGGCAAGACCGGTGCGCAGACGGAGGCGTTCTCCGACCTGTCGAAGCTCGACGCGATCGTTGCCTACCCCAACGGGGTGATCGGTGACGAGGACAAGCAGGCCTGGCAGGGAGCGCCGTACTCGGCCAAGGGTGTCGACGACGTCAAGTTCACCGTCGATCTGCTGGACAAGCTGGAAGGCGAGCTCTGCGTCGACACCGACGCCGTCTACGCGACCGGCAAGTCGAACGGCGCCGGCTTCACCGGTGTCCTGGCCTGCCAGCTGGCCGACCGGATCGCCGCGATCGCCCCGGTCTCCGGCGCCTTCTACATCGAGGGCAAGCGGTGCGCGCCCAGCCGTCCGGTCCCGGTGCTCGACATCCACGGCACCGGCGACACCACGATCCCGTACGGCGGTGACGGGCAGCGCGACCTGCCCAGTGTGGAGACCTGGGTCCGCGACTGGGCTGTCCGCGACCACTGCGACCAGGACCCGCGGATGTCCCAGCAGGGCGACGACGTACTGAAGTTCACCTACAAGGGATGCGAGGCCGATGTCGTCCACGTCGCCGTCACGGACGGCGGGCACAGCTGGCCGGGATCGGACGCCTCGTCGGGGCCGGGCTATGTGACCCAGACGTTCGAGGCGCACGAGTTGATCGGCGCCTTCTTCCAGTCGCACAAGCTGAGGCACTGACATGAGTACGACGACCGGCACGAGGGAGCAGTTGCCACGCCTGGTCCGGGCCATGGCGGTGATCGAGCGGGCCGGCAACGCGCTGCCGCATCCGTTCTGGTTGTTCTGGATCCTGTCCGGACTCCTCGCGGTGGTGAGCGCGATCCTGGCCGGGTTCGACATCTCGGTGGTGTCGCCGAAGGACGGCAAGACTGTCGCGGTGCAGAACCTGCTGTCCGGCGACGGCCTGCAGATGGCGGTGTCGACGGCGATCTCGAACTTCGCCGAGTTCCCGCCGATGGCAACCATCGTGGTCGTGATCATGGGCGTCGCGCTGGCCGAGCGGACCGGGTTCCTGCAGGCCCTGATGCGGGTCAGCGTGTCCCGGGTGCCGCAGTCGATGGTGGTGTTCGCGGTGGCGTTCGCCGGCACGATGGCGCATGTGGCGTCGGCCGCGGCGTACATCATCCTGGTTCCGCTCGGCGGGCTCGCGTTCCGCGCGGTCGGCCGGTCGCCGATCCTCGGCATCGTGGTCGCGTACACCGCGATCGCCTCCGGGTACGACGCCAGCCCGATCCCGACCCCGAACGACGCGATCTTCGCCGGCATCACCACGGCGGCGGCAAAGACGGTGGACCCGGATGCCTACATCTCGCCGCTGTCCAACTGGTTCTTCAACATCGCGTCGTCCGTGCTGCTGGCGTTGGTGATCACGTTGGTCACCCGACTGGTGCTGAACAAGCGGACCGACCTCGAGGCCGACCCGGACGCGCCTGGTGACGATCCGGACCAGCTCAAGGTCTCCGTTGCCGAGCGCACCGGTCTGCGCCGGGCCGGGATCGTCTTCCTGCTCGCGGCTGTCGCGATCGTCGCCGTACTGGCACCGCACGACTCGCCGCTCCGAGGTGAGAACGGCAGCATCGTCGAGTCGCCGTTCCTGGACGGGATCGCGATGGTCGTCGCGGTCCTCTTCGGCATAGTAGGCATCACCTACGGCGTGACTGTGAAGGCGATCGAGCGTGCGGCTGACGTGCCGAAACTGATGGCCGAGGGCATCAAACAGATGGCGCCTGTCTTGGTGCTGTTCTTCGCGATCGCGCAGTTCCTGGCGTACTTCGACTGGAGCAACATCGGCGATCTGCTGTCGGCGGAGTCGGCGCGGGTGCTGGGGGATCTCGGCGCACCGAAGGTGGTGATCTTCCTCGGCATCCTGGTGCTGCTGACGGTGATCAACGTGCTGGTGACGAGCGGTTCGGCGATGTGGTCGCTGACCGCGCCGATCCTGGTGCCGATGATGCTGCTGCTGAGCGTGCCGGCCGAGACCACGCAGGCGCTGTTCCGGATCGCCGACTCGGGGTCGACCGCGATCACGCCGATGAGCCCGTACTTCGTGATGGCGCTCGGGTTCCTGCAGCGGTACCGCAAGGACGCCGGCGTCGGCACGCTGGCGTCCTACACGGTGCCGTTGGCGATCGCGATGACGGTCGCCTGGACGCTGTTGTTCCTGGCCTGGTGGGCGATCGGCATCCCGCTCGGCCCGGGCGCCCCAGTCAGGTGAGGGTGACGCCGGCGGCGCGGAGGTCGGTCAAGGCCTGCTCCGTGCTGCCCGGCGCGACCCCTGCGGTCAGCGCGGTGAGGACCGTCGTACCGAAGCCCTCGTTGCGGGCGTCGAGGGCGGTCGCCCGGACGCAGTAGTCGGTCGCGATCCCGCACACGTCGACGTCCGTGACGCCCTTGCTGCGCAGCCAGTCGGCGAGCGCGTGGCCGCCTTCGTGGGACTTGCCCTCGAAGCCCGAGTAGGCGGCGGCGTACTCGCCCTTGTCGAAGATCGCGTCGAACGGCTGGGGGTCGAGGTTCGGGTGGAAGCTGACGCCGTCGGTGCCGGCCACACAGTGCCGGGGCCAGGAGTGGACGAAGTCGGGGGCGTCGGAGAAGTGGTCGCCCGGGTCGATGTGGTGGTCCCGGGTGGCCACGACGTACGCGTACTGCCGGTCGCCGGGGTCGGCCTCGTGCCACTTGTGCAGCAGTTCGCCGATCCGGAAGGCGACATCGGCTCCACCGCTCACGGCCAGGCTCCCGCCCTCGCAGAAGTCGTTCTGCACATCCACCACGATCAGTGCCCGGGCCATCGCGACGCTCCTTTTCCAGGTGTCCCTGAGGCCACGGTACAAGCGTGACCGCCGCTCGGCCCCCAGCGCGCGCCGCGCCGCGCTACTCCGGCAGCAGCGAACCGCCGGTGACGCGGAGGATCTCGCCCTGGATCGCCCTGGTCCGCGGCGAGGTGAGGAACACGATCGCGTCGGCCAGGTCGGTGGTCTCGGGCAGCCGCCGGGCAGTGAACCTGGTGGCGATCTGATCCACCGCGGGCTTCGGCAGGACCCGGTGCTCGCCGTTCTCCAAGGTGATGCCGGGCATCACGACATTGACCAGAACGCCGTCCTGCCCGAGATCGTGCTGCAGGCTGGCGACCAGCCCGTGTAGACCGGCCTTCGCCGCGCTGTACGGCCACGCGCCGGCCATGCCGCGCTCGGCCAGGTCCGTCGAGATCAGCACGAGTCGCCCGTGCGCCGACCGCCGCAGTGCCGGCGCGACCTGCTGAACCAGGTGGAAGTTCCCCTCGAGATTCGCCCGCATGACCGGGATCCACCACTCGGGCCTGGCGTCCTCGATCTTCGTCGGCCGATCATGAAACCCCGCGTTGCCCCAGTCGACCGCATTCCCCACGACCGCATCGAGCCCACCCCACTGACCGACCGTCGCCTCGACCGCGGCCGCGATCGTCTCCGGCTCGTTCAGATCCATCGGTACGACGTACGCCGTACCTCCGGCCGCCTCGATCTCCTCCGCAACCCCTTCCGCAGCGTCCTTCCGCGAGTTGTAGGTGATCGCAACCCGGGCACCCTCCCGCCCGTACGCCACCGCGGTCGCTCGCCCGATCCCCGAAGACCCACCGGTCACCAACACCGCCGCACCACTCAACCCGAGCTCCACCGACCCGCCTCCTGTGCAATAGTTAGCCGTCTAAGCAGAAAATTTAGCCGACTAACTATCGACACGCAACCTCGCGATCCTGGTGAGCTTTCTCGCCTGGCTCAGAAACATTGCAGGTTGATGCAATGTGGTGTTCACGGGGCCGTCCGGTCCGGTACCGTTCCGCAGGCTTCATTCGACTGTGGACATGGTGGGGGATTCGTGAACATCGATTTCGGGCTCGACCCGGAGTTTTCGTGGTACGTCGTGCTGCTGTGCATCAGCGGTGCGGCCATGCTGTCCATCGCGGCCGCGAAGGGCTTCGAGCAGTCGGACGGCGCCAGGGTGGTCAGCGCCTTGGCGGGGGCGGGATTTCTGGGATACGGCCTCTATCTCGGCTTCATCTTCGAGGGTGACAGTTACTGGATGTTCTTCCAGGCCTTCTTCCTTCCCGTGCTGTTGGTGGTGAACTTCGTTCGCAGTGTCGTGGCCCGACGCGCCGAGCGGCCGCGGGTGAAGCGGGACTGAGCCGACGAGGGCCGGGCTGCCCGCCGAGGACGATCAGGCGTCACGCCGACCCAGTTCACCGGAGACCTGAGCTGACAGTTATCGTGTGGATGCGTAACGTCACGGTTGGTTCGGGGTGGGTCGGGTTCGGCCCTCTGGTCAGGTCTGAGGTCGGGGATGAAGAAGGCAGTTCTGGCAGTTGTCGCGGGCGCGGCTGTGGTCGCCGCGGCACTGGTTCCGTCGGGTCCGCCGGTTGCGGCGGCGATGTCGGGGTTCGGGTCGGCCGTGTCCGCGGTCGGGAAGGTGACGTGGCAGACCAACGACAGCGTGAACGCGCTCGCCGTCGCGGGTGACACGGTGTACGCCGGCGGACTGTTCACCCGCATCCGGCAGCCCGGCAAGGTGGAGGGGCAGGGGGAGGCGGCCCGCACCTACCTGGCCGCCTTCGATCGGACCACCGGTACGCCGACCGCCTTCGCCCCGAAGCTCAACGGAGCGGTCTGGAGTATCGCCACCTCCCCGGACGGCAAGTGGGTAGTGGTCGGTGGAGACTTCACCACCGTCGACGGCGTGGCCAGGCAGCACATCGCGATGTTCAGCGTTGCCACCGGCAAGCTTGTGGCCGGGTGGGATCCGGCGGTGAGCTACCGGGTCGCGGCGCTGACGATCCACGGCACCTCCGTCTACCTGGGCGGCTCGTTCCAGCGGGTCGACAAGGTGGTGCGCAACCGGGTGGCAGCGGTCGCGCTGAGCACCGGTGAGCTGCTGCCGTGGGATCCGGACGCGGACAACGACGTGTACGCGCTCAAGCCGTCCGACGACGGGACCCGCGTCTTCGTCGGCGGTGGCTTCAGTGAGCTGAACGGCGAGGACCACTGGGCCCTGGCGATGGTGAACCCGACGACCGGTGCGGTTTTCGACCTGCCGGCTGCGGACGCCATTCCCGAACCGTCGCCGGACTGCATGAGCCGGGTGAGGGACATCGACACGGCTGACGGCCGGGTGTTCGTCGCCAACGCGGGCAGCGGGATCGGTTGCTACGACGGCGTCCTGGCCGCTGACGAGACGACCGGCAAGCTGTTGTGGCAGAGCCACTGTCTGGGTGCGACCGAGGCGATCAAGGTGATCGGCAACTGGCTCTACAAGGGCTCGCATGCGCACGACTGCAGCCAGGATGGCGGCTTCCCGGACAAGACCGGCATGCACCACCTGCTGGTGGAGAGCGCGATCAACGGCAAGCTCGGCCCCTGGTACCCGAACACCGACGCGGGCGGCGAGACCCTGGTCGGACCGCTGGCGTTCGCGTCCGGCGGCAACGACCTGTGGGTCGGTGGTGACTTCACCACCGTGAACGGCAAGCCGCAGCAGGGCCTCACGCGATTCGACAACGCACCCGGCGGAGCCAAGCCGGCCGTGCCCGCGGCGCCGAAGGTCTCCAGCAAGCAGGCCAACCAGACGACGGTCAGCTTCACGACGGTCGTCGACACGGACAACATCGCGTTGAGCTACGTGCTGTACCGCGGCACCACGAAGGTCGCCAGCTGGTCGCGCAGCTCCTACTCCTGGACCACGCCATCCGTCCAGACCTTCACCGATACCGCTGTCCGGAGTGGCCAGACCGTCAGCTACCACGTCGAAGTAGGCGACGGCCGCAACCTCAGCAAGAGCGCGGCCGCCGCCGTAAAAGTCCGCTGACGTCCGCGGCGGGCCGGGGTAAGCTCAGGGCCGATCTCGAGGAGTTGGGACATGGTCGGCAGATCTCGCACGCGTTGACCTCAGCCGTCATCGCGTGCTGCTTCCACTGAGCGGCACAGCGAGCTTTCGCCTGCCCGGGTATCGCCGTACCCGGGTGTCTCAAGGGACTCCTTCTCGTGCCGCTGTCTTTTCGTGCGCCCACGCTGTGGGCCGATCGTGACTTCCTCCGGCTCTGGCTCGGCCAGACCGCCTCACAGTTCGGTGCCTACGCCAGTCAGGTGACGCTGCCGCTGGTGGCGGTGACCTCGCTCGGAGCGAGCGCCGCGCACCTCGGCGCGCTCCGGGCCGTGCAACAGGTGCCGATCCTGCTGTGCTCACTGTTCGTCGGCGTCCTGGTCGACCGCTGGCGATCCCGCGCCATGATGGTGTACGCCGACCTCGGCCGCGCGCTCGTACTCGCGGCGGTCCCGATCGGGTGGATGCTCGGGATGCCGTTCCTGTACGTCGTGGCCTTCACGACCGGAGTGTTCACGGTGTGCTTCGACGTGGCGTACCAGGCGTCGCTCCCACGGCTCGTCGACCGCGATCAACTTGCTCAGGGCAACAGCATGGTGGAGACCACTCGATCGGCCGCGCAGATCTGTGGACCGGCGCTGGGCGGCGGGCTGGTCTCGTTGCTCACCGCCCCGATCGCCGTCCTTGCCAGCGCAGCCTTCTTCGCCGTCTCCAGCCTGTCGATCGGACGCATCCGCCGGCTGACGAGCACACCCCCGAGCGCGACAACCGGTCTCGGCCGGCAGATCAGGGAAGGGCTGCGGATCGTCATCCGTGACGGTTCACTGCGGGCAGTGGCGATTGCGACCTGCATCTACCAGTTCTCGTTCACGGCGCTGACCACCGTCTACCTGCTCTTCCTCGCCCGCACGCTCGATCTGCCAAGTGCCGTCGTCGGTTTGGTCCTGGCTGCCTTCGGCCCGGGCGTCCTGATCGGATCAGTGCTGTCCAGCTGGATGCCCAGGTGGTTCGGCTACGGCCGGGTGGTGGTGTTCGCCGCCCTCATCTCCGATGTCGTCATGCTGTCCACCTCCGGCCTGCACGGCTCCGGCCCGGCGACCGTCGCCGCGCTGATCGCGATCAACGTCCTGTACGGCGCCTTCAGCCAAACCGTCGATGTCGCGGTAACGGCGATCCGCCAGGCCATCACCCCGCTGCAGGTTCAGGGCCGGGTCGTCGCCACGATCAACTTCCTCGGCATGGGGCTGACCCCGCTCGGCGCACTCCTGGGCGGAGTTGTGGCTGGTGCGTTCGGCATCCGGATCGCACTTCTCCTGGCCACCGCAGGAATGTTCCTGTCGCCGTTGTTCCTGAGCCTGTCTCCACTGGCTCGCCTGGGGACTAGCCTGGCGCGATGAAACGGATCTTGGTGACCGGAGTGTCCGGCGTCGGGAAGTCCACGGTGGTGGCGCGCCTGGCTGAACTGGGTCACCACGCCGTGGATCTCGATTCGCCGGAGTGGTCGGAGTGGGTCGATAGCGCGGACGGTTCCGGCCCCACGCCATCGCAGCCGGGGAAGGACTGGCAGTGGCGAGAGGGCCCGGTCCGGGAGTTGCTGGCGAACGACGGTGACGGAGTTCTCATCGTCTGTGGGTGCGCGCGGAACCTGGGCGTGTTCCGTGACCGCTTCAGCGGCGTCGTACTGCTGAGCGTCCCCGCCGAGGTGATGGCCGAACGGCTCATCCATCGGACCACCAACACGTACGGCAAGGATCCGGAGGAACTCGCCCGCAGCCTCGAGTTCAAGGAATCGGTCGAGCCGTTGCTGCGGGCAACCGCCGACCTGGAGCTGGACGGAACCACACCGCTCGGGCAGCTCGTCACCCGGATCGAGCGGTTCGCCGCTGAGTCCTGACGAGCGGGCCGAGCAGCTCGCTCCGTAGCGGACATTTCACCCACCGTAGTCTGCCCTGCGATGGGATCACCCGGCGATCGATTGTCTCGTCGGCTGGTCCGGGCGCCGTCCGGCCACGTGATACTCGTCTCGGACGCCACTCGGCGTGAGATTCTGCCGGGTCGTTCGCCGGGATCGTGATTGGCTGGCGAGTGATGGACGAGATGACGGCGAGCGCGTGACCGGCCCGGAGCACCTGGCGGTGGTGGCCGCGGGACTCGGCGCGGGGATGCTGACCTCGACGGTCGGCGTCGCTTCGCTGATCAGCTTCCCGGTCCTGATCGCGCTCGGGATCCCTCCCGTTGTCGCCAACGCGTCGAACACGGTCGGTCTGCTGCCGGGCGCGCTGAGCGGATCGTTCGGCTATCGCCGCGAGCTGCGTGAGGTGCCGCGACCGCAGACGATCGCCGTCGTCCTGACCTGTGCGATCGGGGCGATCGGTGGTGCCGCGCTGCTACTGGCTTTGCCGGCGGAGGTGTTCGCCGCGGCGGCGCCGTGGCTGATCCTCTTCACCTGCTTGATCGTCGGCGTACAGCCGTGGATCTCGACCTGGCTCCGCTCGCGGCGAGAACACCCGCACGGGACGCAGACGACCATGTCACCGGCGACGACCTTCTTCACCGCACTCACCGGCGTGTACGGCGGCTACTTCGGCGCCGGTGCCGGCGTGATGATGATGGCCGTGCTCGGCCTGGGCCTCGACCTGGAACTACGGATCGTCAACGCCCTCAAGACCCTGGCGTTGCTGGCCGCGAACCTCGTCGCGAGCGTGATCTTCGTCTTCGTCGCCGACCTCGACCTGACCGCCGCCGCCCTCCTGGCCGCGGGCTCTGTCGTCGGTGGGTACGTCGGATCCCACATCGGCCGCCGCCTCCCCAGCGGCCTCCTCCGTGCACTGATCGTCCTGGCTGGAATCATTGCCGCAGTCCTGATGCTGCGCTGACAACGGAGGTGCCCTATCACCGAGCTGCCGAAGGATCTGCCGATCCTCGAGCGGGACGCGGTCCGTGTCGTCGTCCGTGACAGCAAAGACCGGATCCTGCTCTTCCACACACGTGAGGTGACCGCGCCCGAGCTGGGCGAGTGGTGGGAGCTACCGGGCGGCGGCATCGACGAGGGCGAGACCTCGCTGGACGCCGCGCTCCGCGAGCTGCGCGAGGAGACCGGGATCAAGGCGACCCCGGACCAGGTGAGTACGCCGACCTGGCGGCGTACGGCGTCGTTCCGCCATCGCGACGTACGGCACCTCCAGCACGAGGTGGTGTGCGAGGTGAGGCTCGACGGGCCGGGACCGGATGTCGACGAGACCGAGCGGTTCGACTACGAGAAAGAGGACTACTTCGGCTTCCGCTGGTGGCCGATTGCCGACGTGGTGGCCAGCACCGACGTGTTCTACCCGCGCAACCTGCCGGGACTGTTGACCCGGTTCCTGGCCGGGGACCAGATCGACGAGCCGTTCGAACTGTGGTCCTAGACGTGCTGCAGGATCGCGCCGGCCGTGATCAGCAGGCAGATGCCGCCGTTGACGTACTTGTGTGAGTAGAGGATCGCGACGAACTCGCGGATCGTTGCCGTCGGCCAGTAGTACGCCGCGGTCGGGGAGCCGACGACCTGGCCGTTGACCCTGACCTTGCGGGCGGTCAGTGCGGCCCGGAAGGCGTGGAAGTTGTTCGTCACGATCAGGCAGCGGTACGCCGGCACCCGGCTGACCATCAGTTCCCGGCTGAAGGTCAGGTTCTCCGTCGTACTGGTCGACCGGTCCTCACGCAGGATCCGGTCCTCCGGCACACCGCGCTCGATCAGGTACGACGCCATCGCGTGCGACTCGGGCACATCCTCATCGGGGCCCTGGCCGCCGGAGGTGATGATCATCGGCGACCGACCCTTGCGGACAGCCCGCAGGTAGACCTGCTGGGCCCGGTCGAGCCGGCTCGCCAGCAGCGGCGGGACGCGCGAGCCGCGCAGCCCGGAGCCGAGGACGACGACGAAGTCCACCTTCCGGGACGAGCGCACCCGGCTGTAGACGAACGCGTAGGCGAGGAAGCACACGAACAGGAACGAGATGTAGGTCAGCACCCCGACCAGGATCGAGCGCACCGCATCGAGCGGGTCCCAGCTGAGCTGCTGAACCGCGATGCCGAAGATGACGAGCCCGATGATGCCGAGCCCTGCGAGCAGTGACAGCAGGTTCGCCGGCCGGCGACCCTCCCGGCGGAGCATCGTCACGCCGTTGATCACGAGGAAGATCGCGAGCACCACGATCGCCACCGGGATGGCGACCACGATCGCCAGCACCAGCCAGCGCGCGGCGGTGCCGCTGACCGAGTCGAGCGCGAAGATCACCCCGAGCCCGGCGAACATCAGCGTCAGGACCAGGAAGATCCCATTGCGGAACAGCCGCCGGTCGTGCAGGAAGCTGAGCGCGAAGACGAGGAACCAGAACCCGGCGATTCCGAACGAGATGAGCATCGGGCGCCATCAAACCATCTGATGGCGCCCGATCGCTCACGCCAGGCTGGTCAGTGACGAGATCGATGCCTTGTGCAGGTGGGTGATCACGTTCTTCGTCTTCGGGTCGGACCGGTACAGGTACGACCCCGACTCGAACACCTCGTACAAGCGGCCGCCGTACTCGGTCAGCCCTTCGGACATGCTCGGCGCCCGGAAGCAGCTCAGCTTCGCCTTGTCCAGGTCCGGCTGCCCGCGGCGGACGACGTACAGGTTGCTCAGCTTGTCCCGCCCGTACGACGTGCTGTAGATGAAGTGCGACTTGGTCACCAGCAGGCCCTGGGTCTTGGTCGGGATCTCCCAGGCCTTGTTGATCGTGGTCAGCGTGCCGTTGCTGCTGATCTTGTACTCGTACATCTTGTCGCGGCCCTTGTCGTTGAACTTCCCGGCGAACAGGGAGTCCCCGTAGCTGGTCAGGAACGACGCGCCGTACACCTTGCGCTCGGAGCCGGTCGCCTTCACGTACGGCGTGCCGGCCTTCTTCATCGCGGCGCGCAGCGTGGCCAGACTGTACTTGCGGATGCCGTTGGTGCTGCCCTGGACGAAGGCCCAGCCGTAGACCGTGGTGATGCCGCCGCCGTGGGTCGCCGCGATCGCGACGTCGCCGACGACCTTGTTGGTGGCCGGGTCGATGCCGACGATGACCGAGTTCGAGCCCTTGCGGTACATGGTGACCAGCAGCAGGTTCTTGCTGCCGTCCCAGTTCCACCAGGTGCCGATGCCCTGCGGTGTGTACGACGCCAGCCGCGGCAGCGCGGCGCTCACGCTGAACCGGGCGTCGTACTTCGCCGACGCCGACGGGCCGTCGTAGAAGTGCTTGCCGCCGGCCTTGGTGTCACAACTGATGGCGCGCGTAGCCGTGACGGCGGTCGTGGTGGCGGCCGTGGCCGGCTGCGATGGGCCTTTGACCGCGACGGTGATCGCGGTGCCGGTGGCCAGGACACCCGCCAGGCCGAGGGCGGTGAATGCCCGGCGGCGGGACAGTTTGGGGCGCAACTTAGTTCCTCTCCAATGGGTAAGACCGTCAACCTCCAACCCTTGGTGATGTGCGAGAGTCGTGCCGGGACCGGCGCGCGAGGAAGGTGTACTTCATGACAAATGTCACGAATTGGGCGGGCAACGTCAGCTTCGCGAGCGCATTGCAGCGGCCAGGGTCGGTGGGGGAACTGCAGGAGATCGTGGCGTCGAGCGAGAAGGTGCGTGCGCTCGGCACCGGGCACTCGTTCAACCGGATCGCCGACAGCACCGGCACGCTGGTCAGTGTCGCGGACCTGCCGCAGGTGATCGAGGTCGGCGAGCGTGGGGTGACAGTCTCCGCCGGGCTTCGGTACGGCGAGATCACGGCGGCCCTGCAGGCCCAAGGACTCGCGTTGCACAACCTCGGTTCGCTGCCGCACATCTCGGTCGCCGGTGCCTGCTCGACCGGCACCCACGGCTCTGGCGACACCAACGGTCCACTCGCGGACGCCGTCAACGCGATCACCTTCGTGGACGCGTCCGGCGAGCTCGTCACGCTGACTCGTGCCGACCCGGACTTCGCCGGCTCGGTGATCTCCCTCGGTGCCCTCGGTGTCACTGTCAGCCTCACGCTCGACGTCCAGCCGTCGTACCAGATCAGCCAGGTCGTGTACGACGGTCTGCCGGTGGAGCGGCTGGGGTCGGACTTTGCCGCGGTGATGGGCAGTGCGTACAGCGTCAGCGCCTTCACGGACTGGGTCGATCCGGACGTGATGGTGTGGCGCAAGCAGCGTGGTGAGGTTCCGATCGAGGCGGAGTGGCTGGGCGCGAAGGTTGCTGACGGCCCCCGTCATCCGATCAAGGTGATGCCGGCCGGCTACGCCACTCAGCAGGGTGGCGTACCGGGTCCGTGGAACGAGCGGCTACCGCACTTCCGGCTCGAGTTCACGCCGAGCAACGGCGACGAACTGCAGTCCGAGTACTTCGTTCCAAGAGAGCGGGCGGCCGAGGCGTTCGACGTACTGCGGGCCCTGGGCAACCAGTTCACGCCGGTCATCCAGGTGTCCGAGATCCGCACGATCGCCGCCGACGAGCTGTGGCTGAGCCCGAGCCAGGGCCGGGACACGGTCGCGCTGCATTTCACCTGGATCCAGGACGAGTCCGCCGTACGGCCTGTCGTGACCGCGCTCGAGGAGGCCCTGGACCCGCTGGACGTGCGGCCGCACTGGGGCAAGGTCTTCGCCGCCGACGCGGCGTTGCTCCGCGCGCGGTATCCCAAGGTGCCCGACTTCATCGCGCTCGCGGCGAAGTACGACCCGGCCGGCAAGTTCCGCAACCCCTACCTGGACAGGTATCTGCCTAGCTGAGCTCGACCACCGACAGCGGCAGATCCTCGATCCGGTACGACGGTGACGGTGTGCGCAGTAGCGTCCCGCTCACGTGGTGGGCGCTGTTGCTCAGCACGACCCGTCCCTGGTCGTTGACGATGGCAACTTTCCGGTGGGTCGCCCGCAGGCAGGGCAGGATCGCCTTCTCGAAGGTAAACACGCGGACGTCCGCGCCGGCGACGCCGACGAACCGGTCGTCCACCACGACGGGCACGGTGAAGGTCAGGGTGTAGTCGTCGGTGCAGAGGTAGTCGACGTAAGGCCCGGTGACGTGGCGGCGGCCGGTGGTCCGCGGTACGTCGTACCAGGGCAGGGAACCGTAGTCGTAGAAGTTCTCGCCGCGGGGATCGGTGTCGACGATCAGGCGCTCGGCCGAACCGTTGCTCAGCATGAACCACTCCAGCCACCAGCGCGAGTCGGCCAGCGTATCGACGGCCGCGACGAATCCGGCGCCCTGGATCAGGCCGTCCGGATCCTCGAGCGCCGGACCCACCAGCGTCGTGACCGCACCGAGGTCGCCGCGCCGGACCGTCGGCTGATCGGTGAACACGGCACCGACGTCCGCGGCGATCCGGTCCGCGAGCCCGAAGGCCTCGCCGACCACGCCGCCGACCTGCTCCAGGACGGCATCGACTCCGGCATCTGACGCAAGGTGAGTACTCATCAGTCCTCCAGGGCCAGTCTGAGGTCGATCAGCCGTGCCGTCGAGTCTGCGACGCGTTCCTCCGCGGCCGCCCGGGCGGCGTCGCCGTCGGTTCGCTCGATCGCCGCGACGACATCACGGCAGCTCTGCACGGTCCGGCGGTGGCTCTCGTCGTCGCCGAACGCCAGCCAGAGCAGCGTGCCGACCTCCGCCTGCAGACTCACCTCGGCCCGGTACAGCCGGGTGGACTGCGCGGTCGCGGCCACCTCGATGTGGAACTGTGCGTCCGCCCGGCGACGGGAGCCGAGACCTTCCGCGTTCTCCAGACTGTCGCAGACCCCGCCGAGGCGCTGCACGTCGTCCGGCGTCGCCCGCTCGGCCGCGAGTCTGGCCGCCGTACCCGCAATGGCGCTGTAGTGGTCGCCGAGATCGCGAAGCTGCGCGAGGCTCAACTCCTCCAGCCGGTCCCGGACGATCGCGGCGGACATCTCCTCCTGGGCCCGGACGAAGCTGCCACCGCCCCGCCCGCGCCGGGTGTGGATCAGGCCGCGCAACCGCAGTGACGACAGGGCTTCGCGCACCGTAGTGGTGGAGACGCCGAAGATGCCGGCCAGGTCGGACTCGCCCGGCAGTTGCTCCGAGTCCGGGAGCAGGCCCAGCGCGATCGCGTCGGTCAGGCGGCGCTCCACCAGTTCCGAGCGGCTCAGCGTCTCCAGCGGTGCGAACACCGCCGCCGCGCCACTGCCGTAGAACCGCAGCGCCATCCCGCCCTACCTCTCTCGGTCACCCGGACACAACTCCGGAACATTCTCACCGATCTCTTGAACTTTAACATCTGATTTCATATGTTTACGGCCACCAGAGACAGTCCCCCGGCCACGGGAGTGTGCGCGATGCGAACTGTGCGGAATCTGATCAACGGAACACCGCGAGACGCGCTCAGCGGCGCTACCAGCGAGCTCGTCGATCCGGCCACCGGCAAGGTCTTCGGTACGGCGCCACTGTCCGGCGACGAGGACGTGGACGCGGCGTACCGGGCGGCAGACGCCGCTGCGCCGGGCTGGGCCGGGACCACACCGAGCGACCGGCAACGCGCGCTGCTGCGGTTCGCCGACCGGGTCGAGGCGGAGGCGGACGCCCTGGTCGCCGCCGAGTCGGAGAACACCGGCAAGCTGCTCGAGCTGACCCGGACCGAGGAACTGGACGTCATGGTCGACCAGATGCGGTTCTTCGCCGGCGCCGCACGGCTCCTCGAAGGCAAGTCCGCGGGTGAGTACCTGGCCGGTCACACGTCCTGGGTGCGCCGCGAGCCGATCGGCGTCGTCGGCCAGATCACGCCGTGGAACTACCCGATGATGATGGCGGTCTGGAAGTTCGGTCCGGCGCTTGCCGCCGGCAACACCGTGGTCCTGAAGCCGGCCGAGACCACACCGGTGACGACGGTAATGCTCGCCGAGCTCGCGGCCGAAGTACTGCCGCCCGGCGTGTTCAACGTCGTCTGCGGTGACCGTGCGACCGGGCAGGCCGTGGTTGCGCATCCGGTCCCCGGCCAGGTCAGCATCACCGGCTCGACCCGCGCCGGTTCCGAGGTCGCCAGTACGGCGGCGCTCGACCTCAAGCGCACACACCTCGAACTCGGCGGCAAAGCACCGGCCGTCGTCTTCGCGGACGCGGATCTCGCGGCGGCGGCCGAGGCGATCGGGGTCGGCGGCTACTTCAACGCCGGCCAGGACTGTACGGCGGCCTGCCGGGTGATCGTCGATGCCTCGGTGC
Organism: Kribbella sp. NPDC050281; assembly: GCF_040655855.1. NCBI lineage: Bacteria > Bacillati > Actinomycetota > Actinomycetes > Propionibacteriales > Kribbellaceae > Kribbella > Kribbella sp. NPDC050281. The sequence goes on along the minus strand of NZ_JBFAKS010000041.1, from coordinate 46,452 downwards.
ACGACGAGTTCGTGCAGACCCTGGTCGACTGGGCGCGATCGAACGCACGCCCAGGACTCGCGAACGACGGCGACGCTCTGTTCGGGCCACTCAACAGCAGTCTGCAGCTGGACCGGGTCCACGGCTTCCTGGCCCGGATGCCCGAGCACGGCTCGATCGCACTGGGTGGCGAGCGGTCCGGCGGAGCCCTTGCCGACGGCTACTTCCTGGACGCGACCGTCGTGACCGGGTTGCGGCAGGACGACGAGATGATCCAGGACGAGGTGTTCGGTCCGGTCATCACCGTGCAGTCGTTCACCGACGAGGACGAGGCACTGCGGATGGCCAACGGCGTGCGCTTCGGTCTCGCGTCGAGCGTGTTCACCACTGACCACTCGCGGGCACTGCGGATGTCGGCGGCTCTCGACTTCGGCTGCGTCTGGATCAACACCCACATCCCACTGGTGGCCGAGATGCCGCACGGCGGCTTCAAGCACTCCGGGCACGGCAAGGACCTGTCCCTGTACGGCGTCGAGGACTACACCCGGGTCAAGCACGTGATGTCGGCGATCGGATGACGAGCTTGGGTGAGCAGGTGACGACCGAGATGCCGCCGGACACGGTGGCGGCGGTCAGCCTGCGCGGCCTGCGGAAGACGTTCGGCGAGGTGGCCGCGGTGGACGGTGTCGACCTCGACCTGGCCGAGGGCGAGTTCTTCTCGATGCTCGGCCCGTCGGGTTCCGGCAAGACCACGGTGCTGCGGATGATCGCCGGCTTCGAGGTGCCGACCGCGGGCCGGATCCTGCTCGGGGGCGTCGACGTCACCGAGCGGCCGCCGTACGCGCGCGATGTGAACACCGTCTTCCAGGACTACGCGCTGTTCCCGCATATGAGTGTGTTGCAGAACGTCGAGTACGGGCTGCGGGTGAAGGGTGTCGACCGGCGGTCGCGCCGTACCAGGGCTCTCGAGGCGCTGGAAACGGTCCGGCTGGAGGGGTTCGGGGACCGCCGGCCGAGCCAGCTGTCCGGTGGCCAGCGGCAACGCGTTGCGCTGGCCCGGGCACTGGTGAACCGCCCGAAGCTGCTGTTGCTGGACGAGCCGCTCGGAGCCCTCGACCTGAAGCTGCGCCGGGAGATGCAGCTCGAGCTCAAGGCGCTGCAGCGTGATGTCGGCATCACCTTCGTGTTCGTCACCCACGACCAGGAGGAGGCGCTGACGATGAGCGACCGGATCGCCGTGTTCAACGGCGGCCGGATCGAGCAGCTGGCCGGTCCGGCCGAGCTGTACGAGCATCCGGCGAGTGCGTTCGTCGCCGGGTTCGTCGGTACCTCCAATCTGCTCGAGGGCGACGTCGCATCCGCCGTCCTCGGTACGCCGGGAGTGTTCACCGTCCGGCCCGAGAAGATCGACATGCAATCCCGGGACGCCGCCGCCGCCCCGGGAAGCTGTACCGCCACCGGTGTGGTCCGCGAAGTGGTGTATCTGGGCTCGGCCACGCAGACCGTGGTCGACCTGGACGCCGGTGGCTCGCTCATCGTCCTGCAGCAGAACCAGCAGGGTTCGGTGCAGGACAAGCTCGCGCTTCGGGGTGCCCAGGTCCGCCTCACCTGGCGCCGCGAACACACCGTCGAGATCGGCGGTTCCGCCTAGCAAGTCCCACCGCACCACCCCTTTGGCAAGGAGCTTTCGATGAAGAGACTCAGTGCGGCGGCGAGCCTGGCAGTGCTCGCTCTGATCCTGGCAGCGTGCGGCACGTCCGGTGGTTCCGACGACAGCTCCGGTGACGGGGCGGCCGGGACGAGCGGGTTCACCCCGCCGGACCTGAAGAAACTCGACACGCTCGGAGCCGGGGAGGGCAAGCTCAGTGTGCTGGCCTGGCCCGGGTACGCCGAGGACGGCTCGAACGACCCGAAGGTCGACTGGGTCTCGTCGTTCGAGAAGGAGACCGGCTGCCAGGTCACGGTGAAGACGTTCGGTACGTCGGACGAGGCCGTCAGCCTGATGAAGACCGGGCAGTACGACGTGGTGTCGGCCTCCGGCGACGCGTCGCTGCGGCTGATCGCGGGCGGACAGGTGGAGCCCGTGAACACCGACCTGATCCCGAACTACGCCGACGTCTACCCGTTCCTCAAGGACCGGCCGTGGAACTCGGTGAAGGGCCAGATGTACGGCGTACCGCACGGGTACGGCGCGAACCTGCTGATGTGGCGGACCGACAAGGTGACGCCGGCGCCGACGTCGTGGGGCGTGGTCTTCGACGCCAACTCGCCGTACAAGGGTGCGGTCACGGCGTACGACTCACCGATCTACATCGCCGACGCCGCGATGTACCTGATGGCGACGAAGCCTGATCTGGGCATCAAGAACCCGTACGCGCTGGACGACAAGCAGTTCACCGCGACCGTCGATCTGCTCAAGCAGCAGAAGACGCTGGTGTCGGAGTACTGGTCGGACTACCTCAAGGAGGTGCAGGCGTTCACCAGCGGCAACTCGGTGGTCGGCACCACCTGGCAGGTGATCGCGAACGTGGCGACCGGCGAGAAGGTCCCGGTGCAGGTCACCGTCCCGACCGAGGGCGTGACCGGCTGGTCCGACACCTGGATGCTGAGCGCTACGTCGAAGAACAAGAACTGCGGCTACCTCTGGATGAACCACATCGTCAGCCCGACGGCGAACGCGGCGGTGGCCGAGTACTTCGGTGAGTCGCCGGCCAACGCGAAGGCGTGTGCACAGACCGCGGACAAGAACCACTGCACCACGTTCCACGCGGGTGACGAGGCCTACTCCGAGAAGATCTGGTACTGGACCACCCCGATCGAGCAGTGCCTCGACGGCCGCACCGACGTCAAATGCACCGACTACAGCCGCTGGACCCAAGCCTGGACCCAAATCAAGGGATGAACGGTCTGCACCGGCACCCGCGGGTTCGGTTGGGGTTGTTGCTGGGGCCGCCGATCTTGTGGCTCGGGGTTGCGTACCTGGGGGCGTTGGCGGCGTTGTTCGTCACCGCCCTCTGGTCGCAGGACAGCTTCACCGGGCTGATCGAGCGGGAGTGGACGCTGGACAGCTTCCGGACGCTGTTCACCGTCGAGGTGTACCGGACCATAGCCCTGCGCACGATCGGGGTCGCCCTCCTGGTGACCGTGATCGATGCGGTGGTCGCGTTCCCGATCGCGCTGTACATGTCGAAGGTGGCGCGCCCGGGGCTGCGCCGGTTCCTGCTGGTGGCGGTGCTGATGCCCTTGTGGGCCAGCTATCTGGTCAAGGCGTACGCGTGGCGCGGGATGTTCGCCGAGGGCGGGCTGGTGTCCTCGATGTTCGAGGCGGTCGGGCTGCAGTCGCCCGGGTTCGGCCTGACCGCGACGGTGGTGACGCTGGCCTACCTGTGGCTGCCGTACATGATCCTGCCGATCTACGCCGGCCTGGAACGGCTGCCGGACTCGTTGCTGGAGGCATCGGCCGATCTCGGTGCGAAGACCACCCAGACGATCCGGCGGGTGGTCGTGCCGGTGGTGGTGCCGGCCATGGTGGCCGGGTCGATCTTCACCTTCAGCCTGACGCTGGGGGACTACATCGCCGTACGGATCGTCGGCGGCACCAACCAGTTGCTGGGCAACGTTGTGTACGACAACGTGGGCGCGGCCAACAACCTGCCCTTCGCGGCGGCGGTCGCCACGATCCCGGTCGTGGTGATGCTGGGGTACCTGGCCGCGGTACGCCGTACCGGAGCGATGGAGAGCCTCTGATGACGATCTCCGGACCGACCAGGATGGTGTTGCGGATCCTCACCATCGTGATCCTTGCGATCATCTACATCCCGTTGCTGCTGGTGCTGGTGAACTCGTTCAACGTGAACAAGACGTTCGCCTGGCCGCCGCGGGACTTCACGCTGGAATGGTGGCGGCGCGCGGCCGAGAGCCAAGGGGCGCTGGATGCGCTCTGGGTGAGTGTGCGGGTCGGGCTCGTGGCGACTGTGATCGCGCTGGTGCTCGGGACGATGATCGCGTTTGCGCTGCAGCGGTTCAGCTTCTACGGCCGCGATTCAGTGTCGCTGCTGGTGATCCTGCCGATCGCGCTGCCGGGCATCGTCACCGGGATCGCGCTGAACAACGCGTTCCGGACCATCTTCGGCTTCGAACTCGGGTTCGGCACGATCGTCATCGCGCACGCGACGTTCTGCATCGTCACGGTGTTCAACAACGTGATCGCCCGGCTGCGGCGCACCGGCGTACATCTCGAGCAGGCGTCGGCGGATCTCGGTGCGTCCGGGTTCACCACCTTCCGGCTGGTGACGTTCCCGCTGATCCGGTCGGCGCTGCTGGCCGGTGGGCTGCTCGCGTTCGCGCTCTCGTTCGACGAGATCATCGTGACCACGTTCACCGCCGGCGCGAACCAGCAGACGCTGCCGATCTGGATCTTCAACAATCTGTTCCGGCCGAACCAGGCGCCGATCGTCAACGTGGTCGCAGCCGCGCTGATCGTGTTCTCGGTGATCCCGGTCTGGCTGGCACAACGACTCTCGGGCGACGCCGAGTCATTAGGAGCTGGACGATGACGGTCACGCAGGAACGCAAGCTGGTCACGGAGATCCCCGGGCCTCGGTCGATCGAGTTGATGGCGCGGGTACGGAGCTCGGTCGCGCGCGGGATCGGGATCACGCTGCCGGTGTTCGTCACCGAGGCCGGCGGCGGGATCGTGGTGGATGCCGACGGCAACCAGCTGATCGATCTCGGCTCCGGGATCGCGGTCACGAACGTCGGCAACGCCGCGCCGCGGGTGGTGAGCGCCGTCCAGGAGCAGGTGGCCCGGTTCACCCACACCTGCTTCATGGTCACGCCGTACGCCGGCTACCTCGAGGTGTGCGAGGCGCTGAACCGGATCACGCCCGGGGACCACGAGAAACGGTCCGTGCTGCTGAACTCCGGTGCCGAGGCGGTCGAGAACGCGGTGAAGATCGCCCGCTCCCACACCCGGCGGAACGGGGTGGTGGTGTTCGACCACGGTTACCACGGGCGGACCAACCTGACCATGGCGATGACGGCGAAGAACGCGCCGTACAAGGACGGGTTCGGCCCGTTCGCGCCGGAGGTGTACAGAGTGCCGACGTCGTACCCGTATCGCGACGGGCTGAGCGGACCGGAGGCCGCGGCCCGGGCGGTCGCGTCGATCGAGAAGTACGTCGGTGCGTCGAACGTGGCTTGTGTGGTGATCGAACCGATCCACGGCGAAGGCGGGTTCGTCGTACCTGCTCCCGGGTTCTTGCCTGCGGTGGCCGAGTGGTGCCGTTCTGCCGGGGTGGTGTTCGTCGCGGACGAGATCCAGACCGGGTTCGGGCGGACCGGCGACCTGTTCGCGTGCTCGCACGAGGGCGTCGTACCGGATGTGATCACACTGGCGAAGGGCATCGCGGGCGGTCTGCCGCTGGCGGCCGTGACGGGCCGGGCGGAGATCATGGACGCGCCGCACGTGAGTGGTCTCGGCGGCACGTACGGCGGGAACCCGGTGGCGTGCGCGGCTTCGCTGGCGGCGATCTCGATGATCGAGGACGAGGACCTGCCGGCCCGGGCGCGGGAGATCGGCGAGATCATGCTGCCCGCGCTACAAGACCTGGCCAAGCGACACCCCGTCATCGGCGATGTCCGCGGGCGGGGCGCGATGATCGCCATCGAGCTGGTCGACAGCTCCGGCGAGCCCGATCCGATCGCGACCGGGGAGATCGCGCGAGCGTGTCACGCGGAGGGGATGGTCGTGCTGACCGCGGGGACCTACGGCAACGTACTGCGGTTCCTGCCGCCGCTCGTGATGCCGCCGGAGCTCCTGCGCGAGGCTCTGAGTCTGCTCGCGAAGGTCTTCGACGCGCGCTAGGGACGGCCCTCGACGCGTGTCGCGCGCATCACACCAACGGGACACAACCTCAACCCCGGTCGACCGCATCATTGACCTGTGGGGATCCTCGACAAAACGGTCACGACGATATTCGTTCTCCTGGGCGGCGTGGCCCTGGTCGGCGTCGCTACCGATCTCGGAACTGTGGTGGCGCCGGACAACGACCGCGAGATACACGCCTACGAGGCTGCGCCGCGCTGCTCGACCGCTCCGCAGACACCGGCCGAATGCCGGTGGACGGAGGAGTTCACCGCGACCGACATCCATGTCGTCCCGGAGTACAAGACGGGCGACCGCAGCGCGGTCCTGATCGGCGCGTCCGGCGCCAGGTGGAACACGGGGTTCCCCAACAGCGGCCCCATCCTCGATCAACTCGACGAGGGCGACCGGGTGACCGGCACGATCTGGCGCGGCCGGCTGACCGAGATCACGGCCAACGGCGCCGCCCAGGCGACCGGAGCGGCTCCGGCCGACGGGAGCTGGCCTGACATCGTGTCGCTGGTCCTGGCCTCCAGCGGCCTGCTCGTGGTCGTCGCCTGCGCTTGGCGGCTGCGGCGCCGCCGCGCGACCCCGGCCATGGACGCCACCATCGTCCTGAGCATAGGAATGCTCTTCGTCGGGCTCTTCTCCGCGATCGCGCTCTTCGTCCTCGCCGATCTCCTGTCGCCGAGCGTGGCCTACAACTTCTGGCTGTTCGCGGCCATCTTTTGCGCCGGCGCCGCCTGGGTGACTGTCCTGGTACGCCGGGACCTCAAGGCACCGCGCACCCCCGGCCTTCCGGGCATTCCGATCTAGTGCCCTGGCTCGAGGGTGGAGGTGATGGTCCAGAGGAGGTTGCGGAGCACGCGTCGGTCCTCTGGGCCGAGCTGGGCGAGGGCCCGGCGGCCGGCTCGGTCGTAGACCTCCTGGACCGTGTGGGCCAACTCGGCGCCGCGGTCGGTGAGTTCGATCGCGACCTGACGGGCGTCGGTGCTGTTCCTGACCCGGCGGACGAGGCCGGCAGCTTCCATCCGCTGGGTGGTTTTCGTTGCTGTCGGCACCTCGACGTCCAGGACCTTGGCCAGTTGGGCCACCTGGAGCGAGCCGTGGTGCAGGAGCTTGGCGAGAACCAGTTCCTGGCCGGTGTGCAGTCCGGTGCCGGCCAGCTCGTCAGCGACCGCCTTCCGGGCCGCCCGGTCGGCGAACCGCAGCGCGATCAAGACGTCTGCTTCGCTCGCCGGTGCTTCTGGAGGCCACTCGGCCTGGTCGGTGCTCACATGTGGCTCCGGGGCAGGAATGGGTTGCGGGCGTCGTACTCGCCGCTGTACTCGGTCGGGATCGCGGGCTCGCCACGGCTCAGCTGGCTGGCGTAGCGGGGCAGTTCGTCGCGCACCTTGAGGTGGTGCGCCTGCGACTCCTCCGGGGTGGTGCGGCCGACGATCTTGCCGGCCTCGACCAGCGGCTTGAGCAGCTCCCGGTCGTCACCGTCGTCGACCGGCGGCTCGCCGACGCCGATCAGCTCGACCTCCGCAACGCCGCTGGCCGAACGGCGCCGTAGCGCATACTTCCGGCCGCCGATGGAGATCTTGTCCGGGCTCTTCTTCGCCACCGGGACCAGCGCCCCGTCCGCGTTCTCCCGGGCGACCAGTTTGTACACGAACCCGCAGGTCGGGTGGCCGCTGCCGGTGACGAGCGACGTACCCACGCCGTACCCGTCGACCGGGGCCGGTGCGAGGGCGGCGATCTGGTACTCGTCGAGGTCGCTGGTGACGATGATCCGGGTCTTGGTCGCCCCGAGAGCGTCGAGCTGCTCGCGGACCTGCCCGGCCAGGGACGGCAGGTCGCCGGAGTCGAGCCGGACCGCGCCGAGCTCGGGGCCGGTGATGCCGATCGCGGTCCGGACCGCCTCAGCCACGTCGTACGTGTCCACCAGCAGGGTCGTCCCCTTGCCGAGGGCATCGACCTGGGAGATGAACGCGTCCCGCTCGGTGTCGTGCAGCAGCGTGAACGAGTGCGCCGCCGTACCCGCGCTCGGGATGCCGTACCGGTGCGCGGCCTCCAGGTTCGAGGTGGTGGCGAAGCCCGCGATGTACGCCGACAGCGCGGCGGCGACCGCGGACTCCTCGTGGGTCCGGCGCGAGCCCATCTCGATACACGGCCGGCCACCGGCCCACCAGGTCATCCTGGACGCCGCCGAGGCGACCGCGGAATCGTGGTTCAGGATCGACAGGAACACGGTTTCCAGCAGCACCGCCTCGGCGAAACTGGCCTCCACCACCAGCACCGGCGAGCCGGGGAAGAAGATCTCGCCGTCGGCGTAGCCGGAGATGTCGCCGGTGAACCGGTAGTCCGCCAGCCAGTCCCGGGTAGCCTGGTCGACGACACCCCGGTCGGCCAGGAACCCGATCGCCCGCTCGTCGAAGCGGAACCGCTCCAGCGCGTCCAGCAGCCGGTTCACGCCGGCGACCACGCCGTAGCGGCGCCCGTCGGGCAGCCTGCGGGCGAACAGCTCGAAGACCGAGCGGCGCTGCGCCGTCCCGTCGGCCAGGCTGGCCTGCAGCATGGTGAGCTCGTAGTGGTCCGTGAGGAGCGCGGTCGAGTGCGTCACAGCGTGAGTCACAAGGGCAGCCTATTGCGAACCTGGAACCGATGATGGAGAGAATGGACCGGTGAGCACCGCACCCAGCGAACTCGAGAGCCCCGAGGTCGACGAGGCGATCGAGCTGAGCCCACCGTGGGTGACGATCGTCTGGAACGATCCGGTCAACCTGATGGACTACGTCACCTTCGTGTTCCAGACCTACTTCGGCTACTCCAAACACAAGGCGGAGAAGCTGATGCTGCAGGTGCACCAGGAGGGCAAGTCGGCGGTCTCGAACGGCAACCGCGAGGCGATGGAACGCGACGTGGAAGCGATGCACTCCTACGGCCTGTGGGCCACCTGCGAGAAGTCGTGACCCGGTTCCGCAAGCGCCGCAAGACCGTCGTCGTCAGTTTCGCCGAGCACGAGGCGGACATCCTGGCGAACCTGCTCCGCAACCTGGTCGAACTCCTGTACGACGGCCTGCCGCCGCGCGCCACCCAATCCTCGGACCCGCTGGCGGCGCTCCTGGACAGCGACGGGCCGACCTCGCCGCCGGAGGACGTCGTACTCCAGCGGCTGCTGCCGGACGCCTACAAGGAGGACGACCAGGCGTCGGGTGAGTTCCGGCGGTTCACGGAGCGCGGCCTGCGCGACCGCAAGATCAGTGACGCCAAGCGGGTGCTGTCGGCGCTCGAGGAGTCCGGCGCGGACGAGATCGCGCTGGAACCCGACGAACAACTGTCCTGGCTCCGCGCCCTGAACGACCTCCGCCTGGCGATCGGCACCCGCCTGGACATCAAGGAAGAAGACGACTACTCCACCTGGGAAAAGCTCCCCGACGACGACCCCCGCCGCCTGACGTACGACCTGTACGACTGGCTCGGCTACCTCCAGTCCGCCCTTCTCCACAACATGCGCTGAGAGATTCCGCGCTTCGCGCGGGTGGGGGAGGGGTGGCTCGGTTATCTGTAGGGCGTGTTGTTGCATAGCATGCGCTGGGTGAGCTACCCGAAGAGCGGTGACGCCGAGCTGAGTGCTAGTCCTGACTTTCCGCGGATCGAGCGGGAGGTGCTCGAGTACTGGGACAAGGACGGGACGTTCCTCGCCTCGGTGGAGCAGCGGGCGGCTGGGGTGGACGGGGCCAACGAGTTCGTCTTCTACGACGGGCCGCCGTTCGCGAACGGGCTGCCGCACTACGGGCATCTGCTGACGGGATACGTGAAGGACGTCGTGCCGCGGTACCAGACGATGCGTGGGCATCGGGTGGAGCGGCGGTTCGGGTGGGACACGCACGGGTTGCCGGCCGAGCTGGAGGCTCAGCGGGTGCTCGGGCTGAAGACGAAGGCGGACATCCTCGAGCTCGGTATCGAGAAGTTCAACGAGGCGTGCCGGGCGTCGGTGCTGAAGTACACCGGTGAGTGGCGCAGTTACGTCACCCGCCAGGCGCGCTGGGTCGACTTCGACCACGATTACAAAACGCTCAATCGCGACTACATGGAGTCGGTGATCTGGGCGTTCAAGACGCTGTACGACAAGGGCCTGGTGTACGAGGGCCTGCGGGTGCTGCCGTACTGCTGGAACGACGAGACCCCGCTGTCCAACCACGAGCTGCGGATGGACGACGACGTCTACCAGCAGCGCCAGGACCCGTCGGTGACGATCGCGGTCGAGCTGGAGACCGGTGAGCGCCTGCTCGCCTGGACCACCACGCCCTGGACCCTTCCGAGCAACCTGGCCATGGCCGTCGGCCCGGACGTCGACTACGTGGTCGTGAACGACGCCGACGGCCGCCCGACGATCCTCGCCGAGGCGCGGTTGGCGGCGTACGCCGGGACACACGGCGACTTCGACGGCCTCGGTGACGAGGTGCTCCGGCGGCTCAAGGGCTCCGACCTGATCGGCCTGCGCTACGCCCCGCTGTTCCCGTTCCTCGCGAACGCCGAGGTCTTCGGGACCGCCAACGCCTTCCAGGTCATCTCGGCCGAGCACGTCACCACCGACGAGGGCACCGGCGTCGTCCACATGGCTCCCGCGTACGGCGAGGAGGACCAGGTCGCCTGTGAAGCGGCCGGGATCCCCACCGTGCTGACCGTTGACGAAGGAGCCCGGTTCACGTCCGTGGTCCCGCCGTACCAGGGGATGCACGTGTTCGAGGCGAATCGGCCGATCATCCGCGACCTGCGGGCGGCCGGGGCGCTGGTGCGCGAGGACAGCTACGTGCACAGCTACCCGCACTGCTGGCGGTGCCGGAACCCGCTGATCTACAAGGCGGTGTCGAGCTGGTTCGTCGAGGTGACCCGGATCCGGGACCGGATGGTCGAGCTGAACGAGCAGATCACCTGGGTGCCGGAGCACGTGAAGCATGGGCAGTTCGGGAAGTGGCTTTCGAACGCGCGGGACTGGTCGATCAGCCGGAACCGGTTCTGGGGCAGTCCGATCCCGGTCTGGCGTTCGGACGATCCGGCGTACCCGCGGATCGACGTCTACGGTTCGATCGAGGAGCTGGAGCGCGACTTCGGTGTCGCGGTCCCGGATCTGCACCGCCCGTACGTCGACCAGCTGACCCGGCCGAATCCGGACGACCCGACCGGGCGGTCCACGATGCGCCGGGTGCCCGACGTACTCGACGTGTGGTTCGACTCGGGGTCGATGAGCTTCGCGCAGGTGCACTACCCGTTCGAGAACACCGAGTGGTTCGAGCACCATTTCCCGGGCGACTTCATCGTCGAGTACATCGGCCAGACCCGCGGCTGGTTCTACACCCTGCACATCCTGTCCACGGCGCTGTTCGACCGGCCGGCGTTCTCGTCCTGCCTGAGTCACGGGATCGTGCTCGGCAACGACGGCCAGAAGATGAGCAAGTCGCTGCGGAACTACCCGGACGTGTCCGAGGTGTTCGACCGCGATGGCGCCGACGCGATGCGCTGGTTCCTGATGTCGAGCCCGATCCTGCGCGGTGGGAACCTGGTCGTCACCGAGGAAGGCATCCGGGACGGCGTCCGCCAGGTGATGATCCCGTTGTGGAACGCCTGGTACTTCTTCGCGCTCTACGCGAACGCCGCCGGGGCGACCGCGACGTGGTCGACCGACTCCGAGGTTCTGCTGGACCGGTATGTGCTGGCCCGGTTGCGGGTGTTCGTCGCGGACGTCGAGGAGAAGCTGGACCGGTACGACGTCGCGTCGGCCTGCGATGCGGTGCTCAGCTACCTGGAGGTGCTGACGAACTGGTACATCCGCCGGTCCCGGGATCGCTTCTGGGACGAGTCGGGGGAGACGTTCCAAGACGCGGTGAACACGCTCTACACCGCGCTCGAGGTGGTCTGCCGGACGGCTGCGCCGCTGCTGCCGCTCACGGTGGAGCAGGTCTGGCGTGGTCTGACCGGGGAGCGGTCGGTGCATCTGACCGACTGGCCGTCGGTCGACGAGCTTCCGGACGACCCGGAGCTGGTCGCGCGGATGGAGCGGGTGCGCGAGGTGTGTTCGGTCGCGTCGTCGATCCGGAAGGCGGCAGGCATCCGTGGCCGGCAACCGTTGCAGTCGCTGACGGTGGCGACGGCCGACGCGGAGGCCTTGAGGGCTCTGGTGCCGTTGATCGAGGATGAGGTCAACGTCCGCGAGGTCGTGCTGGCGTCGGCGGATGCGGTGGACGCGCCGGTGTCGCAGCGGCTGACGGTCAACGCGCGGGCGGCCGGGCCGCGGCTGGGGCGTGACGTCCAGACGGTGATCAAGGCGTCGAAGAGCGGTGACTGGTCGGTCTCCGCGGACGGCGTTGTCGTTGCCGGGGGCATCGAGTTGGCCGAGGGTGAGTACACCCTGGAGACCACGCTGGCCGAGGGCGGTACGGCGAGCGGCCTGCTCTCCGGCGGCGGATTCGTCGTACTGGACACGACGATCACGCCTGAGCTGGAGGCCGAGGGGACGGCGCGCGACGTGATTCGCTCGGTGCAGCAGGCGCGGCGGGACGCGGGCCTGCAAGTGACCGATCGGATGCGCTTGTCGGTGACGGCTGACGCTCGGACCATGCAGGCGGTCGAGGCGCATCGCGAGCTGATCAAGGCGGAGACGCTCGCGACGGATCTGGACGTTTCGGAGGGTCCCGAGCTACGGGTCGAGGTCACTGCCTAGGGTTAGCGGCATGGAGACGCGCAGGCTTGGTCGGACTGGTCGGGACGTGGGTGTGGTCGGGCTCGGTGCCTGGCAGCTGGGCGCCGACTGGGGCTCGGTCGACGAGGGCGATGCGCTCGCGGTACTGCGGGCGGCGATCGAGGGCGGCGTCACGTTCATCGACACCGCGGACGTGTACGGCGACGGACGCAGCGAGCGGCTGGTCGGCCAGGTGGTCAAGGAGTACGACGGCCTGACCGTGGCGACCAAGATGGGACGTCGCGTCGAGCAGGTGCCGTCGAACTACACGCTGGAGAACTTCCGGGCCTGGAACGACCGGTCCCGGCAGAACCTCGGTGTCGACACCATCGACCTGGTCCAGCTGCACTGCCCGCCGACGCCGGTGTACTCGACCGACGCGGTGTTCGACGCGCTCGACTCGATGGTGGACGAGGGCAGGATGGCGTCGTACGGCGTGAGCGTCGAGACCTGCGCGGAAGCGCTCACCGCGATCGCGCGGCCGAACGTGGCGTCGGTGCAGATCATCCTGAACGCGTTCCGGCTGAAGCCGCTCGACGAGGTGCTGCCCGCGGCGCAAGCGGCCGGCGTGGGCATCATCGCCCGCGTCCCGCTGGCGAGCGGGCTGCTGTCCGGCAAGTACGACGAGAACACCACGTTCTCGGCCGACGACCACCGCACCTACAACCGCCACGGCGAGGCCTTCGACGTCGGCGAGACCTTCTCCGGCGTCGACTTCGGCACCGGGCTGGAGGCCGTCCGCCGCCTGATGCCCTGGCTGACCGCCGGCGTCACCATGGCCCAGTTCGCCCTCCGCTGGATCCTCGACCAGCCGGGTGTGAGTGTGGTCATCCCCGGCGCGCGCAACCCGGCCCAGGTGTCCGGCAATCTGGCGGCGGCAAGTCTTTCCCCGCTCACCGCCGACCAGTCGGCCGCGGTCCAGGCGACGTACGACGAATTGATCCGGCCACAGATCCACGATCGCTGGTAGCGCTCTGTCCGCATAATGGACCGACTCCCGGGTTGGCGGGACGGGTCCGGCGGTCGCCGTACCGTGGTCTCGTGTTGATCATCGAGAAGGCCACGTACGACGCGATCGTCGCGCACGCCCGCCGGGACCACCCGGACGAGGCCTGTGGCGTGGTCGCGGGGCCGGCCGGGTCGGACCGGGCGGTGCGGTTCGTGCCGATGCTCAACGCGGCGATGTCGCCGACGTTCTACGAGTTCGACTCCGGCGACCTGCTCCGGCTCTACCAGGAGATGGACGAGCGGGACGAGGAGCCGGTGGTGATCTACCACTCGCACACCGCCACCGAGGCGTTTCCGTCACGCACCGACATCACCCTCGCCCAGGAGCCCGGCGCCCACTACGTGCTGGTGTCGACCCGGGACGGCGCCGACTCCCCGGCGTACGACGGCCCCGTCGAGTTCCGGTCGTACCGGATCATCGACGCCGAGGTCGTGGAAGAAGAAGTGCGCGTGGTGGGTTCTTATGAGGAAACAAGAGGAGACAACTGATATGGCGATCGAGTTGCGCGTGCCGACGATCTTGCGCACGTACACCGGCGGCGAGAAGGCGGTGAACGGGGACGGCGCCACGCTGGCCGAGTTCATCGACGACGTGAACGGTGCCCACCCGGGTCTGAAGGAGCGCATCGTCGAAGGCGAGCCGGAGGAACTGCGCCGGTTCGTGAACGTCTACGTCAACGACGAGGACGTCCGGTTCACCGGCGGCCTGAAGACCGGCGTGAAGGACGGCGACGTGGTCGTCGTACTGCCCGCGGTGGCCGGCGGCTGAGCATGCGTTTCGACAGTCTGCTCGACTCGGTCGGAGGCACGCCGCTGGTCGGTCTGCCCCGGCTGTCGCCGTCGGCGGACGTCCGGTTGTGGGCCAAGCTGGAGGACCACAACCCGACCGGTTCGATCAAGGACCGGGCGGCGCTGCGGATGCTCCTGGACGCCGAGAAGGACGGCCGGCTGCGGCCCGGCACCACGATCCTCGAACCGACGTCGGGCAACACCGGCATCTCACTGGCGATGGCGGCCAAGCTGCGCGGCTACCGGATGGTCTGCGTGATGCCGGAGAACACCTCCGAGGAACGCCGCCAGATCCTGCGGATGTGGGGAGTCGAGATCATCTCCTCTCCGGCCGCGGGTGGGTCGAACGAGGCGGTCCGGGTGGCCAAGCAGGTCGCCGAGGAGCACCCGGACTGGGTGATGCTCTACCAGTACGGCAACCCGTCCAACGCGGCCGCGCACTACGACGGCACCGCGCGCGAGATCCTCGCCGATCTGCCGTCCGTCACCCACTTCGTGGCCGGCCTCGGCACCACCGGCACGCTGATGGGCGCCGGCCGGTTCTTCCGCGAGCACAAGCCCGAGGTGCGCATCGTGGCGGCCGAGCCGCGGTACGGCGAACTCGTCTACGGACTGCGCAATCTGGACGAGGGCTTCGTGCCCGAGTTGTACGACGAGACCCTGATCGACGCCCGGTTCTCGGTCGGCCCACGCGACGCCGTACGCCGGGTCCGTGAGCTGCTGGACAACGAGGGGATCTTCGCGGGGATCTCCACCGGCGCGATCCTGCACGCGGCGCTCGGCCAGGCGGCGAAATGCGTCCGCGAGGGCGAGACCGCGGATATCGCGTTCGTGGTCGCGGACGGTGGCTGGAAGTACCTGTCCACCGGTGCCTACGAGGGCACGATCGACGAGGCGGAGGATCGCCTCGAGGGTCAGCTCTGGGCCTGAGGTGGAGCTGAGCGCCGGCGGGCGGAGGGCCGGGACTCAGGACGGTGCCGGTTGTTGTTGCTGCCGGCACCTGATCGTGACTAGGTCATGTCCGCCTACGGTTGCTTGAAGAGGACCTTGCGTCCCAGTCGGGGGTGAACACCGCGGCCCTTGCAACTGTTGCAGGGACGTTGGGCGTAGCTGAAGAGTGCGCCGCGGTGCCGTCCGGCGCCTTTGCAACGGTTGCATTTGGCGTTCGGGTGCAGCGAGAGCGAGACGACGTACAAGGCGAACGCCGCCATGGCCAGCACCACCAGCATCCCGGTCGGCCCGAGGGCCGCCACGATGTCCGCGGTAGTGCTGTGCGTGTCCGCAGCCTGGCCCGCCGCCGTGGCGCCGTTGGGTTGCGGATTCGGTGCGGCGGTGGTGCCCAGCACCACCGCGATCTGGTGCGCCAGTGTCATGGCATCACGAAGGGCGGTCGAGCAAACATCGCTCCAGAGTGGCGCCCATCACGTGAAAAGGCAATTCCGCAGAGTAAAGATGTGGATAACTCCGGCGTGTCGGATCGCTTGGTTAGGTAAGGCTGGCTTCGGGACTGCCCGCGATCAGACCTGTATAAGCTCTGCCTGTGGCTGACGCACCGGTGGGGATCTTCGATTCAGGCTTCGGCGGACTCACCGTCGCCCGCGCGGTGCTCGATCAGTTGCCGCATGAGCCGATCCTGTACCTCGGCGACACCGCCCGGCAGCCGTACGGCCCGAAGCCGATCGCCGAGGTCCGCGAGTATGCGCTGGAGTGCCTTGACCATCTCGTCGAGGCCGGCGTGAAGATGCTCGTCATCGCCTGCAACTCGGCCAGTGCGGCGATGCTCCGCGACGCCCGCGAACGGTACGACGTACCGGTCGTCGAAGTGATCCTGCCGGCCGCGCGCCGGGCCGTGGCCGCGACCCGGAACCAGCGCGTCGGCGTGATCTGCACCCGGGCGACGGCGGCGTCGCTCGCCTACGAGGACGGGTTCGCGGCCGCGCCGCAGGTGGAGCTGTTCACCCGTGCCTGCCCGGATTTCGTCGACTTCGTCGAGTCCGGCGTGACGTCCGGGCCCGAGCTTCTCGAGGCCGCGCACGAGTACCTCGATCCGCTGGTCGAGGCCGGCGTCGACACGCTGATCCTCGGCTGCACGCACTATCCGTTGCTCACGGGCGTCATCTCGTACGTGATGGGCGACAACGTCACGCTGGTGAGCAGCGCCGAGGAGTGCGCCAAGGACGTGTACGGCGTACTCACCAAGACCGGGCTGCTCCGCGCGGACAACCTGCCGGAGCCGCGGCACCGCTTCGTCACCACCGGCAGCCCGGCCGAGTTCGCCGCCATCGGCTCTCGCTTCCTCGGGCCGGTGCTGTCCGCGGTCGACCAGTTCGCCTGGGTCCGCTAGCCGGTCTGTTGTCCAGGGCACCGGATCCCGTCGTGATGTGCGCGAAATCACCGCCAGGCAACTGGATCCGATGATCCGCGACGCGACCCGCGGTCCTGCGAAGCCGGCAACCCGCCGGTAATGTTCCGGCTATGAAGCTCACCGTGATCGGCTGCTCCGGGTCCGTACCCGGCCCGGACTCGGCCGCCTCGAGCTATCTGATCACCGCCGAGGGTTTCCACCTCATCCTCGACCTCGGCAGTGGCGCGCTCGGCTCGCTCCAGCGGCACGTCGCGGTCCCGGAGATCGGCGCGATCGGCCTGTCCCACCTGCATCCTGACCACTGCATGGACCTGTGCGGGTTGTACGTCGCGGCGAAGTACGGACCAGGTACGCCGATCCCGCGGATCCCGGTCTACGGACCGCCCGGGACGTCCGGCCGGATGGCGTCGGCGTACGACCTGCCGATCGATCCCGGGATGGAGGAGGAGATCGAATTCCACACCTGGCAGGCGGTTCAGCGGATCGGCCCGTTCACGGTGCGCACCGCGCGGATGGTGCACCCGGTGCCGGCGTACGCGATCCGGGTCGAGCACGGCAACAAGTCACTCGTCTACACCGGCGATACCGGGCCTAACGAGGCGCTGATCGAGCTCGCCCGTGGTGCCGACGTCCTGCTGTCCGAGGCCGCCTTGCAGGACAACGATCCGCACAACCCGACAGACCTTCACCTGACGCCCGCCGACGCCGGCGAACACGCCAAGAAGGCCGGAGTCAAACGTCTGATCATCACCCACGTCCCACCTTGGTACAGCCGCGAGACCCAGGCCGAGGCCGCCGCCCGCACGTACCCAGGCCCGATCGAGATTGCCACCCCCCATGCCGTTTTCGACCTCTGACGGCGTCCCGCTGTGGACGCTCACCAGCGGCACCGCCAGCTCGTTGCCGCCTGTCGTCATCGTCCACGGTGGCCCAGGCTTGTGGGACGACTACGCCGTACTCGCGGAGATGCTGGACGATCTGACCGTCGTACACCGCTTCGACCAGCGCGGCTGCGGGCGGTCGGGACCATCGGAACTGCAGTCGGTCCGGCGGACGGCGCAGGACATCGACGAGCTTCGCGAGTACTGGGGGCATGAGCGGATCGTCGTACTCGGGCATTCGTTCGGCGCGACGCTCGCGCTGGCCTACGCCGGGTGGTACGGCGATCGTGCCGCCGGCGTCGTGTACGTCGGCGGCGTCGGGATCGGCGACTGGCGTACGCCGGAACGCGCAGAGCGTGCGCGGCGGATGACACCGCCACAGGTCGACCGGCTGGACGAACTGGGGGAGAAGCGCGACCGGACACCGGAGCAGGAGATCGAGTTCCGCGTGCTGGCGTGGTTCCCCGATCATGCCGACCGGTCGATGGCGATGACCTGGGCACGGGACAGCGCGGCGGTGGACCTGCCGATCAACTTCGCCGCCAATCGTGAGCTCCTCCTGGACGTAAACCGGTGGCCAGAGGGCTACCTGGCCGGGCTCGCGGCCGGGCTCCGCGCGCCGGTCACGTTCGTCCATGGCGCCGGGGATCCGCGATCGGCGGTCAATGTCCGTGACCTGGCGGCGCACACTCAGCGCCACACCTTCCACCTCGTCCCCGACGCCGGTCACTTCCCGTGGCTGGAGCAACCCGAGCTCTTCCGGAAGGTTCTGCGGGAGGCACTACAGGGTTGCGGAAACAAATTCTGAGATCTACTCTCAAATTAGAGTCGATCTCAGGAGGCGTGTGTGATGGGTGCTGTGAGCCGTGACCCGCGGCGGTGGTGGGCGTTGGGCGCCATGTCGGTCAGCCTGATCGTGGTCGGGCTGGATCTGACCGTGCTGAACGTCGCGCTGCCGACGCTGGCGACCGAGCTGGGGGCGTCGACCAGTCAGCTGCAGTGGTTCGCGAACTCGTACACCTTGGTGCTCGCGGCGCTGCTGTTGCCCGCCGGGCTGCTGGGTGACAGGTTCGGCCAGAAGCATCTGCTGATCGGGGCCCTCGTGGTGTTCGGCGGGGCGTCGGCGGCCTGTGCGTTCGCCTCGTCGGCGGGGCAGTTGATCGCGGCTCGCGCGGTGCTCGGGGTCGGGGCGGCCTTCCTGATCCCGCTGTCGATGTCCTTGCTCAACGTGCTGTTCGAGCCGGGGGAGCGGGTCCGGGCGATGACGATCTGGGTGATGGCCAACTCGCTCGGCATCCCGCTCGGGCCGGTGCTCGGCGGCTGGCTGCTGGATCACTACCGCTGGGGATCGGTCTTCCTGATCAACCTGCCGCTGGTCGCCGTCGGCCTCGTCGCGGTCGCTCTGCTGATCCCGGCGACGCGCGGTCACCGGTCCGGACGGATCGACGTACCCGGGATTCTGCTGTCGGGAGTGGGGCTGGTGGCGGTGACGTACGGGTTCGTCGCGGCCGGTGAGCGCGGGTGGGGCGACGGGGTGACGCTGACCAGTCTGGCCGTTGGCGCCGTACTGCTGGCGGTGTTCTGGTCGTGGCAGCGGCGTACGGCGGACTCGCTGGTCGACCTGGCGTTGTTCCGGTCGGCGCGGTTCACCTGGGGCACGGTGCTCGCGACGCTGGCGTCGTTCGCGTTGATGGGTCTGCTGTTCGTGCTGCCGCAACTCTTCCAGGCTGTGCAGGGCGCGGACGCGTTGAACACCGGCCTGCGGCTGCTGCCGATCATCGGTGGACTCCTGGTCGGTGCCAAGGTCGCCGAGCGCCTCGCCGCCACCGCAGGGCCGCGGCTGACCGTCGCGTTCGGCTTCGTGCTGATGCTGGCCGGCCTGGTGATGGGCGCGTTCACCAGCGTCGACGCCGGCTACGGGTTCACGGCGATCTGGGTCAGCCTTGTCGGTGTGAGTATCGGATTCACGCTGCCGCCGGTGATGGACCTGGCCATCGGTGCGTTGACCGTCGAGCGCAGCGGATCCGGATCGGGCCTGATTCAGGCGCTCCGCCAGGTCGGTGGCACGATCGGTGTCGCGATCCTCGGTACGGTGCTCAACTCGGCGTACCGCGACCACCTGAACGTCGGCGGCCTGCCGCCCGCTGTCGCCGGCGCGGCCCGCGACAGCGCGTCCGGGGCGGTCGCGATCGCGGCCCACACCAACGCGCCGGCCCTGGCGGAATCGGCCCGTGAGGCGTTCGTCCACGGCATGAGCGCGACCCTGTGGACGTGCAGCGGGATCGCGGCTCTGGGCTTCGTGCTCGCGCTGGCCTTCCTGCCCGGCACCCGTGGGTCCGTCGAGCCGGAGCCCGCGGAAGTTGTCACAATCGAGGTATGACGACGGAGAAGCCGCCCGGGCTGCGCGAGCGCAAGAAAGCGAAGACCCGGGCGGCGATCCAGGAGCACGCGCTGCGGCTGTTCCGCGACCAGGGGTACGCCGAGACGACCGTGCAGGAGATCGCGGCCGCGGCGGAGGTGTCGCCGGCCACCTTCTTCCGGTACTTCCCGACCAAGGAGGACACCGTCGTCTTCGACCGGCTCGACCCGGTGATGATCGACGTGTTCCGCGCGCAGCCGGCCGAGCTGAACCCGACCGACGCGCTGCGTGCGACGCTCAAGGACAGCATGCGGATGCTGACCGAGGCGGAGTGGGAGTTGGAGTCTCAGCGCCAGCAGCTGGTCCTCAAAGCCCCCGAGCTGCGCGCGCGGATGCTCGACCAGCTGTACGCCGGCATCGACCTGCTGGCCGTCCTGGCGGCTGAGCGGGTCGGCCGCTCCGCCGACGACTTCGCCGTCCGGGCCTGGGCCGGCGCGGTCGTCGGCGTGGTGATGGCGACGTACCAGATCACCGGCCACGCCAAGATGCAGGACTACTTCGAGATCATCGACCGCGCGTTCGCCCACCTCCAGGCCGGCCTTCCGCTCGGTAAGTAGTTGCCTACGGCTCCATTTCGGTGATGGTGAGGGTCATCGTCGCACCCGGGATCGGCATCGACAGTGCCTCGGCCTCGATCGCGGCCCGGTCCTGATCGGACAGCGGGCCGGCGGTGCGGAGGTCGACCTTCCCGCCCTTGCGTCCCCAGGCGCCGCGGATCTCGCCGTTCAGCATGAGTCCGTGCGGGTGGTACCAATCGTGCAGATGGATCCGCGGCTTCTGGCCCGGTGCGGCGAACAGTCCATGCCGGTCCTGCCCGAACAGCCGCAGATCCGAAGCCACCAGGAACCGTGCGCCGGTCGGTGCCGGCGCGGACCGGACGGCCTGCTCGTCCGCCGCGAGGATCCACCCCTCGCGACCTTCCAACTCAACCGGGAGAAGCTCACCGTCCAGCAGCTTCCAGACTTCTCTCGCATCAGGTCTCGACAGCCCGGACCACCAACTGAAGGCCTCCACGGTGGTCGGCCCGAACGCCTGCACGTGTCGCCGGCACAGCTCCAGATGCGCGTCCTGGAAGTCGATCTCCGGCGCCGGAACCTCACGCACGTAGAGCGCACTGGTCGTCCACCGCAACGCCAACCGCCCACTCCAGCAGGCACTCCGCAGCTCATTGCCCCGGCCGCCGCGGTGCTCGGCGCCGCCCAGTTCCCGGCAGATCCGGTCGGCCTGGCGTGCGATCTCCCGCTGCTTCTCCTCATCGAGCGGCATCCGCCCGACCGTGAACACCCCGAAGTCCCGCTCCGGCAACACATACACCGCCGCCCGCGGACTGTACGTCTGCATCAACCCCGGCGCCTCCCACGCCGACGGCTCACACCCCTCCACCCGCGCGTGCAACCCGATCAACGCATCCCGAGGAGCCGTATCCTGCAACCCGAACCGAGCCGCCCCCACATACTCCCCACCCCCGAACCGCACCCCCAACCGATTCACGTCCAGCCGATACCGCACAGCCTCCGCATAACTGACCGACAGACCGCGACTCATGCCTGATACCTATCAGCACGGACCGACAGCCTGGTCGGTCCGCCCGGGCCGTCAGCTGTCCAGGGCGTTCAGGTAGGCCGTGCCGCGGGGGCTCAGTTCGTAGCCGACTTCGAGGCTGTGGGTGAGACCCAGGTTCTTGAGTTTGCGGACGTCGAGTTTGAAGGGGGCCGTCTCGCGCTTGAGGGAGGCGGCCAGGTCGGCGGCCCGGGTGGCGGGCTTGGACTGGATCAGCCGCAGCGTCTGGGTGGTCCACGCGCCGTGATGGCTGAGCTCGTCGAAGCGGGCCAGCCGGTTCGTGAGATCGGCGAGGTCGTCGGCGGTCAGCTCGGACTGGGCCGCGAGCTCCTCGCGCGGGTCCGGCCCCTCGACGAGGTGGAACTTGATCAGGAACGTCGGCCAGTCCTCGTTGCCGCGCAGCCGCCGGCGGACGTCCTTCGCGTTGCGCCGGTCCGCGTCCGCCACGTCGGCGTCGCTGTCGGCGATCAGCTCCGGGTTCACCTGGCGGACGCTGTCGATCTCGATCCGGCCGGCGTTGGTGCGGTAGATCCGCCCCTCCACCACCCGGGGCTCGGCCCACCGCCGGTAGGCCGCGGTGATCTTCCCGTCCGCGACCCCGTCCCGGTCCGATCCGGCGAACAACATGGTCCTACCCTCCCAACGCCTTCGCGACGATCGGGGCCAAGGCACGCAACGCCTTGCCCCGATGGCTGATCGCGTCCTTCTCCTCGATCGACAGTTCCGCCGTCGTCCGGTCGTACCCCTCGGCCTGGAACAGAACGTCGTACCCGAAGCCGCCGGTGCCGCGCAGCTCGCGGATGACCGATCCGCGCATCTCACCGAGCACCAGTTCGTCCGCCTCGTCCGGCCGGACGAACGCCACCGCGGCGATGAACGACGCACCACGCCGCTCGTCCGGCACATCCTCCAGCTGGCCGAGCAGCAGCAGGTTGTTCGCGTGGTTGTCCTTGGCCGGTCCCGACCAGCGCGCCGACAGTACGCCGGGCATGCCGTTCAGCGCGTCGACGCAGATGCCGCTGTCGTCGGCGATCGACGGCAGCCCGGTCGCGGCCAGCGCGGCGTGCGCCTTCAGCAGCGCGTTGCCCTCGAACGTCGGCTCGGTCTCGGCCGGCTCGTCGTACGCCGGTACGTCGCCCAGCCCGAGCACCTCGATCCCGGGCACGATCGGGGTCAGGATGCGACGCAGTTCCTCGAGCTTCTTCTTGTTGTTCGAGGCCAACAGCACCTTGGTCACGCGAGGGCCTCCAGCTGCAGCTTGGTCAGCTCCGCGCATCCCGCCGTACCGAGCTCCAGCAGGCTGTCCAGCTCGGCGCGGTCGAACGGCGCACCCTCGGCCGTGCCCTGCACCTCGATGAACTTGCCGTCGCCGGTCAGCACCAGGTTCATGTCCGTCTCGGCGCGGACGTCCTCCTCGTAGCAGAGGTCGAGCATCGGGGCGCCGTCGATGATGCCGACCGAGACCGCAGACACCGAACCGGTCAGCGGCTCGCTCTTCAGCAGCTTGCGCTCGCGCAGGTACGACACCGCGTCGGCGAGCGCGACGTACGCGCCGGTGATCGCCGCGGTCCGGGTCCCGCCGTCGGCCTGCAGTACGTCGCAGTCGAGCAGGATCGTGTTCTCGCCGAGCGCCTTGTAGTCGATCACGGCCCGCAGCGAACGCCCGATCAGCCGCGAGATCTCGTGGGTCCGGCCACCGATCTTGCCCTTCACCGACTCGCGGTCCGAGCGGGTGTTGGTCGCCCGCGGCAGCATCGCGTACTCCGCGCTGACCCAGCCGAGACCAGAACCCTTGCGCCAGCGCGGCACACCCTCGGTCACACTCGCCGCACACAGCACCCGGGTCCGGCCGAACTCGACCAGCACCGAGCCCTCCGCGTGGTCGAGCCACTTCCGGGTCAGGGTGACGGGCCGTAGTTGATCCGGGGTACGTCCATCGATACGCGCCATGCGTCCGACCCTATGCCTCCAGGCGCTGGACCTCCGCATTGGACGGGCGCAGGGCACCGGACGAACCGGACGGACGCAGGCCACTGGACGGGCGAACCTGGGTGACGGCCATCCGGGCAGCCCAGGGCAGCAGGTCGTTGGCCCGCCGGCCGAGCCACGGGACGCCTTCCTTGACCAGCCAGAGGGTGTCCGCCCACCGGCTCGGCGCGACCCCGGCACAGTCCAGATCCGGAGGTACGTCGATCGGCAGCCCTCGCCGGGCCAGTTCGTCGGCGAACGCCCGAGCCAGCCGCCGGTGACCGCGCTCACCCGGGTGCAGCCGGTCGATGCTCCAGAAGTCCCGGCGGTACACCTCCGGGTAGTCGGCCATGTCCAGCCGGATCCCGCCGAACTTCGCGTGCAGGTCGTCGTACACCTGGTTGATCTCCTCGATCCGCTGCCACAGTGGGCGGCGCAGCCAGGCCGGCAGACCGAACACCTGGCCGTGGTCGTGGAACCGGACAGTGAGCAGCAGCGCGCCACGGGCGGTGAGTTGCTCGGCGCAGTGATCCAGGCAGGCACGGATCCGGCCGGAGTCGAAGTTGGATCGCAGAGTGTCGTTGACCCCGACGATGAGCGAGGCGATGTCGATCGGACCGGTCGTTACGGCTTCGGGCAGTTGCTCGGTCGCGACCAGGTGCACGGTGGCCCCGCTGGTCGCGAAGTTGGAGAACGTCACACGGTGGGAACTGGCCAGGGAGTCGGCAAGCAACGAGGCCCAGCCTCGCCACCCTTCACCCGGGCGCGCACCGGCACCGGACAGGTCGGTCGTACTGCTGCCGTTCATCGGGTCCCCGACACCTACGGTGGTCGAGTCCCCCAGTGCCACGTAGTGGAGGCTCACATTCCGCCATGGTGACGGCACGGAGCGGGACTTCGGTGTTTCCTGGATGACCAACGCGTCAATTCCAGCTGGAGGACGGGTGATTGAAGGACGCAACTGCTCGGAGTTACTGTGCTTCAAACAACTATGTGCAGGAGCTGCTTGCTGATGACTGATCTTCGGTTTGGCTTGGTGGGACTCGGGGCCCGTAGCCGGCTCGCGCAGTACGCGCACACCCCGGGCGAGGGTTCGGCGATCGTGGCAGTGGCCGATCCGGCCGCCGCGCAGCGAGACATCGCACTGGAGCGGTTCGCCGGCGCGACGGCGTACGCGGACCATCTCGAACTGCTCGACCAGAAGCTCGACGGCGTCTTCCTGACCACGCCCGACGACCTGCACGAGGGCCCGGCGATCGACTTCCTGCGGGCCGGCGTCTCGGTGTTCGTGGAGAAGCCGCTGGCCATCACGACCGAGGGCTGCGACCGGGTCCTGCAGGCGGCGTACGAGAGCGGCGCGCGGCTGTACGTCGGCCACAACATGCGGCACATGCCCGTCGTACTGACGATGCGGGAACTGATCCAGTCCGGCGCGATCGGTGACGTGAAGGCGATCTGGTGCCGGCACTTCGTCGGCCACGGCGGTGACTTCTACTTCAAGGACTGGCACGCGGACCGCCGTCGGTCCACCGGCCTGCTGCTGCAGAAGGGTGCCCACGACATCGACGTGATGCACTGGCTGGCCGGCGGCTACACCACGCGCGTGAACGCGATGGGTGCGCTGACCGTGTACGGCGGGATCGAGGACCGGCAGGACCGATCGGAGCAGCGATTCGGCGACTTCGTCAGCGACGACAACTGGCCGCCGCTGGAGCAGAAGGGCCTGGCGCCGGTGATGGACGTCGAGGACCTCTCCATGGTCAACCTGGCGCTCGACAACGGGGTCCTGATGACCTACGAGCAGTGCCACTTCACGCCGGACTACTGGCGCAACTACACCGTGATCGGCACGCACGGCCGGTTGGAGAACTTCGGCGACACGTACGGCGGCGTGGTGAAGGTCTGGAACAGCCGCCGGTCCGGGTACCGCGAGGACGCCGACCAGGTCGTCGAGATCCCGGGCAGCTCCGACCACCACGGTGGCGCCGATCCCTTGCTGGTGGGCGAGTTCATCCGCTTCGTCCGCGACGGCGGCGAGACGCTCACGTCCCCGGTCGCCGCGCGGGCCGCGGTCGCTGCCGGGTACGCCGCCACCACGTCACTGCGCTCGGACGGCACCCCGGTCGACGTCCCGCCGCTGGACCCGACGCTGGTCAGGTATTTCGACAACGGCCAAACGCGGTGAGCTAAGGTCATGGTCGTGACCTGGTACGCCGCACTGCGAATGCTGAGCCCTCGATGCGGAGGACTCTAGCGGCGTAGGCGCATGTGCTTGCAGCGAGAGGCCCCCTGTGTCGGGGGCCTCTCTCTTTTTTCCAGCTGCCTGCACATCCTTGGAGAGATTCGATGTACCCGATCACCTATGTCACCGACTGTTTCGGCGGCAACGCCCGCGCCAGACTCAGCACCCGGATCGGCGCCCTGTTCGGCCAGTCGCCGACGATCGTGGCCGCCGACGGGCCCGATCCGGAGTCGTTCGCCGCACTCACCCTGCTCGACTGCCTGAGATCGACCGAGTCCTTGGGGGAGGACGGCCATCCGACCATCACGCTGGTCAACATCGCGCCCCGCGACGGCGAGTGGCCCAACGGCGCCCCGTTCTGCTTCTTCACCTACGGTCGGCATCTGGTCGCGAGCACGTTCGACGCGCGCACCCTGTCCTTGGTACGCCGTGAGCTCGGGATCGATCGGGTCCAGGTGACGGACATCCGCGAGGTCCTCGAGGCGGCGCGCGACTGGGCCGAGTTCAGTGCCGAGGAGCTCGAGAAGATCGCCGACACCCAGTTCCGCAGCCTGTGGTACCTGCCGCTGCTCGCCAAGTGGCTCACCGACGGCCACGCCGTCCCGTCGACACCGACCGCCGTACCCGTGCTGGACGACGCCGAGCCGACCGTGAGCGTCGTCGACAACTTCGGCAACTGCAAGCTCGACTGCTGCGCCGCCGCGATCGGGTTCTCCATCGGGGCGTCCATCCCGGTCGCCGGCCGGACTCAGGACGGCTCGATCACCCTGACCGAGGTCGGTTGCTACCGCCACCTGACCGACGTACCTCTCGGCGCCGCGGGTCTGATCCTCGGCAGCTCGGGCACGGACTTCGTCGAACTCGTCATCCGCGGCGGCTCGGCAGCGTCGGCCTTCAACCTCCGCCCGGGCGACTCACCACTGCGCAGCACGCCGGCCGAGTACGCCGCCTGAAGTGCCAGAGGCGGGACTCGAACCCGCACGCCCGGGGGCACCGGCACCTAAAGCCGGCGTGTCTGCCGTTCCACCACTCTGGCTGGGTAAGCACGCTGCTCCCCTAGGACAGACATCCTAGGGGAGCAGCAGACGCTCAGCGGCTTTGCAGGGCGTCGATGAACACCGTGCGCAGGTCGCCGGGGTTGCGGGCGACGTACGACTGGCCGCCGGTGGCCTGGGCGAGTTTGCGGAGCTCCTCGGCGTCCGCGTCCGGGCCCATACCGAGTGCGATGATGCGGACCGGGCGGGCCGGGTCGCGGAGACCTTCCAGGGTCTGGATGGTCTTCTCCAGGGTCGGGCTGCCCGGGTCGTCGTTCTTGCCGTCGGTGAACAGCAGGATCGAGTTGACCGCGCTCGAGTCGTACTGGTTCCGGACCGCGCGGACCGCCGCGATCGCGGTGTCGTACAGACCCGTGCCGCCGTTGGGAACCGCGTGCTGGATCTTCAGGTTGGTCAGGATCTTGCTCCGCTGGCCGGACGACAGCGGCGCGATCGGGACGAGTTCCTTGTAGTCGCCGCCGTCCGAGCCGATCCGGGTCGAGAACGTCCACAGCCCCAGCGAGGCGCTGTCTGGGAACAGCGACAGACCACCGCTCGCCGCCTCGATGGTCAGCTGCATCCGGGACTTGCCGCCGACCTGCTCCGCCATCGAGCCGGAGACGTCGATGACCGCCAGTGAGTGGGTGGACAGCGACAGCCGGGTCCAGTTCTGCAGCGTCTTCTCGATCGCCTCGCCGGTCGGCTTGGTCAGCTGGGTCAGGTCGCCGACCCCGCGGCCGCCGCTGAGCGGGCTGAACAGTGCGTCCCGGAAACCGGCCTGGTCGCGGGCCTGGCTGGACGCGTCGGACAGCAGCTCCGCTGCGAGTGCCTTGCCGGCGTCGGTGATCGTCTCGGCGTCGTCCTTGGCGGTGACCACCATCGGGTAGTCCAGCGTCAGCGTGCCGGTGGCCGGCATGATCGCCTTCAGCTGGGCGTCCGGGTGCTCCTCCTGGTACTTCACGAAGCTCTGCTCCGACGCCGGTACGACGACCCTGCTGCCGTCCTGGTCCGCCCGGCCGAACAGTGCGTTCACGTCGCTGTACGGCTTGGCCATCGAACCGAGTCGCTGCGCGAGCGGCACGATCACCTGCGACACCTGGGTGTCGGAGGCGGAGGTCTTCTGCCGCTCGGACTGCACCGCGAGCAGCGCGAGTGCACCGGGCGAGGTGTTCAGCGGGTCCAGCAGGGCCGGATCCGAGGCACCGAGGGCGCGCAGCCAGGACGACGTGTCGGCGAAGTTGGCGCCCCGCCCGACCAGCACCAGCGGCGAGGTCGCGACGGACGGTACGGCGATGCTCGGGACGCTCTGGCCGTCGTCGGCCTGGCCCACCCACAGAGACGAGTCCGGCACCCACAGATCGGGCCGGTTGTCGCTGCCGCTGGCGATGTCCCGAGCCACCTTGGCCGAGGGAGCCCCGCTGATGGTGAACTGCAGACACGGAGTTCCGTCGTCGCCGCCCTTACCGGCCAGCGACTTGGCCGCGGCCTCCAGCGAGGGCTGCATCTCGGGTGTGGTGCTCAACGAGACCTGCGTCGGGTCGTCACACGACTGCCCGCCGAGGAACCCGTCGGCGCCGGACTGCGATCCGAAGGAGCGGACCACAAAGACGGCGCCCAACGACACCACCAATAGCCCGACCGCAGTGATGTACACCGAACGACGGTTGTTGTTACTTCGCGTCACCGCAGAGGAATGTTTTCCCATCGCGGCAGGTCCCTCCCTCCCAGAGGCTGACTGCGCGCGCAGATTACCCGCTTTCGGCTGGTCAGGGCCAAGGTCGGAGTACTTCTTGACACACCCGGGGGTGGACCGCAACCGAACGCCGGTGGTCCTGGGAGTACCGCTCTTTCGCAAGAACACTCAAAAAGTCACCGACGGTAGTCCTGTCACTCCGATCCGGTGAGATCGGGGTGTGATCCAAATCACACCGGAGACTTTCCTCAAACGACCGTTCCATGGACCATCGCCGTGAAACGGTCGAAGGTTTCCCTGCGCGGAGTGGTCTGGACCGCGCCCGGATCAGAGGCCGAGATCGCGGCGAAGCTTGGCGACGTGACCGGTGGCCTTGACGTTGTACTGCGCCACCGAGACCTTGCCCTCGGGGTCCACCACGAAGGTGGAGCGGATCACGCCGGTGACCTTCTTGCCGTACATGGTCTTCTCGCCGAAGGCGCCGTACGCGGTCAGCACCTGCTTGTCCGGGTCGCTCAGCAGCGGGAACGTCACGCCGTCGCGCTCGCGGAACTTGGCCAGCTTCGCGGGCTTGTCCGGTGAGATGCCGAGTACGGCGTACCCGGCGGCCTGCAGCGAGTCCAGCGAGTCGCGGAAGTCGCAGGCCTGCTTGGTGCAGCCGGGCGTCATCGCGGCCGGGTAGAAGTAGACGATCACGTTCTTCCCGCGCAGGTCCTTCAGTGCGACCTCGTTGCCATCGGCATCGGGCAGGGTGAAGTCAGGTGCGACATCGCCGACGGACAGACGTTCGGACATCAGGCCCTCCAGGGGAACGGGGTGAACTGCTCGCAATCGTACGTGGGCGGGGCGCCTGAGTGGCGACTTGCGCGGGCAGGGGCCGCAGGGTGGAGTTGGCGCATGCGGGCCATGACAGTCATACCGGGGAAAGCCGACTCTGCGAAGCTCGGAGAGGTCGCGGACCCGCCCACCTCCGACGGTTCCGTGCTGGTCGATGGGTTGCTCACAGGCATCTGCGGGACGGACATCGAGCTGGTCTCCGGAGCGTTCGGCAGCGGGCGGCCTGGCTCGGACCACCTGGTGATCGGACATGAGTCGCTAGGGCGGGTGCTGGAGGCTCCGGCGGGTTCTGGGTTCGCCACAGGCGATCTGGTGGCCGGTGTGGTCCGCCGCCCGGACCCGGAGCCCTGTCCGGCGTGCGCACGCGGTGAGTGGGACTTCTGCCGCAACGGCTTGTACACCGAGCGCGGCATCAAGGAGATGGACGGGTACGGCGCCGAGCGGTGGCGGGTCGACCCGTTCTTCGCCGTACCGATCCCGGCGGAGCTCGGACACCTCGGCGTACTCGTTGAGCCGGCCAGTGTGATCACCAAGGCCTGGGAGCAGGTGGATCTGGCCGGCCGGCGGTCCTGGTTCGGACCGCAGCACGTACTGGTCACCGGGGCTGGGCCGATCGGACTGCTGTCCGCCCTGATCGCGACCCAGCGCGGGTACGACGTCCATGTCCTGGACCGGGTGCCGGACGGGCCGAAGCCGGAGCTCGTGCGAGCACTCGGTGGCACCTATCTGACCGACCTCGCCGAGCTGAGCGTCGTACCGGATGTGGTGATCGAGGCGACCGGGGCCGGGCAGGTGGTGTTCGACTGCGCGCAGCTGCTCGCGCCGGCCGGGGTGATGTGCCTGATCGGGATCTCGCCCGGTCCCGCGTCGATCGACGTACAGCTGGATGCCCTGATCCGGCAGTTGGTGGTCCGCAATGCCGCGCTGGTGGGTTCGGTGAACGCGGGCAAGCGGCACTACGCCGATGCCGTCGACGTGCTGCTCGCCGCGGACCGGACCTGGCTGGAGCGGCTGATCACCCGCACCGTGCCGCTGTCCGACTGGCCGAGCGCGCTGGTCCGCGAACCGGATGACATCAAGGTGGTCGTGGACTTGCAGGCGTGACCTGCGAGGATGGGATGTACGCAGGGCAGGCCCGGCCATCCCGGGGCTGGCCCGACGAATGAAGGGAGCGCCGACAGGTGTCGGACACGAAGGCGAAGGCTCGGACTGCCGAGCAGATCGAGGCGGACATCGCCGCCACTCGGGCACGGCTGGCCTCCACGGTGGACGAGCTGGTCGACCGGGCGCACCCGAAGAACCTGGCCAAGCGCCAGGTCGAGCAGGCGAAGGCGCAGGTCTTCGACGAGCGTGGCCAGTTGCGGACCCAGAAGATCGTCGCGGTCGGTGGCGCCGCGGTCGGCGTACTCGCCGTCCTGCTGCTGATCCGGCGGCTGGTGGGTCGCCGGTGACTCCTCGCAAGAAGCTCTCCGACGACAAACTGCCCATCCGGATGCTGCACGACCGCGTCCTGGTCTCCCTCGAGCAGGAGGGCGAGCGCAAGTCGTCGGCCGGCATCCTGATCCCGGCCACCGCGCAGATGGGCCGCCGGCTCGCCTGGGCGAAGGTGGTCGCCATCGGGGCCAATGTCCGCACCGTCGAGGTCGCCGACCGGGTCCTGTTCGACCCGGAGGACCGAGCCGAGGTCGAGGTCCGCGGTGACGACTACATCCTGCTCCGCGAGCGCGATCTGCACGCGGTCGCGGCCGGCCGTCTGGAGGACGGCCAGACCGGCCTCTATCTCTAAGGCAGCCGGTAGAGCCGCCGGGCGTTGTCACGGCCCCACAGAGCGGCTACGCGTACGGCGTCCTCGGCGGACCAGTCGTCCTGCTCGACGAAGCCGCTGAGCACTGACGTGACGGCCCGCCGCCACAAGACAGCGCCAAGGTAGTGCAGCTCTGCCGCGCCGAACGCGTCCGAGGAGTAGAGCAGCTTGCCGAACGGCGCCAGCTCCAGACCTTCCGCGACCACGGCCGCCGCCCGCGCGCCGACGTACATGGTGGTCAGGCCCAGGTCGAAGTACACGTGGGGGAAGACGTGTGCGAGGTATCCGGCCTCGCGGTGGAACGGGTAGCAGTGCAGCAGGGCGACCTGCGTGCCGAGTGGCTCCACCTGACGCAGCCACTCGGTCAGCAATAGTGGGTCGGCGGTCCGCAGGTTCAGGTCGGTGTCGCCGAAGCCGACGTGGAGTTGCAGCGGTAGACCGCGGCGTGCGCCGATCCAGAGCAGCCAGCGCAGGAGCACCGGGTCGGTGACGCGGTCCGTGCCTGCGGAGTACCAGCGGTCGAGTGCGGCCAACACCTCTTTGGCGCTTGGCTCGGCCGGGTCGAAGTCGAACCCATGCCGATACGCGACGATGCTCTTCAACCCGACAGCACCGGCGGTCCGTTTCTCCAGCCGCCGTAACAACGCATCCGGTACGGCGGCAACGGCGGACTCATGCGTGGCGACGTACTCGAGCTCGGACTCCAGCCGGACCACCTCATGTGCACGCGAGCCACTCAACGCCGCCAACTCGTCCACACCGGTCACTGCGTCGGCTTGGTAGCCCGTGTCGACGAGGTAGTCGCTGACACCTGCGGCGTTGAGGAGCAGAGAGTTCCGGTCTTGCTGCGCTCGGGCCGCGAGGTAATCGTCGGGCGACGCGTGCGGCTCCAGTCCGAGCAGCGGAGCGCAGTACCGGCGGATCGCCAATCCCAGTTGGGAATCGAACGTCGACAGCCACGGCGGGACCGGCCGGTCCGACTCGGTGATCAGTTGCTCGAAGGTAGTCCGGTCGAGCGGACCCTTGACTGCGCCGTGGACGTGGTGGTCCACCAGCGACAGCCCGGCGACGTGGTCAGCGAGGGACATTGTGGCTCGCCATCCGGAACTGTGACGGTACGGCGGCCGTACCGGTGACCAGGCCACGCACGAACTCACCGACCAGCGGTACGAACTTGAAGCCCTGCCCGCTGAACCCGACCGCGACCGTGATCGGTCCGGCCCGGTCGATGACGAAAGTGTCCGACGGGGTGTTGTCGTAGAGGCAGCTGATCGTCGTGGACCGCGCTGTGTCGAGTCCCGGGTACCACTGCTCGACGTGGCGGATCAGCTCGGCGTCCCGCCCCGGTTCCGGCGCGAAGTCCCGCGTATCGGGGTCGACTTCCGGACCGGAGCCGTGCAGTCCGACCTTCACTCCGGTTCCGGGCTCGAACAACCCGTAGCTGTTGCCGTTGTGGTTCAGGAAGCTCGGCCAGTCCAGGTCGTCCGAGATCGGTGCGAAGAACCGCGGCTGCTCCTGCGTGCAGGTAATAGGTGGCAACGGCGCCAGTCCGGTCAGCAACCTCGGAGCCCACGGACCGGCGGTCACCACAACGTGCTGCGCCCGCACCGCCCCACCTGGTACGTCGAGCTCCACGAAAGTGTCATGGACGCGCAGAGCGTTCACCGGCGACTGCACCCGGAACTCCGCTCCGTGCTGTGTAGCGATCGTCTGCAGTGCCTTGACGGTGCGGTCGGCGTACAGGCGTCCGGAGCCCGGCTGGTGGAGGACCGGTGTCTCGAAGCGGAACCCCGGCCACCGTTCGGTCGCCGCCTCGGCTGTCAGCACCTCGCCGGTTGCCGCATGCAACGACCGGAACGCCTCGACGGTCGCGTCGTCCACGCCGAAGTCGATCCCACCGGTGACCTCGAACAGCGTCTCGCCGGACTCCGCCTCCAACTCACGCCAGAGCGGTCGCGCCTGCTCGGTCAGCCGCGCGAGGTCGGCGTTGTCGGCAGCCGGCCGGAACAGCCGCGTGCCGCCGTGCGATCCACCGCGGTCGTGCCCGAGCGTGAACTGCTCCAGTACGACGACCTCCTGCCCGTCAGCCGCCAACGCGCGAGCCGCCGCCGACCCCATCGCCCCGGCCCCCACCACTGCCACGTCGTACGTCATTGCCCACCCCTCCAACCGGCGTCCTTCGTCCGGTTGGGTCCCATCTTCCTAGAAGTTGTCGGGACTCTTTCTAGAAGCTGTTGGGGCCGAAGCGGAAGACGGCGAGCAGGACGGCCAGGATCAGCACGACCGCGTTGAGCGGGAGCACCTTCCACTCCTTGCGGCGGGCGTGGGTCACGATCGCGCCGGCCATGATCACGGCCAGCCCGACAGCGGCCAGCGGGACCAGGATCGGTGCGATGTCGAGGGCACCGGGCAGGATCAGGCCGAGTGCCCCGAGCACCTCGGCGGTGCCGATGAGCTTCACCGTGCCGGCCGAGAAGTCCTCGACCCACTGCATGTTCGGGTTCGCGAGCAGCTTGCGGCGCGACTGGCTCAGTTTGGTCACGCCGGCGGCCAGGAAGAAGGCGGCCAGGACCCCCGCGACGATCCACAGAAAGACGTTCATGTCCCACTCTCAGTGATGAGTTGACGTTTCAACCCAAAGCTAGCGCGGGTGACTTGAAGCGTCAACTAAGGCCGTAGACTGGTGTCATGGGGAGTGAGACGCGGTGGCTGGAGGCCGACGAACTGGCAGCGTGGAAGTCGCTGTCCACGCTGCTGTTCAAATTGCCAGGCGTGCTCGACTATCAGCTCCAACGGGACTCGGCACTGAGTCATTTCGAGTACCTCGTGCTCGCCGGGTTGTCGGAGTCGCCGGAGCGCTCGCTGCGGATGAGTGATCTGGCCGGGTTCGCCAACGGATCGCTGTCGCGGCTGTCGCATGTGGTGAAGCGCCTGGAGCAGCGGGGCTTCGTGTCCCGTCGACCGGCCGAGGACGACGGCCGGATCACGGTGGCGACCATCACCGACGCCGGCTATGACGTCCTCGTCGCGGCGGCTCCCGGTCATGTCGCGACGGTCCGCGAGTACGTCGTCGACACGCTCACGCCGGCGCAGCTCGCCGAGCTCAAGACGATCGCCGACCAGATCCTCGCGAAGGTGGACCCGGACAAGGCCTGCTGAAATCCCCTTGCCGAGAAGTGAACGGTCGTGCTTTTATCGTCGGGTGAGCAAGGGTGAGGAGACCCGCGCCGCAGTGCTGGACGAGGCTGCGCGTGTGGTCAGTGCAAGCGGCTTGAGCGGTCTGACGATCGGCCTGCTGGCCGATCGGATGCAGCTGTCCAAGAGCGGCCTGTTCGCCCACTTCCGATCGAAGGAGCAGTTGCAGGTCGCGGTCGTCGAACGAGCGGTCGAGCTGTACGCCGAGCGCGTCATCCGGCCGGCGCTCAAGGCTCCGCGCGGTGAGCCGCGGCTGCGGGCGTTGTTCGACCGCAAGCTTCGCTGGGACGACGGTGATCTCGCCCTGCCGGGCGGCTGCTTCTTCGCCAGCGTCTCCGCCGAGCTGGACGACGCACCGGCCGGCCCGGTCCGCGATCTGGTGGTCAGCGCCGAGCGCGATCATGCCGAGCTGCTTGCGAACGTCTTCCGGACCGGCATCACCGAGGGACACTTCCGCGAGGATGCGGACCCCGACCAGTACGCGTACGACATCAGGGGCGTGCTGCTGTCGTACCACCACGCCAGCCGGCTCCTGGCCGACCCCAAGGCCGAGGACCGAGCGCGCACCGCCTTCGAGGCGCTCCTCCGGGCCGCCCGATCCGACCATGTGGAGTGACTTGTCGTGGCCAAGAAAAGCACGAACGTTCGGTTGCTGAATCTCGTCTTCGGGCTGTCTGAGCGCCTCGCACCACCGGTCGGCACGGCCTTGCTGAACCGGCTGTGGTTCCGCATCCCCGCCGTACCGGAGAAGGCGCGGCAGCCGCGGGGTCAGCTGCCCACGCCGACGCCGTTCGAGGTCGGGACGCTGCGCGGACTGTCGTACGGCGAAGGTCCGGCGGTCTATCTCGTCCACGGCTGGGGTGGGTGGGGCCTGCAGTTGGCGGCGTACATCCAGCCGTTGGTCGACCAGGGCTTCCGAGTCGTCACGTACGACGCTCCGAGCCACGGCGATTCGGCTCCCGGGCCAGAAGGCAGCTCCTCGTCGACCCTCCTCGAGATCGCGGACGCGCTCACCGCGGTGGTTGCCGCGCAGGGACCGGCGTACGGCGTGATCGCGCACTCGGCCGGTGCGACGGCCACTGCTCTCGCGCTGCGGGACGGTCTGGAGGTCGAGCGGCTCGTCTTCGTGGCGGCAGCGACCGACTTCGCCGTGACACTTGATCAAATGCAGGCGGTCCTCGGCTTCGGGCCGCGGATCCGGCGTGGGTTCGAGCGCAGGTTCGAGGCGCGCTTCGGTCCGATGAGCTCGTTCCGGACGGGCGCGATCGTCGCCGAGATCGCCGCCGGCCGGGCGCTGCCGCCGTTGCTCCTGATCCACGATCGCTCCGACGCGGAGACGTCGTACCAGGGCAGCGCCGATCTGGTCGGGGACTGGCCGGGCTCGCGGCTGGAGACCTCCGAGGGACTCGGGCACCGGCGGGTGCTGCGGGACCCCGACCTGGTGAAGCAGGCGGTCGGCTTTCTCGCGGAGCGGGCGCCCGGCGGCGGCGCGGGCTCTGGGCGAGAGATGATGTGGGAGTGATCTTCGAGACCTCCAGCCGGCTGCCAGACTTCCCGTGGGACAAGCTCGCCCCCTACAAGCAGAAGGCGGCCGAGCATCCCGACGGCATCGTCGACCTGTCCATCGGCAGCCCGGTGGACCCGGTGCCGGACCTGGTGAAGAAGGCGCTCGCGGATGCGGCCGACGCACCGTCGTACCCGACCACCATCGGTACGTCGACCGCGCGGCAGGCTGCCGTGGACTGGATGGCACGGCGTCTCGATGTCACCGGAGTGGACCCGCAGACCGGCGTACTGCCCGTGATCGGCACCAAGGAGCTGATCATGCTGCTGCCGACGCTGCTCGGCATCGGCGCCGGTGACACGATCCTCATCCCGGACCTCGCCTACCCGACGTACGAGGCGGGCGCTGCGCTCGCCCGCGCGACCAGCGTGCCGGTCAGCGATCCGACGACGTACGACGGACCGGTGCGGGTCGCGTACCTGAACTCGCCGCGGAACCCGACCGGTGAGATCACCTCCGCTGACGACCTGCGCCGTGCGGTCGAGTGGGCGCGGGCGAACGACGTACTGCTGGTCAGCGACGAGTGCTACCTCGAGTTCGGCTGGGACGCGAGGCCGCTGTCCGTGCTGCACCCGGACGTGTGTGGTGGCAGCTTCGACAACCTGCTCGCGGTGCACTCGCTATCCAAGCGGTCCAACCTGGCCGGGTACCGCGCTGGCTTCGTGGCCGGCGACGAGACGGTGGTGACCGAGCTGCTTGCCGTACGCAAGCACGCCGGGCTGATGGTGCCGTCACCGATCCAGGCTGCGATGGCGGCCGCCTTCGCCGACGACGCGCATGTGGAGGAGCAGCGGGTTCGGTACCTGCGCCGCCGGTCCGTGCTGCGGGACGCGCTGACCGATGCAGGCTGGGCCATCACCTTGTCCAACGGTGGGCTGTACCTGTGGGCCGAGCACCCGTCGTACGACGCCTACGGCTCCGTCGGAGCGCTCGCGGACCGCGGCATTCTGGTCGCTCCAGGAGCCTTCTACGGTACGGCGGGGGAGCGGCACGTGCGGGTCGCGCTGACCGGCACGGACGAGCGAATCGACGCCGCAGTGAAGAGACTGCAGGAGTAACAGAACTTCCACGTCTTGTGCGACGTCTTCTTCAATGGGTAGATAAATCCCTGGGGAGGGGACGTGCACATGAACATGTGGCGATCTGTCGGGGTGGCGGGGACTGCTGTCGTGCTGGTGCTGGGGTTGCTCCCGGCCGGAGCGCAGGCGGCCGACGAACCGACACCTGAGGCGACTCCTGCGGTCACGCCGCAGGCTGAGACACCACCTCCACCGCCGACCGCTGCGGTGGAGGAGCCGACGCCCACTCCCGTGGTGGAGGAGCCGACGCCGACTCCCACTCCCGCGGCGGCGCCGGAGTGGTCGATCACGCTGAACCAGCCGGCTGCCTCGTGGGAGGACCGGCCCGTCGTGTTCACCGGCGCGATCAGCAAGCCGATCACCGGTTCCTACATCACACTGTGGCAGCGCGTCTCGACCACGTGGGTCCTCCGTGGCGCGACCCGGACCACGACCGGCGGGGTCTACAAGTTCAGCTTCGTCTCGCCGTACCCCGGGACCTGGGCGTTCCGCACCATCATCGGAGCGAAGGACACGACGTCGCTGGCGATCTCGGCGGCCCGGACCGTGCCGATCCAGGACCGCAAGATCGTCGTCAACACCCCGGCCCCCTGGTACGCGACGCTGACTGGTGCGTCCGTCAGCGGGCGAACCTGGCCGCCCGAGCCGGGCAAGGAGCTCGCGCTGCAGCAGTACGTCGGTGGCAAGTGGCTCGCACTGGGCATCACCACGATGGACAAGTGGGGCAAGTACCTCTTCCGCGTGCCGGACAACGTGCCGGCGACCCGGACCGTCCGGGTGCTCAGCCGGTGGGTCAGCCAGCCGGCCATGGAGTACTCCGCCTCGGTCAAGATCGTGGTCAAGGCGCACATGAACCCGAAGGTCTACACGGTGACGGCTGCCTCGTTGCCGAACACCTATCGGGCCGGCTGTCCGGTCGGGCCGTCGTCGCTGCGGCTGCTACAGCTGAACTACTGGGGTTTCGACCACACGGTGCACCGCGGTGAGCTGATCGTCCGGGATGCCGCCGTACAGAAGATGATCACGGCCTGGACGGCGACGTTCGCGGCCAAGTTCCCGATCCGGCAGATGCGGCGGGTGGACCGGTTCGGCGGCAGCGACATCAGGTCGATGGCGGCCGACAACACCTCGGCGTTCAACTGCCGCCGCGTCACCGGCAACCCGTATGCGCTGTCGCCGCACTCCTATGGCTGGGCGATCGACATCAACACCGTCGAAAACCCCTATCTGGCGGCGAACAACGTCTGGTACCCGTCGAACGGGAGCGCGTACCGGAACCGGTCGGTGTCGCGGCCGGGCATGCTCTTCGCCACCAACACTCCTACGAAGGCGCTGATCGGGCAGGGGTACTTCTGGGGTGCGCGCTGGAGCAAGCCCGACTACCAGCACTTCGAGCCGAAGTGAGAGCACTCACTGGTGCCGCGGTGCTCGCTGGTGCTGCGGTGCTTGCTGTGGTGCTGGTGGGCTGCAGTGCTGACCCGCCGCAGCCTCAGGCTGCTGGGACGCCCCAGCCCACGAGCACGCCCACACCGACGCTAGGTGGCACCGTGCCGGTGCCCACGAACACCCTGAGCACGGTCAAGCCGACGGACGCCGCCGTACCGCCGGAATTGCCGGAACAGGCGACCGCACCGCCGCCTGCCTCGGCTGGTCCGCTCAGTGCTCGCAACCTCCCGGCGCCCGCCAAGCTTGGGGCTGGTTGGAAGACGTACGTCGATCCGGGTGGTGCTGAGGCGGGGTTCCTGGGCAACAAGACCTGGACCCGGCAGCGCGAGCCACACCAGGCAGCGTTCGAGGCGCTCCCGGTTGGCTGTGCTGGTCAGCTGCCGTCCGGGTCGCTTCCGGTGCCGCAGTACGCGC
Organism: Kribbella sp. NPDC050281; assembly: GCF_040655855.1. Taxonomy (NCBI): domain Bacteria; kingdom Bacillati; phylum Actinomycetota; class Actinomycetes; order Propionibacteriales; family Kribbellaceae; genus Kribbella; species Kribbella sp. NPDC050281. Next base: position 7,582 of record NZ_JBFAKS010000041.1, on the reverse strand, counting down.
TCCAAGCGACGTACCGCACCGCCGCTGGGCTGCCTGCAACCGCGCTGCTCCTGCGCTTCACCGGTGCTGAGGAAGCTGCCGCCTACTACCAGGGCTACCACTCCCGTATGACCGCGTGCGGGAGCGGCGGCGACCTCTCCGTCGCCCAGCTCTGGACCGAGGACGCCGCCACAGCAGCCACCCGCCAGTACGCCGGAGCCGAGTCCTACACCGACATCTCGGTAGTCCAAGGCCGCACAGTCGCCCTCCTGGCCGCCACCGCGACCACCCCACCCCCCACCCAATCCACCTGGTCCCACACAGCCACCCCCGCCCTCCAATCCACAATCGACACCCCCTAACCACCCACCAACCCGCTAGTCGTCACCCCTTCCCCCACCGCCGCCTGCAATCACCCGCCTCCACCCCCGACACCTCCACCTCACCGCACCTCCTGCTTTCCCACTCCCGGCGCCGGAGGCGCCGTCCACGCCATCCAAATGCAACAGAAGCTCCCTCGACTCCCGGCGCCGGAGGCGCCGTCCACGCCAACCAAATGCAACAGAAGCTCCCTCGACTCCCGGCGCCGGAGGCGCCGTCCACGCCACCCAACTGGAACGGAAGTTGTATTACCTTTCAGTATTTGTTGTCTTACACTCGCGGTATGGGTGACTTCGACCGGTATGCCCGCCTGACCGCGGGTCTCGACGCGCCGTTCGCGGTGGTCGACCTCGCCGCGTTCCGCCGGAACGCGGACGACCTGGTCCGCCGCGCCGCGGGTACGCCGATCCGGATCGCGTCCAAGTCGGTCCGCTGCCGCGCGCTGATCTCCGCCGCGCTCGAGCGCCCTGGCTTCCACGGCGTGATGAGCTACGCCCTTCCGGAAGCGCTCTGGCTGGCGCACAACGGCATCGACGACATCCTGATCGGCTACCCGACCGTGCACCGCACGGCTCTGCGCGCCCTGTCCGAAGACCCCGGGGCCGCCGCCCGGATCACGCTGATGATCGACTCACCCGAGCACCTCGCCTTCATCAAGTCCGTCGTGACCGGCAACGCCCGCATCCAGGTCTGCCTCGACGTCGACGCCTCCTTGCGAATCTTCGGCCAGCACCTCGGCGTACGCCGTTCGCCCCTCCGCACCCCCGCCGACGTCGCCACCCTCGCCCGCACGGTCGCCGCCGACGACACCTTCGAACTGACCGGCGTCATGTTCTACGAGGCGCAGATCGCCGGCCTCCCCGACACCTCCCCGGCCGTCCGCTGGGTCAAGCGCCGCTCGGCCGCCGAGCTCGCCGACCGCCGCGGCGCCGTCGTCGACGCCGTCAAGCAGATCGCTCCGCTGCGCCTGGTCAACAGCGGCGGCACCGGCAGCGTCGAGATCAGCAGCGCCGACCCCGTCGTCACCGAGGTCACCGCCGGCTCAGGCCTCTACGGCCCGACGCTCTTCGACAAGTACGACGTCTTCAAGCCCGAGCACGCGGTCGCCTACGCCCTGGACGTCGTACGTCGTCCTGCCCCGCGATTCGCCACGCTCTTCGGCGGCGGGTACGTCGCGTCCGGGCCTGCCAAGAAGTCGAGGCTGCCATCGCCGACCTGGCCGGCCGGGCTGAAGCTGCTGGGCACAGAAGGTGCCGGAGAAGTGCAGACTCCGGTCCTTGGCAGGTCCGCCGAAGGGTTGCATCTTGGAGACCGGGTCTGGATGCGCTATGCGAAGGCGGGCGAGATGCTGGAGCGGTTCGAGGTCGTTCATGCGATCGACGGCGACGAGTTGCGTGAGCTCGTCACGTACCGGGGCGAGGGGAAGAACTTCGGATGAGCACCTGGCGGAACTGGGCCGGCACCGAGTCGGCCACCGGTGTGGAGATCCTCCGGCCGTCGTCCACCGACGAGCTCGCCGCGATGGTGAAGGCTGCCGCCGAGCAGGGCAAGAAGCTCAAGGCCGTCGGCGCGGGCCACTCGTTCACCGGCTGCTCCGTGCCCGAGCAGGTGATGGTCCGGATGGACAGGCTGTCCTCGATCGTCAACGCAGACAAGGAATCCGGGCGCGTGACCGTCGGCGCGGGCACCGACCTGCGCAAGCTGAACGCCGGCCTCGCCGCCTTCGACCTCGCGATGGCGAACCTCGGTGACATCGACAAGCAGACCATCTCCGGCGCCATCTCCACCGGCACCCACGGCACCGGCGCGCGCCTCGGCGGCCTCGCCACCCAGGTCGTCGCCCTCGACCTGGTCACTGCGGACGGGTCGGTGCTGCACTGTTCGGCCGACGAGAACCCGGACGTCTTCGCCGCGGCCCGCGTCTCCGTCGGCGCGCTCGGCGTGATCAGCTCGCTCACGCTGCAGACCGTTCCGGCGTTCCTGCTGCGAGCCCAGGAGATGCCGCTCCCGCTCACGGAGGTTCTCGACGGGTTCGATGAACTTGCCGATGGCAACGATCACTTCGAGTTCTACTGGTTCCCGCACACTGACCTCGCGTTGACCAAGCGGAACAACCGGGTCGCCGCCGGCGTCGGCGCGTCCCCGGTCGGCCGGGTCCGCGGCTGGATCGACGACGAACTCCTCTCCAACAAGATCTTCGAGTTCACCAACCGCGTCGCGGTCAGGCAACCCGGCCTGGTTCCCCGGATCAACCGGATCGCATCCCGCGCGTTGTCGGCCCGCGAGTACGTCGACGCGTCGTACACGGTGTTCTGTTCCGAGCGCAACGTGATCTTCCGCGAGTCGGAGTACGCCGTACCTCGGGAGAACGTGGTCGAGGTGATCCGCCGGCTTCGCGAGTGGATCGATGCCTCGGGTGCGCGCATCCCGTTCCCGATCGAGGTCCGCGTCGCCGCTGCGGACGACATCTGGCTGTCCACCGCCCAGGGCCGCGACACGGCGTACGTCGCTATTCACCAATACCACCGCCTCGCACACACCGCCTACTTCGACGCGTTCGAGCGGATCGTCTCCGACTACAACGCCCGCCCGCACTGGGGCAAGCTCCACACCCTCACCGCGGCGGATCTCCGCACGCGCTACCCGCACTTCGAGGACTACCTCGCCGTCCGCGCTCGTCTGGACCCGACCCACACCTTCACCAATCCGTACACCCGCCAGATCTTCGGCTGAGCGGCGCGCGGGGTGGTGTTCGAGGTGACGCGGCGCGGGTAGCCTGCGGGCATGACTGACGTGGAGGGTCTGCAGCCGGTCGACGAGGACTGGCAGAAGGCGTTGGCAGTGATCGCTCACCCGGACGACATGGAGTTCGGGTCGGCGGCTGCTGTGGCGCGATGGACGGCGCAAGGGAAGGAGGTCGTGTACTGCCTCCTGACGTCCGGGGAAGCGGGCATCGACGGAGTCCCGCCGGAGAAGTCGGGGCCGCTGCGCGAGGCCGAACAAATCGAGTCGTCGCGGATCGTCGGGGTCTCGCAGGTCGAGTTCCTCGGCCAGCCGGACGGGACGATCGAGTACGGCGTCCCGCTCCGCCGCGTGATCGCCGAGGTGATCCGGCGGCATCAGCCGGAGATCGTGATCACGAACAACTTCCACGACACGTGGGGCGGCGACGGCAACCTCAATCAGGCCGATCACATCAACACCGGTCGCGCCACGATCGACGCAGTCCGCGACGCCGCCAACCGCTGGATCTTTCCCGACGTGGGTGAGCGCTGGGGCGGCGTACGGCAGGTCTGGGCCGCGGGCTCACCCAACGCCAAGCACGCCGTCGACACCACCGACACGTTCGACATCGGCGTCCAGTCGCTGAACGCGCACAGGGTCTACATCGACGGCCTGAACTGGCCGCACTTCGACCCGACCGAGTTCCTCGAAGGCGTCTCCCGCCCCGCCGGCACCCTCCTAGGCACCCGCTACGCCACCCGCTTCGAAGTCATCACACCCTGACGTCTCCACCGAGTCGTGGATTCGGGTGCGCATCGGTCACGATTTCCTCCGATATCCACGACTCGATGTCCACGTGCACGGAGGTCTTGGGAAATGCGGGCCACGACAGTGCCGGGGGCGTGGAGGAGGTCGTGGGCTGTGATGACGCGCACCAGCCAGCCCTCGCGTTCGAGGTTCTCCCGGCGGCGGATGTCGCGCCGCCATTGCCCGAGGTCCCGCGCATGGTGGCGGCCGTCGTACTCGATCGCGATCTTGAACTCCGGGTAGCAGAGGTCGGGCTGGGCCAACCAGCCTCCGTCGGAGTCGAGGACGACCCGCCCGACCTCGGGCTCAGGCAGCCCGTCGAGCACGAGCAACAGCCGGAGCCGAGACTCCATCGGTGAGTCGACGCCCCGTCGAACCAGAGTCGCAGCCCGCCGCGCCAATCGGATGCCGCGAACGCCGACCGCCGCGGTCGCAGACTCGATCAGGCCTGCGGTGTCGACATCCGTACGGCGTACCAGTGCATCGCCGGGCCGTGACGAGCTCGGTCAGGTCGCAGTACGACGCGAGGTCGAGGAACGTGCGCTCCGGTGGTGTCACCGGGACACCGAGCGCGGGCACTCCCTCCAGATTGCGGACTTCATGAACCCGAAGGCCGCGAACTCGTGGCACCACCCGATGGGGATCGCGCCGGACGCTGAGATGCAGTTCGCCCGAGGTCGGTCCCGTCCCGCACCACAGCCCCAGCGCCGTGTGATGACTGATCACCCCACCGGGCGCGAGTAGCAGAGCCGCCGCGGCACGCACACGTGGCGTCAGGAGAACCTCGGCCGGCGCATAGACCGATCCCACGACCCTCCGAAAGCGGCCGCTGCGCAGTATTCCGGGCGACGTTCCTGCCCTCCGCGCCTGCGCCGCCGTGAAAATCTCTCCGAGCATCCCTCCACTCTGTCCGACCCCGCACCCCGCCCGCGCCGCTTATCCACAGGCGGTCGCGCGGTGGCGTGCTTCGGCACGCCGAGTCGTGGAATTGTGTGCGCGGAATCCCCGATCAGGGACCTGGATCCACGACTCGAGCGCCCGGGTGTCAGCTCTTGGGGAGGTCGAGGTGGATGGAGAGGTGTGGGGGGTTGGGCTTGGGGTGGCGGGGTTCGCGGTCGCCGCTGGGGTCTGGGCCGGGTGGGTTGCCGGGGCCGGACCAGGAGCGCACGAGGGTGCGGCCTTTGCGGGAGAGACGGTGAAGGTCGATCTGCTCGACCTGGTGTGCCGGGATGCCTAGCTGAGCCAGGCTGCGGTTGGCCATCGCGCAGGCAGCGTCGTGCTTGCGCGTCGAGAGCTTGTGCTGGAGGACGATCGCGATCGTCCCGTCGGGCAGGTCCTCGACCCGGCAGAGGCGCATGCCCGCGTCCAGTGCGTACGACTTGAACGCAAGGTCGATGTAGTCGGCGTTGGACAGTCGATTGGTCTTTGCGCGAGCAACCACTTCATACCTGGCCATGTACCGATCATGCGTCGGCGCGCAGGCGTTTTCCAGGTACTCCGGCCGCCCGGCAACGGCACGGTGGCCAGGTTGGTCAGACCTGGACGACTCGGTTGGCCTCGGTGAGGACAGCGGGGGAGGCCAGCGACTGCCATCGCGGGAGTTGTTCCTGGAGGAACTGGTGGAGTTTCGGGGCCAGGTCCGGAGCGTGGTCGAGGACGTCCAGTTCGTTGACGATGGTCAGATCGACGAAGTCCCGGAGATCCGCGGTGGAGAGCTCCTCCGACGTACCGGTGAAGCGGTCGGTGACGGTGCGGTGCTCGGCCAGGTCGCGCCAGGTGGTTTCGCGGTCGCACGCGCCGTAGCGGTACACGATCTGCTCGGCTTCGGGGCCGATGACGGCCTCCAGGACCGGGCGTTCGTTCTGCCAGTCGAACAGGTGGGTGGGGAAACCGTCGGTCCCGTAGGCGGCGTGGGCGAGGCCGGCCAGGACCAGCGTGTCGGAGGCCCCGAGGGTGGTGAGGCGCTTGGCGACGCGGTGGAGGTGGACGTACAGGCTCCCGCCCGCGTGCTCAAGCTCGTCCGCGCCGCGGACCAGCAACAGCGATCCCATGTCCTGAAAAGCGCTCATCTGACCCCTTCACTTCGGGAGCGGCCAGGGCCCAGGAGGATCGGCCCAGGGAATTACGGTAAGGCCTCGATCACGACCGCGCCCAGAGGTACGGCGCGCCGGGTTCGTCACATTTTGTTGCGGGGTCTGCGTGCTGAAGCCGCTGCCGCGGCCGCCGCGGTGTCTGCGGGTAGCTGCCGTTTGGTACTTCCCACCCTTGTGCGGGGAGGCGCCTACATGCCCGTTGCCGGACGGGTGGAAAGCACCAAACGTCAGCCGTTGTCGCTGCAGCAATTGCCGTTCAAGCCGCTGTCGTCAAGCGGTTGTCGTTCAAGCGGTTGTTCTCGGCTGGGATCCGGGGCGGTCGCTGCCGCAGTCAGCCGACGGTGGTCAGTCCGCGAGGTCGGCGAGGGCTTTGCGGGCGGCTTCCAGTTCGGCTTCGAGGGCGGCGACCTTGGCGGCCTGCTGCTCACGCGCGGCCTCGATGACCTCGTCGATCGGGGTCGAGAGGTCCTCGTGCAGTTCCTTGGCGGCGCGGGAGACCGCGGCGGCCGCGACGGCGAGGTTGCGGGCCAGGTAGGTGCTGCCCTGCTTGAGCTCGGCGTGCCACTCGCCGTCGGCGGTGCCGGTGACGGTCAGCGTCAGCTCGAGGGTCTTGGTCTTCTTGCTCGCGGCCTTCTTCGCCGGAGCCTTCTTCGGCTTGTCCGCTGCAGGCGCGTCGGGCGCCGGAGCGTTGTCCGGGGTGGCGTCCGTCGGAGTGAGGGTGTCGGGAGTGTCGGCGACGTCCGACGGCGCTTCTACTGCCAGAGTGTCTACAGTCATCGTTGCGGCGATCTCCTTGTGAACATCGCCCGCCGTGAGCGGGCTGGCGCTGAGCGTCTATTAGAACATACGTTCGAGACGCAAGCCAATCCGCAAGGAAGAGACAAGGGAAAGGCGAAAAGAACCCCGGCGAGGGGAGTGAAATAGAACCTGAAACCGTGTACGTACAAGCAGTGGGAGCACCTTCGTGGTGTGACTGCGTACCTTTTGTATAATGGGTCAGCGACTTATATTTTGTAGCAAGGTTAACCGTATAGGGGAGCCGTAGGGAAACCGAGTCTTAACTGGGCGATTAGTTGCAAGGTATAGACCCGAAACCCGGTGATCTAGCCATGGGCAGGTTGAAGGTTGGGTAACACTAACTGGAGGACCGAACCGACTAATGTTGAAAAATTAGCGGATGACTTGTGGCTGGGGGTGAAAGGCCAATCAAACCGGGAGATAGCTGGTTCTCCCCGAAAGCTATTTAGGTAGCGCCTCGTGAACTCATCTTCGGGGGTAGAGCACTGTTTCGGCTAGGGGGCCATCCCGGCTTACCAAACCGATGCAAACTCCGAATACCGAAGAATGTTATCACGGGAGACACACGGCGGGTGCTAACGTCCGTCGTGAAGAGGGAAACAACCCAGACCGCCAGCTAAGGTCCCAAAGTCATGGTTAAGTGGGAAACGATGTGGGAAGGCATAGACAGCCAGGATGTTGGCTTAGAAGCAGCCATCATTTAAAGCCGATCGCGGCGAGGTCGAAGTCGAGCAAGAGCAGTCCCTGCGGTGTCAGCAAAACGTTGTCGAGAGTCACGTCGCCATGGCAGACACCATGGT
>NZ_JBFAKS010000040.1:0-98234 GCF_040655855.1 Kribbella sp. NPDC050281 | reverse complement strand
GACGGGGTTGTCGCGTGTGGTGGGGGCGGCCCCCCGGGGCCCCCCCCCCTTCACGTGGTGCGGCCGCTGTTGTTCGACAACCGGGGGTGTCCCGACACCCGGTGGCCCCAGCGGCCACGGCCCCTCCCACCCTGGTGGGATGTCTGATGCTCAGTCTCATCGAAAAGTTCGGGGATGTCGTGCCGTTCATGGCTTTCTTCTGAAGTTCTCAGGTTCCGTTCAGACGACCTGATGGAGCCATCGGACCGGTGCCCCGTCGCCGGCATACCGGAAGGGCTCGAGCTCGTCGTCCCAAGGGCGACCGAGCAAGCGTTCGACCTCCTCGGTCAGGTCGGCTTCACCGCTGGCGGCCTTCAGCATCGCGGCCTTCAGCCGCTCCTCGGGCACCATGATGTCGCCGTGGACACCGGTCGTCGCGTGGAAGACACCGAGGTCGGGCGTGAACGAGTACCGCTCGCCCTCGACGCCGTTGCTCGGCTCCTCGGTCACCTCGAACCGGAGCTTCTGCCATCCGCGCAGCGCGGAAGCCAGCTTGGCCGCTGTCCCTGCCTCGGCCTGCCAGGACAGCTCGGCCCGGTAGGTGCCCTGAGCTGCGGGCTGCGGCGTCCAGTCAAGTTTCACAGGCACGCCGAGTACGCCGCCCGCGGCCCACTCGACATGCGGGCACAACGCTGACGGCACCGTGTGGACGTAAAGAACGCCACGAGTCGTCGCCACCGGGACCTCCTGTGCTCGAGGGGCGCCTTCCCCAGCGTTCTCGAACAACTACTCGATCCCAGCAGACCAACTGCGTACATCTTGCACCACCGCCCCCTCCAACACCAGCAACCTCGCCGTGTCAACTACATCACGGCCGTGTCGCGCTTCTGGTCGGGGTTACGGGAACCGCGAGGCCAGGGCGATGCACGCGCCGGCGGCGGCCAGGGTGAAGAGCATGGCGATGCCGGCGAACCGGGCGGTGACTTCCTTGTCCACCTCGTCGTACCCGACCGAGGAGCCGATGTCCTTGTAGACGTCCTCGAGCTCACCCGCGGACTCAGCGGTGTACGCCTCGCCGCCGCTGATCTCGGCGACGCTACGCAGCTCGGCGCGGTCCGGTGGGACCCGCTGGCGGATGCCGTCCATCTCGATGAAGCCGGAGTCGGTGCCGAAGCAGATCGTGTACACCGGGGTGTTCTTCGCCTTCGCGGCCTGCGCACCCTCCTGCGCCGTCCGGCCGACTGTCCGCTTCCCGTCGGACAGCAGCACGATCCGGGCCGGGGCCGGGTCGTTCGGGTGGTCAGGGTCCGGTGGGACCTGCGTGAGTGCCTGCAGTGAGGTGAAGATGCCCTCGCCGGTCGCCGTCGACTCGGCCAGCTCCAGGCCGTCGACGGAACGCAGTACGGTCGCCCGGTCGGTGGTCGGCGGCACGATGATGGACGCCGTACCGGCGAAGTTGACCAGGGCCACGTTGAATTTGCCCGGCAACTGGTTGATGAAGTTCTTCGCCGACTTCTTCGCCGCCTCCAGCCGGTTCGGCTCGATGTCGGTCGCCATCATCGACAGCGACACGTCGACCGCGACCACGATGGTGGCCCGTTCGCGCGGCACCTTGACCTTGTCCTTGGGCTGCGCGAACGCCACGATGCACGACAGCGCGGACAGCAGCGCCAGCCCGACGGCCAGGTGCCGCCGCCACTGCGGCCGGCGCGGCGCGACCCGGTCCAGCAGGGCGATGTTGGTGAAGCGCAGCGCGTACTGCGAGCGGCGGTGCTGCAGGAAGATGTACGCCGCGAGCACGACCGGGATGATGAGCAGGAACCACAGTCTGGCCGGAGACAGGAACTCCATCAGCGAGCCACTCCCTTCGGCGGTTGGTGCAGGCGGGGCGCCACTCGCCGGTAGGCGAGCACGAACCGCACGGTGTCGGCGACCCAGTCCCGATCGGTCCGCAGGACCAGGTGCCCCGCACCTACCCTACGCAGGGCGATCCGGGTTCGTTCCCGTTGCGCGAGTGCGGCCAGCCCGAACGCCTCCCGGATCTTGCGCCGGCGGGTGTCGATCTCCCGCACCTCGCCGGTCTCGGGATCGCCGATCGTGACCACGCCGATGTTCGGCAGTTCGAGCTCGCGCGGGTCGACGATCTCCACCGCGAGCACCTGGTGCTGGGCGGTGAGCTTGCGCATCGCACGCTCCCAGGACGGCTCCAGCCGGCTGTCGACCTCACCGTCCTGAGGGGTGAGGAAGTCGGACACGACCACGCGCAGACCCCGCTTGCGCTGAGTCCGGGCCATCGATTCGAGGGCTGCGGCCAGATCGCTGCGATGCGCTTCCTGGTCGCCCATCTGCTCGGCCAGCAGCGCCCGCAGCAATCCGTACAGGGCCAGCCGCCCGGACCGGGCCGGCCAGCGCCGCAGCGCCGAGTCACGCAGCATCAGGCCACCGAACCGGTCCCCCAGCCGATGGGTGAGGAACCCGACCGTGGCGACGGCCGCGACGGCCAACTCTCTCTTCTCCAGCTGCGACGTCCCGAAATCCATCGACCCGGACAGGTCCACCAGGGCCCACGTCTCCAGCTCCCGGTCCGCGATCAGGTCCCGCACGTGCGGAATCGTCGTACGGGCGGTGACGGCCCAGTCCATCCGTCGTACGTCGTCACCGATCTGGTACTCCCGGGCCTCGGCCAGCTCGGTGCCAGGCCCCGGCAGCAGGCCGAGGTGCTCCCCGTGCAGGTACCCCTCGAGCCGCCGTACGACGGTCAGCTCCAGCCGCCGGAGTGCACGCTCGGGAGCGAGCTGCGAGATCGTCATCGCAGCCCGCGGATCCGGACGGTTGGCCACTAGACGAACTCCGGGCGGCCGGTGCCGTCGTTGCCGTCGCGCCAGACCGGCTGGGGCGGCGGGACCGTGGCCAGGATGCGCTCGATCACGGCGCGCGGGTCGATGTTGTCCGCGACCGCGTCGAAGGTCAGGCCGAGCCGGTGACCCATCACGTCCAGCGCAACGGTCTGGATGTCGCTCGGCAGCAGGTAGTCGCGGCCGTGGATCAGTGCCAGACCCCGCCCGGCCGCGATCATGCCGAGGGTGGCCCGCGGGCTGACACCGAGCTCGATGATCGGCTCCAGGTCGGGCAGGTGGAAGTCGGACGGTGTCCGGGTCGCCATCACCAGGCGGACTGCGTACTCCGCGACCAGGTTGTGGACGAAGACCTGATCCGCGGACCGCTGCAGCTCCAGGATCGTCTCCGGCTTGAGCACCTGCCGGGGCTCCGGCGGGTCGACGCTCATCCGGCGGAGGATCTCGAACTCCTCGTGCCCGCGCGGGTGGGGTACGTCGATCTTGACCAGGAACCGGTCCCGCTGCGCCTCGGGCAGCGGGTAGACGCCCTCGGACTCGATCGGGTTCTGGGTGGCGATGACGATGAACGGCTTCGGCATCGGGAAGGTCTGGCCGCCGATCGACACCTGCCGCTCGGCCATCAGCTCCAGCATCGCGGACTGCACCTTGGCCGGGGCCCGGTTCACCTCGTCGGCGAGCACGAAGTTCACGAACGTCGGGCCGAGTTCGATGTCGAACGCTTCCCGGGTCTGCCGGTAGATCCGGGTGCCGACGATGTCGGACGGGACCAGGTCGGGGGTGAACTGGATCCGGGCGAACGTGCCACCGACCACCGACGCGAAGGTCCGCACCGCCAGCGTCTTGGCGACGCCGGGCACGCCCTCGAGCAGGCAGTGGCCCTTGGCGAGCAGCGAGACCATCAGCGTCTCGACCATGTGCTCCTGGCCCACGATCACCCGCTTGACCTCGGTGACGGCCTCGCCGATCAGCCGGGACTGCTGGGCCACCGATCCAGCTGGCACAGTGGTTTCGGTCATGCCTGTCCTTCCGGGGTCCGCGCTCGGACCTTGGTCATCTCCGCGCCGCGTCGCTGCTGCGGCGCACTCACAACTCCGGCCATTCCATCAGATCCCCGGGTCCGCCGGGCCGACGGCCCACCAGGTCCTTTCCCCATCCTCCCCATCGACCCAAATTCACAAGCCTCGACCTGGGCCGTCACAGCGGGTGAGTTCTCCCGGTGGCGACAGTGCTACCAGGGATGTGGTGGGATTGGAGGTGATGACTGCGACGGAATCACAGGCTGAGGTGCGTACGGCGGACACGCCGGACGACGCGCCTGCGCGGGTGATCCCGGAGGCACTGCCGCTGCTGCCGGAGGATCCGCCGCGGGTCGGCGAGTACTGGCTGCGCGGCCGCCTCGGCGCGAATGCGGCCGGCTACCTGTACACCGCAAGCGCCGACGACGGCCGGAGCGCGGTGGTCGCGATGATGACCGAGGGCTCCGCGGACGACGCGGCTGCCCGGGACCGGTTCGTGAACGCCGTCGACGAGTTGCCGGACGACGCCGTACTGGCGCACAACGACTCGGACGACGACGACCTGGCGCTGTGGGTCGCGCTCGGCCCGATCCGGACCGACGACGGGACCAGCGCGGCGTCGGACGAGCGGCTGATCGCGGAGCGCCGCGGCGAGGACGTGCTGTCCGCCGTACTGATGGACCGGATCCCGCACAACGGACGGGTCCGCGGACCGGACTTCCGGCACTACTGGGAGGGCCGCCGCCGGCCGGGCCTGTTCCGGATCTGGCCGCTGCCGTGGCCGAACATCCTGCGCCCGGCGTCGCGCTGGGCGCTGATCTTCGCGCTCGCGACGATGGCGCTCATCATGGTGCTGGCCGTGTTCCTGGCCTGGCTGCTGTTCCGCAACGCCGAGCCGCTGGAGCCGGAGCCGGTCATCCCGACGCCGAGCAACACGGTGACGGTGACAGTGACCCCGACCACCCCGCCGCCGAACACCGGATCGTCCGGACCGACGCCGAGCACGAGCCAGACCCCGACGGGCGGGACTCCCACGGGTACGCCGACTACGGGGACGCCGCCGACCAACCCCGGCGACAAGTTCTGACCCCGGCACTTCACTGGCCGGCGTCGGTGCGTGGCCGGCTCAGTGCGGCTCAGTGCCTGCGGCTCAGTGCGTGGCCGGCTCGCGGCCTCGGTTGAGGGTGAGCAGGCCGATCAGGCTGATCACGGCCCAGCTGCCCTCGAGGAGCAGGAAACCCCACGAGGACTCGACCGCGGCGATCACCGCGAGCACCCCTGAGCCGAGCAGGTTGAGCAGTTGGTACGCGAGCGTGCGCTGACGGAGTTTGCCCGCCTGGGCGGCCGCGAAGGCGACCAGAATGGTGACCGCGCCGGCGATCTCGAGAATGTCGATGGCATGCATCGGGGTGGCCCCTCCTGGGGCGGGCGTCGTCTTGTCGTGGACCGGGTACGACGCCACTCGACCGGGGAACCGCAGACCGCGGAACCTGCCGTCAGGATACCAATCGCAGCAATTCCGGATCCCGCCACAAGGTGGCCGGCACCGGCTGCCGCACCAGGGCCGCGTCGGCGCGGATCTCGGCCGGGCTGGCCGCGGCGATCAGCACGGACGTGACCGCGGCATGCCTTGCCGGGAAGGCGAGTGCTGCCTGCGGCAACGAAACGCCGTACCGCTCGCAGACCGCGGCGATCCGCCGGGCCCGGATCGCGACGGGATCGCTGGACTTCTCGCTCTGCAGGATCGGCCGGGTCAGAATCCCGGACACGATCACCGAGATACCGCGAGCCAGGCAACGATCCAGGAGCGGCGCCGCGGACTGATCGAGGAGCGAGTACTGCCCGGACAGCAGCACACAATCCAGGTCCACATCGCGCACCAGCCCATCGAGCAACCGCCAGTCCCCCGAGGCCACCCCGATTGCCTTGATCTCTCCCCTACGCCGCAACTCGTCCAGCACCGGGTACGCCGCCTCGATCGCGGCCTCGTCGGGATCTCGGACGAGCACCACGTCGACTGCGAGCCCGAGCCGTTTCACACTCGCCCGCACCGACCCACCGGCCTCCTCACCCGCCACCTTGGTGGACACGAGGAACTCACTGCGCGGTCGCTGTTGCAGCGCCGTACCGAGACGTCGTTCCGACTCTCCGTACGCCGGAGAGGTGTCGAAGAACCGGATGCCGGCCTGGTACGCCGCGTCCACGGTGGCGACCGCGGCCGCGTCACCGTCCGGCCCCGGCGGTTCGCCGAGACGCGAACCGCCGAGCCCGAAGCGGGGTGGCCGGAACCTGCTCACCGAGGTGGGCGCGAGCGCATGGCTGGGAGCGGCCATTGCACTGTCACCTCCCATGGTTGGCAGTACCTACCAGGATCGGTGAGACGCGACGACTTCGCACCCCGAACCCGCCCGCCTCAGCGGCCGGGACCGTCGTCAGGGCGCGGATCCCTTGGTGGGTTGACTATTCAGCACTCTGAGCTTGCCTGGTCAGTGAATCACGAGATGCTGATCCAGGACGGGTCGCTCGCCGGGGAGCTGAAGGTGACCGATGTGCCGAGAGCGCTCCGGCCGAGGTAGCGCGGGTCGACCGTGTCCACCACGAGAACCAGGTGATCGCCGGCCGGGACCTCCCAACTCGTCGCCTCGAGTCGCACGTCGATCGGCACCGCCTTGCCTGCCGTCGCGCCGCGCAGGGTCAACGGCTTGTGCGTGATCAGCGAGCCGACGCCGAGCGCGTTGACGTCGTACAGGTACGCGAAGAGCGACGTGTTCGCACCGGACGGCTTGACCGTCAGATGCAGCTTCGGCGTGCCGTTGACCACGGCGCCACTGGTGTAGACCGGGCCGGACCAGACGCCCGCGAACGACCTGTCCACGAGCGGAGTCGCGACCGCGGTCGGGATCGACAGAAGCCCTTGCAGCGCGCCGGAAACGAGCACCACGCCGCTGTCCGCAAGGGTCGGCACACCAGCGGCGATGCTACTGGTCCACCCCGTCGAGGCCTGCGACTGGAGACTGCCGGTGCGCGACAACCCGGTCGGCTTGGTGAGGTACGCCGTACGCGGCTGTCCGACGGCGGCCCAGCTCGGGTACCCACGCCACACGCCACGTTGCGACTTCAGCTGCACCGGCGCCTCGGCGTCGGCGCCGTTGTCCGCGCCGGCGATGTAGTGCCGCAGCCAGGCCGCGAGCTCGTCCCAGGTCTCGTTGGGCAGACCGATCGCGCCGGGCACCTCAGGGGTCGCATGGTCGCCGTGCGCGAGCAGCAGCCGCTTCGGGCCGGTCAGCCGGCTGAAGAAGTCGGTGTACTGCGAGGGCGGGAAGATCGAGTCCTCGAACGCGTTGGCCAGAAACACCGCCGGCGCCTTCGCGTTGATCCGGTCGACCATCGTCGCGGCCGACCTGACCGGCGCCAACTGCTTGGCCTCGGCGATCGCGCCGTCGAAGTTCCCGGTGACGAACTTGGTCTGCAGCGACGCCATCTCCGGACCCGGACGGCCGGTGATGTTGCCGAGGGCAAGCAGACCGGCGACGGACTGGAGCGCGACCGTGTCGTTCGGATCGAGCGACGCGATCAGGTCGGCCCAGCCGCTCATCGCGCCGACCGCCTTGATCCTAGGGTCCTGCGCACTCGCGAGCAGCGAGGTGCCGGCGCCGTACGAGATCCCGACCGCCGCGACGCGGCCGGTGTCGGCCGGCGTGTGCTGATCGGCCCAGTCGATCACCTTGCTGACGTCGGTGACGGTCGGCGGGCCGGCGATGTCGATGCCGCCGCCGGAATCCCAGAAGCCGCGACTCGAGTACGCGATGACCTGGAACCCGGACTTGGCCAGCTTCGCGCCCTGACCGACGTACTCGACGTTCGGCACGCCCCAGCTCGACGGCATCACGACGAGCGGGAACGGCCCGTCGCCCTGTCCTGTCGGCGTCAGCACGACGGCGCCGATCCCGGTCCCGTCCACCCCGGGGATGCGCTGGTACGACGTACTGAAGCCTGCCGCGGACTGATCGGCCTCGGCACGCGGACCGATGGTGATCAGGGCCAGCGCAACGGCAAGGACAACAGCGAGGGCGGCTGCGAGTCTGCGCATGTGAGACCTCCGGCGTCCGGACTACCATCGAGAATTACCGGAGGGTAACCAGAAAGCTGCCGCTGTGTCACTATCTCGGCACGGTGAGTGCCGGATCCACGCCGGTTGCCTCGATCGACCACTCCCACAGGCGCTTGGCCAGGTCGGGGTCCTGCGCGGTGCGGGTGGGGAGCGCGATCGCCGGTTTGCCGCGGAACCCGAGGAAGCCTGGGCCGACGTACGAGCCGGGACGCAGGTCAGGATCGGTCGCAGCGAACAGGCTCGGCCAGGCACCTGCGGCGGCGGACTGCGCGAACAGCGTGTTCCCGATGGCCATCAGTTTGGCCATGAACCGCTGCCCCGCGAGCTCGGGGCCGTAGGCCTGCAGGTGGGTGGACGCGTAGCCGGGATGTGCGCCGGCGCTGAGCAGCTTCACACCGGCAGCGCGGGCGCGGCGGTCGAGCTCGAGCATGAAGAGCACGTTGGCGAGCTTCGACTTCCCGTACGCGTCCCACTTGGAGTAGCCGCCGGCGGGTCGCCGGAAGTCCGCCTGCGCGATCCCGCGGACAGTCGTGTGCACGAATGAGCTGACCGTCACGACCCGGGCCGCGGGTGCCTCGAGCAGCAACGGCAGCAGCCGGCCGGTGAGGGCGAAATGCCCGAGATGGTTGGTGCCGATCTGGAGCTCGAACCCGTCCTTGGTTTGCAGGTACGGCGTCGCCATCACGCCGGCGTTGTTCACGAGTAGATCGAGCGTGTTGTACGTCGCTGTGAGTTTGCCGGCCGCCTGCTCGACACTCGCCAGATCGGCCAGGTCCAGCTCGACGACGGTGGGCAGCCGGCCGGATGCGTCGGCAAGGGCTTGGGAGACCTTGGCGGCCTTCTCCGGATTGCGCGCACCGATGAGCACCTCGGCGCCGTGCCTCAGCAGTTCGAGCGCCGTCTCGTACCCGAGGCCGCTGGTGGCGCCGGTGACCAGCGCCCGTCGTCCGGTCAGGTCGGGGATGTCCGCCGTACTCCAGGTCATGCGCCCACAGTAGTCGTGGGCGCACAACCTGGTGCGACCGTCAGAGGATCTTGCGCGCCTTGAAGGCGTCGGTCACCTGCTGCGCGGCGGGCTTGCCGTAGAGCAGCCGGGCGGCCTGGACGGTGTCCTGGGCCGCGGCGGCGAACGAGGTGTCCGGGTCGTAGAAGAACGTCGCCTCGAGGATCACCTTGTTGGCCTTGGTCCGGCCCAGCGCCCGGTTGATGTCCCAGAGCGCGTTCGACCAGATCTCACCGTCGTCGTGCACCTCGCCGACGATGTCGTCGGTGGTCTTGCCGGTGTCGGTACGACGCAGGCAGTGCGGCTCGGTGCTGGTGTACGACGTCGCGTCCCAGTCCATCACGCAGGGCAGCTCGAAGCCCTTGCTGACCGGCTCGGACATGGTGACGGCCCAGTAGTCGCCGAAGCCCTCACCGATCGAGCCGGCCTCGACCGTCGCACCGAACCCCGGCACGACGTCGTCCTGCATCGCGTGACCGTACTCGTGCCAGATCACCTCGGCGTCCTCGGCGTCGTCGACGCCGCCTTCGCCCATCGTGATCATGTCGTCGTCCGGGGAGTAGAACGAGTTGTCGCCGGCGAAGGTGTTGATCGAGAAGTCCTGCGACTCGTTGTTCACCTCAGTGAAGCCCAGTTGGTGGATGTACTCCTGCGTCTGGTTGACGTGGTAGTACGCCATCACCTGCTCGAACTTGTTGTTCGCGCGCTGGTAGACGAAGTTGTTGTTCGTGTTCTGTGCGACCCCGCCCTTGGCCTCGGCGATGTTCACGTAGGTGCCGTTGAGCTTGCCGGAGCCGTCCAGGTTCCGCAGGATCACGTTCTTCTGCGCCAGGAACAGGGCGTCCTGGTTCTTGTCGTTCTGGTCGGTCAGCTTCTCGTTCTTCTCGCTGACCACCGGGTTCGGGTCGAACACCGAGCCGTGGCCGTCGACGTTCTGGCTGACCACCTTCGACTCCACCACGGTGCCGCTCTTGGCGTCGACCAGGGACTGGCTGACACCCTCGGCCGACTTGCTGGTCACCTTCCACACCACCCGCGCGTCCTTGCCGCCGACGACGGCGAGCTGGGCCGCGCCCTGGGTGGCGGTCGGCGCCGGTACGGCGTCCTTGTGCGGCCCGGCGATCCGGGCCCGGGCGGCCCGAGCGCTGACGACGCTGTTCGCGCTGCTGGTGGCTGTTGCCGCGGGCACCTTCGCCGACACGTCCAGATCGGCCGGAATGGCGTCCCGCCCGTCGGCGATCTCGACACCGCCGGCCTTGGTCTCGTGCTTGGCGTAGTACCCGTTGACGACAGGCAGGCCCTTGAAGGTCTGCTGGTACCAGTAGTGCTTGCCGAGCAGCGACGTCTTGGTCTTGATCAACTTCAGGTTGCCCAGGGTCGTGGCCTCCGGCGCGGCCCCCGCGGCGCTGGTGACGGACAGCCCGAGCGAAATGGTGGCCAGTCCGGCGGTGACGGCCACGACCGCCTTGCGGCGTTTCGTCATACGTTCCCTCCCACAGTCGACGAACCCGTTCGTGTTGCGTGATGCAACAACTACAGTCCGTCGAGACCCTAATTCGCCTCACTGCCTGCTGGGAAGCGATAGCCCCCGTCGTTCCGCGCCCGCAAGGGAAAACCTGTCAACCGCCCGCAGGGCCGGCCGGGTTGCCGCCTTCACCCCGTCGCGAGAGGTTTGGTCGGGTAGTTGCGCAGGACGAGCGAGGTGCTGACCGGTCCGAGACGCCCGATGGCGTCGACCACTTGCTCCAGCCGGCCGGCGTCAGGCGTGTGGACGTCGAGGAGGAAACAGTCCTCACCCGTCAGCCGGTACGTCGCGGTGATCTCCGGCAGACCGGCGAACAGTTCGAGTGCCTCCGGGATCCGCGCATGCAGCGTCCGGACCCGCACCGCCGCGTGGATGTTGAGCCCGATCCGGGCCGGATCCACGATCGCTTGATAGCCGGTGATCACGCCGGACCGCTCGAGCCGCTGAATCCGCGCCGACACTGCCGGCTGCGACAGATTCACCTTCCGCCCGATGTCGGCACCACTCAACCGCCCGTCGGTCTGCAGGATCGCCAGGATCTCCCGGTCGATCGCATCCAATGAATTCGTGTTCGATTCGCTCATCTGCCTTCGATCCATCAGCTGACACGTCTCCCTGCCAATGACCAGCACCATGATGGTGCCATCTCTGATCACCTCTTGGGAGCCGTCTCATGCATTTCATCATCGTCCCCGGCCTGAACGGCTCCGATCACAACCACTGGCAGTCCGCCTGGGAATCCGCCTGGCTCGCCAACTCGACCCGCATCGCGCCGGCATCCTGGACGCATCCCGACCGCGACGACTGGACTGCCGCGATCGACCACGCGGTCCGTCAGCACGCCGACGACGACGTTGTCCTCGTCACGCACAGCCTCGGCTGCTACGCCGCCGCTCACTGGCTGACCACGAGTGCGGCACCGCACGTGCGTGGAGTCTTCATGGTCGCGCCACCGGACCAACGCGCACCTTCATTCCCGATCACGCTTCTCCCGACCTTTGCCGGCCTCGAGCCCAGTCCCCTACGCCTCCCCGCCGTACTGGTCGCCAGCGACGACGACCCGTACTGCACCGTGGAAGCCGCGGCCCGCCTCGCCGTCAACTGGACCGTCCCTCTTGTCACCACCGGCCGCCAAGGCCACATCAATTCCGACAGCGATCTCGGTCTGTGGCCTCTCGGCCAGCGACTCCTCACCACCTTCGTGGCCGGCCTTGGCCTGACGGTCGCCACTTGACGCTGACGATCGGCGATCGTCGTATCGAGTAGAGGACCGAACCTGGCCGCTTCTTCTCGTAGCGTCGAACCCGACGTACAGGAGAGGATCCGGCCATGACCAAGCTGAGCCTGCAGGCCCTGAGTCGCGCCACCCTGGAGCGGCAGTGGCTGCTCGAACGCCGGGATGCGACCGCGCTGGAGGCGATCGAGCACCTCGTCGGTATGCAGGCACAGTCACCACTCGCGCCGTACGTCGGGCTGTGGACGCGACTGCAGTCCTTCCAGCCCGAGGAACTCGCCAAGCTGCTGGAGGACCGGCAGGCCGTCCGCGGTTCGATGATGCGGGCGACGATCCACCTGATGTCGAGCCGCGACTTTCTCGCGTTCCGCCCGCTGATCCAGCCGCGGCTCGAGCGCGAGGTGTTCCAGAACATGACCTATGGTCGGCACCGTCTCGAGGGGCTCGACATCGACGCCGTACTGCGAGCCGGCATCGACCGCATGACCGCAGGCCCGGCGACCGCCGTACAACTGCGTGAACACCTCGGCCCACTCTGGCCCGACCGCGAACCCGCCGCACTGGCCCACGCCGTACGCTGCCTCCTCCCCACCATCCAGACCCCGCCACGCGGCATCTGGGGCAAGGGCGGCAACCCCGCCATGTCCACCGCCGACCTCTGGCTCGACTCCCCCGTCGACCCCGCCGCCTCCACCGACCCGGTCCCGTCCCTCGAGCGGCTCGTCCTGCGCTACCTGGCCGCGTACGGCCCCGCCTCGGTCGCCGACGCCCAGACCTGGTCCGGCCTCACCCGCCTCGCCGAGATCTTCGACCGCCTGGACCTCCGCACCTACACCGACGCCACCACCGGCCGAACCCTCTACGACCTCCCCACCATCACCCTCCCCGCCGAAGACACTCCCGCCCCCACTCGCTTCCTCCCCGAATTCGACAACCTCCTCCTCTCCCACGCCGACCGAACCCGCTGGATAGACACCCCCACCCGCCAGCAACTAACCCTCCAAGAAGTCCTGACCCGAGGCTCCCTCCTCCACAACGGCCAAGCCACCGCCCTCTGGAAGCAAACGAAGTCCAAGAAATCAGCTCTCCTGGACATCGAGCCGATCATCAAACTGACTCGCTCCGCCCGCGCCGCGATCGAGTCAGAAGCCCACAACCTCCTGACTTTCACCGCCCCCAACACCACCCACGAAGTCAGGTTCACCAAGTCCTGATCCGCGCCCCCCAGATCAGCGGAGACGCACCAGATCAGGTCGACTGCAGGAAGCGTTCCAGGGCGTGCGCGCGGTCGGTGAGAGATGGGTAGCTCGACATCAACTGCCGCCGTCGGCTGCCGTCGCGCCCCAGCATCTGCTGGTGCTGGAACTGCCAGCCGTAGAGAACCTGGATGAGCGTCGCACCGTAGCCGAGCTCGGCGGCGCGGCGATCGGCGCGGATCACGTCGCGTCGGCTGAGCCACGCGAGGATCGGCGGCGCGACGAACGGCGTGAGGAACAGCAGCGGCAGCAGCAAGCTGTCATCGAGCAGCAGGACGGCGAAGAGGACTCCGGAGTACGCCAGCAATACGAAGGCAACGACCACACATCCGACGGCGGGAACCGCCAGCATCAACCGGCCGAGTGCCCGTACTCCGATCAGTGCGCACCGCGCCGGAATCGAGTACCAGAAGCTGAGCAGGCTCAACCAGGCCCGTCCGCCCAGGTGATGACCGAGTTCATGAGCCAGCGCCGCTTCGAGGTGCGCCGGAGGCAGTGTGTAGAGCGCCCAGCGGCTCACACCGACAACGTGTCCCGGCGTCGGTGTTGCGTTGACCTCTTCGGAATCCTGAATCCACAGCGTGTACCTGTCCTGCGGCACACCGGCTCGTTCGATGACCTGCCGCCAGGCCAGCTGCAGTCGCTGCTCCTCCACGAGAGTCGGCTGCCGAAGTCGGAACAAGTAGCGAGCAAGCATGTCTTCGACAGGCCGAACGAAGACAACCGCTCCGGACAGCATCCAGGCGACAACAATGATCCATCCCCAGCCGAAGCCGAGCAGCCCAACGATCCACGAGACGATCGCGAAGCTCCAGAAGTACCAAGGCAACGCCGACAGCAGGAGAGTCGCGGTGGAAACGTCGACCCGGGCGCGTTGGGAACCGGCATCGGCACCGGTTCCAGCCGCATCCGGAGGCAACTGGATCCACTGTGGATTCGGGGGCACGGCCGGTGGACCACCCGGCCCCGGCGGCCGCCTGGGCTCGAGTTGGCCGGACTCCCAGGCGCTGTCCTCAGGTGGGTCACCGGGGCCGGTCATCCGAGATTCTCCTTCTGCATGGGTGAGGCGTGAGGTACGTGTCAGAACACGGACACGTGAACGTGGTCGAAGTGGCCGCCGGTGGCGTCGGTGGGGTTGTAGACGCCGCCGCCGTTGTACGGGATCCACGTTCCGCGGCGGGCTGACCAGATCTTGCCGTACCAGATCACATAGTGCACCCCAGTCTGCGCCGCGGTCTTGACTGCCCAGTTGGCGATCTGGTCGCCGCGGGCTCGAGCCGGGGCGGACTTCCTGGCGTCGGCTCCGACCATGACGTCGCAGGCTTTCCCCCGCGGATGGTCGCTGGTCGGGTTCCAGACGTGGGCGTCCCAACAGCTCATGCTGAGGGTTCCAAGGTTCTTGCGGGCCTCGGCGATCCAGGCCGCCGTCCGCGGTGTGACCAGGCCGCCGGTGCCACTCGGATCGGTGACACTTGCCTTCTGCTCGGGCCAGACCCCATTGATCGGTCCGTTCTCGACCAGACCGCCACCTTGCCCACCGCAGTCGTCATCGTCCAGCACGCCTTCATTCGCCGAACCCGGAGGAGGTGCGCCTGATCGACCAGCATACGGATTCCCCGCACGGGTCAGGTCGATGCCCGCCTCCGACGCGATCTGTCGCGCCTCCTGCTCCCGCAGCGCATAGCGGTCGGGGAACGCCGAGACCTGAACAGCTTGAGCGACGTCGCCAAGAGGCATCGTCGGCCAGCCGTTGATATCGACCAGTCCAGGAGGGTTCGGAGCTGCGGACCCACCGAAGAAGGCGTTGGCTGCATAGTGCGGATCCATGATCTCTGCGACTGTTCCCCATCCGGCTCCCGGACGCTGCTGGAACAACCCAACGGAGTCTGCGTCGCCGTACGACAAGTTCTGCAGGTCCGATTCGACCAGAGCCGTCATCAACGCGATCAGAGTCGCCTTGCCGGGCAGACCACGCTCGATCGCGACCTGGTCGATGAGCTTGGCGAAGTCTTGCTGGGATTTGCGGATCCAGCCTGCTGGGACGCGGCCGCCGGCCTGTCCCGGTGGCAGCGGAAGGCACGCCGCCTGCGGCTGAGTCGTTCCGCCGAAAGGCGCGACCATCAACAGACTCACGATCCCGACGACCGCAAGCGCAACCGCGCCCTTGACGTACACACTTTTGCTCGCGACTGCCAGGAAACCCCGACCGACATCACGTTCGTCGAACATCGCGATCCCCCACCGTCATGGCCCCGTACCGCCAGACACGTCACTGATGACCCACTGGCCGTTCTGGTTCGCGAGCATGACAAGCAGGGGTACGTCGATGCGCTGAGCATGCTTGCCCGTGACATTGATCGTGACCTTCACGAAGCGCGTGATGCGATCCGGTGTGTCGACGGGCGCCTCCGCGTTGGCGGCCGGCGCACTCACCGGAGCAGAGACGACCGTCGACTTTCCACCGTCTGCCTTCAGGGCGTCGTAGGTGGGATCGCCCGCCGACGTGAAGCTCGCGGCCACTTCCTCGGTCATGTACTTCGAGGCCTTGCCGACCAGCGCGGCATAGTCCTCGGTGCTCGGGTCGCGGGTGTAGAACACCCGAGCCCAGGCGCCAACTACACCAGTGGCCAACGCTGTCGCATTCGCAGATGGGCGCCGGGTCTCAGGTGGCGGGGTCGTCAGGGCCGATGTCGTCGCGGTCGGAG
This sequence comes from Kribbella sp. NPDC050281, assembly GCF_040655855.1. Classification (NCBI taxonomy): domain Bacteria; kingdom Bacillati; phylum Actinomycetota; class Actinomycetes; order Propionibacteriales; family Kribbellaceae; genus Kribbella; species Kribbella sp. NPDC050281. The sequence continues at coordinate 82,547 of NZ_JBFAKS010000040.1, read as the reverse complement.
CAGCTTGGCTCGACTGATTGTTGGACGGAGCCGTCGGCAGGACGACCGTGCTTCCCGGTGTCAGCAGCCCAACCGGAGATCCTCCGTCCGTGTCCTTGTCGCCGAAGAGGCGCGGCAGACCACCGCCCAGACCGAGAATCACGATGGCCAGGATGACGACCAGGACGACGATGACCGCCGGGCTGGTTGGCTCGGCCTGTCGTTGGCTGCGCAGCCACGCCATACGCTGCGCATGATCGTCGCGCCGCCAGCTCTTCTTCGCACGACGACGCTCGCGACCGCTGAGCTCGTCCATCTCCTCCGGATAGTCGTAATCCGTGCTCATCAGCGAGCGCCAGCCGTCGGGCGCATCCGGCCGCCGATCTGACGGGTGCCCGCCGTCAATGTCCTCCGGCGGACTTGGGTCCGGGGCGTTGTGACGTGACCGGCCGCTACCTTCGCGGCGGGCGTGAGGCGATCGTGATCTCCGAGCCATCAAGCATCACCTGCGCGGCACGTGCATTGTCACGCCGTCCTTCGTGACAGTGGAGTACTCCCGGAATCTCCGCTGTTGAGAGGTCGGTGGCTTGCGCCGCGATCGCTGTCCCTTGGGTGGTCCCTCCCGCAGACTCGCAGAATGCGTGTGGACACGCGGCTGCTGATGCCTGAGCTCGTTCGCAGGCATCGCTGTCTGCCGAGAATGCCGCCCCTTCGGCGCATCCGATGCGGCGCGCCTCGAGGCGCGGCTGGTCGATGAACTGCCCGTGGCCGCGACTCCCGCGGCGGTCACCGTGATGGTGCGGCGCTTGTCGACATCCTTGCCCTGACCGCGAGAGCGGGCGAGATTGAGTGCAGAGGTGCTTCCTGTCGGGTGTGCCGCGGCAGCAAGTCGCCCGCCGGCACCGGCCGTGCCCTGTCCACCAGCAGGTCCGGCCGGACCTGCTGCTGCGTCGGTCCGCCGCCGGTCAGAACCTGGAGTCAACTCGTACGGCGAGCTGCTCGCGCCTCCACGCGGTAGAGCGTTCAAGGCGGGCGCCTGCCGGTAGACGCGCACCGAGGAAACTGTCTGCGGGCCGGTCGCGCCGGTGCCTCCGCTGCGCTCTCGCCGCTCTGTCATGGCCGGGGCCGCCCCACGGCCGCCCACCGCACCCGTCAGTCGTCTGAACGCCCCGAGGGCGCCCTTACGGGCGAGACCGCCGAGGAGGATGCTCCCGGATCCCGGCCGCATCAGCGACGTGAGGTTGTCGAGAAGTCGGCGCAACCTGAATGCGGCGATCAAGACCGCAATGGCCAGTCCGGTGACCGGCAGCCACCCGAGCACACCGGTCAGGCTGAAGATCACGGTGACCAAGGTCAAGGTCGTCCCGAACACCAGCATCGCGAGGAACGACTGGATCACCAGACCTATCAGGGCCTCGAACCAGTTCAAGCCCCATTGCCTGGGCTTGCCGGGAATGATCCACAGGCACGCGAAGAAGACCCCGACGACCAGCAACAGCAAACACCCGATGAACGCCATCAAAGCCGTGAAGGCCAACGAGATGGTCAGGAATGCGAACAACGTCGCCGCAATCGCGGCGAGCATGACCACCGAAATTCGCCCGAACGGGTTCTCGCCCTTGACCCATTTCACCGTCGCGGCGTCATCGCCGCCTTCGGCCGGCTTGATGACGGAATCGATGTACTTCGAGCGCGCGTCCCCATCCGTGCCCGCGTCGAGCATGCCTTTCCCGTACCGGCCGCAGGCCTCCACCGACCCGAATTCCGCAATGCACCACGGCGTCACGGCAAAACCGCGCCAGGTGGCGTCTGCGGACTTTCTCAGCAGGGTGTCTTTCGGAGTCCCGGTGAAGCCGGGCTCGGGCCAAGGTATCGGGCTCTGCATCGTCGGCCCCATCGCGTCGGCAGAGGTCGTCATGATGGTTGCCGCGCCCAGTTGGCGGGCTCCGTCGATTCCGCGCAGCCACATCGCCGGCGCCACCGCGAAACTGACGCTCAGCACGCCGGCGACCAGCACCCAGACCAGCTGGCCCATCGCGCTGCCGCTCGCCCTGCGTTGCGTATAAGCCGCCACGGCACCGAAGGCGAGCGCCGAAGGAAGCAACCAACCGACGAGTTGATTGCTCGAGGCCCCGATCGTCGTCGCGGTGGCGTCGGTCAGCGGCTTGACATCGGTGAACGAGAACAGCCACCAGCCGACCGAGATCGCCGCACGGGTGATGGCGATGATGTACATCATCACCATGTAGGCGTAGCCGTTGAAGACCGCCTGCAGAGGGTCGCGGATGCTGGTCTCGAAGTCCAGTCCGTACGTCATCGGACCGTACTGCTCGAACAGCGTCCTCGTGTCGCCGTGCGTCAGGTCAGGCGTCGGGAGCAGGTCACCGAATCCTGCGGGGTTGGTGGGGCCCGGCTGGGGATCAGCTGCCAGCGCGACCTGGCTGGTGACGATCAGGGAGATGGCGAGGACGGTTAGCGCCGTGCGGGCTCGGCGCTGCCATCTCATGCGACGTGCTCCTTGTTGCCGGAGGGGGATCGCTGGGGGTCGTTGTCGGAGGTGCCGTTGGGGGCGGGTTGGTACATGGCCTCGTTGTAGGCGGCTTCGTCTGCCTCTTGGTCGTAGACCTCATCGGGGCCGATGGGGGATTCGTAGCGAGTGGGGTGGTGGTGGTCGTGGCCGTTGGAGGTAGGCGGGTGGCCGTTTTGCTGGGCTACTGGCTGAGGGGCGGTGGATGGGTCGGCCGAGGTGGTTTGGGGCTCGGCTGGCGCCATCGGGGAGTGGCCGGCTGAGGCCGGGGCTGACTGGTTGGGCTCGGTTGCTGCCGACGCGGGGGCAGGTGGTGCCTCTGCTGCGGGGGCCGGATGGGCCGAGCCGTTTGGTGCGTACTCAGGCTCGGCTGAGCCGTTTGGTGCGTACTCAGGGCCAGCCGAGCCGTTTGGTGCGTACGCGGAGTCGGCTGAGCCGTTTGGTGCGTAGTCAGAGCCAGACGAGCCGTTTGGTGCGTACGCGGGGTCGGCTGAGCCGTTTTGGGCGTATCCGGGGTTGGCTGAGGCTGAGGCGTCTTGGGCGTGCCCGGGGGGCTTTGCAGGGTGGGATGAGCCGTTCTGGGTGTGGGCCGCGAGTGCGTAGGGCGGGTTCGGTGAGCCGTTGGGAGAGTAGGCCGGGGTCGGCTCCTGGGCCGGGCGCGGCTCGGTGGGGGTGGGCGGCGGCTCGTCGGCGAGTTGGGTGTGGGCGTCGGCTTGGGCTGTCGCGGTGGCGGCTGGTTCGAAGGTTTCTTGTTCGTCTTCGGCGAACGGGTCTTCGGGCTCGTACGCCGCGATGACGGGCTGAGCCGGCTGGACGTCGTGTTCGGACTCGGGGGTGGTGCGGAGCAGGGCGGCCACGCGTTCGCTGGGGATGTCGATCTGGACGGTGGCGACCTCGTCCCAGCGGTCGCGCATGATGCAGTGGCCGTGGCGGATGCTCTTGCCGTTGGCGGCGGTGTTGATGCCGCGGACGAGCGTCTGGTACGGCGGTGTCTGCGGGCGACCGAGTAGCTCGAGCAGCGAGTCGACCTGCTCGCGGGAACGCAGACTGAAGGCGAACAGCGTGGTGATCTGCTCGACCAGACCCGGGAGCTTCAGGATCGACGCGGGGTCCTGGGTGTCCAGCACCAGGGACGCGCCGAGCGCACGGCCGACACGGGCGATGTAGTCCAGGAAGGACGCGCCGTCAGGGGTCTTCGTCAGCAGGTGGACCTCAGGCACGATGACGACCTTGGAGCGGCCACGGAACTCGCGACGGCCGGTCGTCCGGACCATCCACGCGAGGCAACCGCGCAGACACGCCATACCGACACGTTCGATCGGCGACCAGGACTCTGGTGCCGACTCGGGTGAGGGCAGCGTGAGGCCGGGCATCTGAACGACCCAGAGACCAGGGTTCGTCGTCAGCGAGGACAGGCCGGACGGCGGACCGGCGACGACCGAACCAAGGCCGGTCTCCACCAAGTCACGCAACGCAAAGCCAACGGTCCGGGTCGTCTCCGAGTCGGAGTTGCACAGGCGCTGGATGACACCCCATGACGAGGGATCGGGCGACTGGATCTCCGCGCGGGTCGCGGCAACGACCGGAGCCTCAGCCGCACCGCGCAGATGCGGTGGCAGCAACAGCATCAGCTGAGAGGGCGCCTGTAGCAACGCGTCGTCGACGGGCAGCACGCGCAGCAGGTCCGCAGCACCGGAGAACTGTGCCGTGATCTCGATGACAGCAGTCGGTACGCCGTACTCCGCGGCGACTGCGGACACGCCGGCCGCGTCGCCCTTCAGGTCGAGCAGTGGCACCCAGGCACCGGCGAAGGCGGAGTCGAGACCACCCATCATGGCGGCGGTGGTCTTGCCTCGACCGGACCGGCCCAGGAACAGCGTCGTCGTCGCGTCACCGAGAGCAGAACCCGCGGCCGCGTCGAAACGCACCAGACCGGGCGTCGACCCGGTCAGATAGCCGATGGCAGGACCAGTGGCGTCACCGATCGACGCACCGCCCCAGAACCAGGAGCCGAAGAAGGCGGTCGATTCACGCACATGTCCGAGGTCGGGGACCCGCAACTGGTCGCCTGGCAGGGATTCCAGCCACAGGTCGCGCTGCTCGTCCGCGCCCGGCGCCACGGTGATACCGCGGTCGGCGTAGTGCGCGATGACGGCGTCGACGTACGCCTCGAGATCCTCGCGGGTGTCCGCGCTGACCAGCAGACGAGGGTGGTCCTCGACCAGCGTCAGGCCACTGCGGTTGATGTCTCGCTTCACCTCGCGCATGATGCGTTCGGTCTCGACGATCTCGTCCGCGGTCTCCTCCGCAGTGCCCTTCGCGGCGGACCGGCGCTGTTCCTTGGCGCTCTTGCGCGTCTCGTCGACCAGGCTCCGCGCGGTCTTCTTGGTCAGCACCCGGAACCGGACGGACGCCTCGACGGTGACGTCGATCTCGTCACCGTCGTCGTCGATCGCCTTGATCTCGGACAGCGTGCGCAGCCACTCCCCCGCACCTGGCGTCTCGAGCTCCTCGGGGAAGTCCGTCATCGCCAGCACAGTCGTGTACGCCGCGATCTGGCCGCGGGTGTCGTAGATGCGCAGGTGATCGGTGTACGGCACCACTCGACCCGAGGTGAGCCGGGCCAGCGCGGCACCGGTGATCAGGCCGCGGCGGGGCGCGGCGACGGCTCCGCGGTGCATCTCACGGCTGACCAGCCAGGAGATCACCTCGGCCGGCGCGGTGTGCGCCCGCCAGACGGTGGAGCCGAGCTGCCGGGCGAGCTTGCGGACCCGCTCGTCCAGGTGCGCGAGCTCACGGGCGCTGACCCGCCAGGACGTCGTCCCGAGGGCGTCGCTGATCGAACCGCGCACCTGCGCGGTCGCCCGCGGGTCGCGGTCGCTGAGGTGGACGCCGAGAGCGACGTACCGCTCGGGCATCCGCATCTCGTCGATGCGGTCGGCGCGCGTCTGCGCCCAGGCCTCGTGGTCGCCGAGCCGGTAGTGGCCGGCCATGGAGTCGATGTAGTCCTGGCCCGTGGAGCGGCCCCAGACCACCTTGAGGTGGCTGAGCCGGTCACCCAGGATGGTTGCGGCGGCGCTGACCGCAGCGTCCAAGGCGGCGTCCTGCTCTGCTTCGGTGGCCAGGTCGGTGTTCGCCACCGAGATCAGGAACCACGCCTCCGCACTGCGCTCGGTCACCAGCAGGCCGTCGGCGATGGCCACCAGGCGAGGCGGCGGTAGACCACGCTCGCGGCCGACGCCGACCAGGTTCAGGAGTTTGTCAGCGATCTTCATCGTTGGCCCTTCCCTGACGAGTTCCTGCGACTGACCCGTTGCACGTGGTCCGCCCCGAGCAATCGGGCACGCTGGTTCACAGTGATGTCCGCACCCGCGCGGACCATCGGGTCCAGCTCCACCACGACCTCGCGGTCCCACTCCGGCGTCACTCTGGCCTTCGCCAGGTTGGCCACCTTCTGGGTCGCGATGCGCTCACGCCATGGCAAGTACTCCGTCTTGTCGGCGGCCCGGGCGCCGAGACCGATGATCGGGCGGTGGGCGCGCAACGCGTAGCGGACGGCCAGCGCCCACTCGGTCACGCGGCGGCGGCGTTCGTGGAACTTACCGGGGCGCCAGCCGAACGCGGTGATCACGAACGGCGGAACGACGTACAGACTCACAGTGCCCTTCTGCGGCACCCCGATGAACGGGATGAGCAATGCCACCCAGAGCACGATGATGACCGCTCCGAAGATGATCATCCGTCGCCGGGCGCCTTCTCCCAGGTCGATTCCGAGCAGGTCGTACTGCCGGGTCTCGATCTCGAAGTGGTGGGTCAGGGTACGGCCGACGCGCATTCAGCTACCTCCGGACAGCAATCCCCAAAACCCCTTCAGCACATTGATGGTCTGGTTGTTGGCGTAGATCAGCCCGCCGACCAGGACCCCGGCCGCAATGTGCCCGAACAGCTCGCCCCACTCGCGCTTGAAGTAGTGCCCGATGGCCCGCAGCACGAGGATGGCGATGAAGATGTTCCCCGCGATGACCAGCACCCAGTCCTTGAAGTCCGCACCCGTGGGGACATTGGGATCGGCCAGGGGCGCGGCGAGCTGCACCACGCTCGCGGCCAGTTCGTGAGTCGTCATTGCGGTGTCTCCCTTGTTGCCTTGGTGATCCGATGGCCTGTCGCTGGATTCATCCGACGGCAGCCACTTGCCATCGTTGTGCTCCGTCCGTGGCGACAGTACGCCTCAACGTGAGCGTGTACGTCTGGTCGAGGGTGGTGTCACCCTCCCCGTCCCAGGTGACGGCCGCGGTCGCCCGCCGCTCGTCGTCGTTGCCGGTATAGACCTGCCAATCCTTCAGCTCACCGAACTTCACCGCGCCGTTCAGGCTGCGGATGGTGGAGCCTGGCGCGGTCACTGCCGACACCTTGTTGTCCGACTCCGCGTACGCACCGAAGAAGGCCTCGGCATCCTTCAGCGTGGCCGCGGTCAGGTCGTCGTCCGGAGCGCTGGCCTCGGGCATGTTGTCCGGCAGCGGCACGCGCACATCCGGCACGAACGTCGGCGGCCCACTGGCCACCACTCGCGATGCGGTCCGGGCAACCGGAACGGACAGCCGCTCCCACGTGGCCGCCCCCGCGGTCCACACCTTCCCCTTCTTCACATACGGACGAACTTCCACTCGTACGTCGACCACAGCGGTAACGCCACCGGAGTCGACGGTGACCTCTCCCGGGTAGGCACGGTCCGCGGTCTGCTTGCCGCGGCCGTTCCAGCCGGCGCGGCTGTCCAGACCGGCGGCCAGGTCAAGCCCGATCTGGGCCGGCCGGGCATCCGGTTCATCCTCGTCCCAGTTCAGGTATGACACGGCGTAGCGAGTCGCGACCGCGCGGGCCTCGTCGGACGGGAAGTTGCTCTGCCCGCTGACCACCGTCTCGGGCGCCCGGTTCGGACTGATCCACGAACGAACGCCACTGATGGCAGCCAGCAGCAGTACGACGACCACCAGGCCGCGGAAGAACCGGCGGGCCCACGTGGAGAACGACGACTCGGACTCGGTCGACCATGGCGCCTGGCCGGGCTCGTACACCTCACGGCCCGGGACCGGGACCGGTGCGGGATGCGCACCATGAGACGATCGCTGTTTCAAACGTTCGGGTGGGCGCTGTCCCGGTTGCGAAGGCTCAGACGGACGAGATGAGGGACGACGCGGTGGTGCCATCACACCGCCGGCAGGCGGCGGAGCCTGCTGCGGAGTCGAGTACTGCGCCGCTACGCCCTGTGCCTGGCGAGGGGTGGGTGACACCGGACCATCCGGGTGGTCCCACCACTCCGGTGCGGTGTTCTGCGGCCGTCCCTTGCCCGGCTTCTTCGTACGCCGCTGGTCCGACCAATGCTCACCTCTTGGCGGCAGATTCAGCAACGTTCGCCACCAACTCATCGCTACCCGCCCCTCAGACAGCAGTTACGCGGACAGTAGCCGGGAGAATACGGCAAGCGACTGTCGTCCGGGAGGCCTGAGACCAGGATCCGGATGCTCCATCGCTCCCCGCAGTCATACTGTTACCCAACTCGCGGGCAGTGTCACACTCATCGGGCAAGAGTGACACCTTCGGCACCGTCGTCATAGCTCCTCTCTCATGCCCGTTCGGGTCGATCGGGCAGCGCACACCATGCCACACGCCGCGGACAGGTTCGAAAATCCGTGCGAACAACATGGTAAAGAACAGGACAAGTGATCACAGATAGTAACTGATCAGTGGGTCCAGCCTGTGGAAAACTCTCCCGTGGCGAGGGGTCAAAACGGCATACTCCGGGCATAGGGTCCGATGTATCCCTGCTACCCCTGGAGGACCAGGATGGAAACACGCCGACTGGGCAGACTCGGGCACGAGAGCTCGGTGCTGATCTACGGCGCGGCCTCGCTCGGCGGGGTCGACCAGGATCGGGCCGACGCCTCGATCCAGGAGGCCCTGGACGCCGGCCTCAACCACTTCGACGTCGCCGCGGACTACGGCGACGCCGAGCTGCGGCTCGGCCCGCGGATGCCGGAGATCCGCGACCGCATCTTCCTCGCCACCAAGACCGGCCGCCGCACCTTCGAGGAGGCCTGGAGCGAGATCAACCGGTCGCTGGAGCGGCTCCAGACCGACCATGTCGATCTGATCCAGATGCACGCCGTCTGCGATCTGGAGAACCTCGACCTCGTCACCGGCAAGGGTGGCTCGCTGGAGGCGGCGATCCGCGCCAAGGACGAGGGTATGGTCCGGGCCATCGGCATCACCGGCCACACCGCCCAGGCGCCGTCGGTGCACACCGAGGGCCTGCGCCGGTTCGACTTCGACAGCGTTCTCACACCGCTCAACTATCGCCTCTCGACGGACCCGCAGTACGCCGCCGACTATGCGGCGCTGGTGGAGGCGATCAAGGCCTCCGACGCGGCGCTGATGACGATCAAGATGATTGCCCGGCGCAACTGGCGTGAGGGCGAGGAGAAGTCGTACGACACCTGGTACCGGCCTTTCGACGAGCAGCGCTACATCACGGCCGCGACCGCCTGGCTGCTGAACGGTCACCCGGAGATCACCGGCCTGGCCACGGCCGGCGAGACCCGGCTGCTGCAGCAGATGGTCGTCGCCGAGCGGGAGCGCGCCGACCTCACACCGGAGGCCGCCGCGTCGATCCTGGACGAGGTCAAGGACTACGCGTCACCCTTCGTGGACATTCCGATCTGATTCGGCGTGTCCCAGGTCACAGTCCGGCATCCGCATAGCGGGCAATCCGTACGGCGTACGAGGTCACTCACCTGGTATGCCGTACTGCCCGGGAACACTGCGAGGCGGGGCGGTGTTGAAGGATCCGTAGTCGTCTAATTTCGGAGGTCGTAGTGGCAACGGTCGAGCTGACCCAGGACAACTTCAACGAGGTGGTCGGTAGCGACGGCCTGATCCTGGTTGATTTCTGGGCAGAGTGGTGTGGCCCGTGCAAGATGTTCGGTCCCGTGTTCGAGAAGTCGTCCGAGCAGCACGCGGACATCACGTTCGGCAAGGTCGACACGGAAGCGCAGGTCGAGCTGGCTCAAGCGTTCGACATCAGGTCGATCCCGACCCTGATGGCGGTGCGCGACGGCGTCGTCCTGTACTCCCAGCCCGGCGCGCTTCCGGCCGCCAACCTGGAAGACCTGATCGGCCAGCTGCGTGCGGTCGACATGGAGGAGGTCCGGGCCCAGATCGCCGCCCACGAGGCGGAGCACGGCGCGGAACCGCACACGCACTGATTCAAACAGTTCAAAGAATCCGGGAGCTCGCTCAGAGCTTCCGGATTCTTTCTGCCAGCTCGCGCCGTCCCGGCCCGTACTGGATCTGCTGGTTGGAGTCGATCGCGTCCTTCAGCTTTGCGCGCTCGGCGGCCGAGAAATGGCCCCAACCGCCCAGGACCAGCTTCAGCGCGTGGTAGTGCTCGTTCCCGGTCAGCGGTCGTTTGAGGGCCTCGACCAGTACCTCGCTGTCGATCAGTGACAGATCGCCCTCCATGAGTCCGAGGGCCAGCACGCGGACGATCGGCGAGCCCAGCGTGAACATGTCCTTCACCTCGCCCCGGTCGAATTTCTCGACCGCGGACGCGTTCGACACCCGCTGCACGATCCGGTCGAGCATCGCGCCCCGGACCTCGGTCAGTTCAGCGCCACGCATCTCGGTGTAGATCGTGGCGTAGGCGTCGAGCTCGTGCTCCATGCCGAGTCGTCGCAGCATCTCCGCACTCTTGCGCGCGTTGTCGGCGATCTGCTCGATCAGCTGGATCTCGAAGTGCCCCGCCTTCATCGAGCGGATGCGGTCCACGACCGCCGGCATGATCGCGAGCACGACCCCACCCGCGAGCACGATCAGCAACTCGACTTCACCTACGCCGACGAAGAGTCCGACGATCGCGGCGGCGCACAACGCGCCACCCGCCGACAGCCAGAGGATCCGGGCCACGACCCCCAGTCGCCTCAGGGTCGAGTCGGTCGAAGACTGCGTGAACGACTGCCGCCGGGGATCTGCACCACCCCTCGGGCCGGGCCCCGGGTTCGGCGCTGCACGCTGAGGATTGGTGGGCTGTGGGGTGGTGGGTTGGTTGAGTTCGAACGTGTGGAGGTCGCTGCCGCCTCCGGGTGGGACAGGCTCCTGGGTGTACGGCCACGAACCGCTCGTCGAACCGCGGTCCGGACTTGCAGGGCGATCGTCAGACATCCGGGCTGCCTCTCACCTCGTCGGGCGTTCAGCCGATCGTGCTCCGCGGGCGGCCGTTCGGCAACTACCTGGCGTCAGGTTGCTGCAACGGCCGGTCGAGGGGTTCGCTCGGCCGCGAGAATCCAGCCATGCGTGGCTTGTCGCTTGCTCTCGGTGCGCTCGCGGCGGTGGCCTGGTGCTGGGCGCACAAGCTGGCCGAGGCCGCGGGGCTCAGGAGTCGCGGGAGCTGAGGACGCAGAACTCGTTGCCTTCGGGATCGGCGAGGACCGTCCAGCTGGGCTCGTCGGGCTGGCCGACGTTGACGCGACTGGCGCCAAGGGCTTCCAGGCGGGCGATCTCGGCATCGCGATCCTGGGTGGTGTGAGGTGCGAGGTCGAGGTGCAGGCGATTCTTCACCGTCTTGCCCTCCGGCACGGGGACGAACACCATGCCCGGCCCGATCCGCTCCCACGGGGTGTTGCGCATGGCGTCCTCGTCCACCCAGCCGGGGATGTTCACGCACTCGGTCTCGGTGTCGTAGATCGTCTTCCACGCGAGCGCCTCCGCCCACCAGGCGGCCTGCTTGCGTACGTCGTGACAATCGACCACCACCGTGTACCACCGCAGCACCATGAGAGGCCCTCCTCGTCGTCGAGGAGAACACTCTGACACCTAGGACCGACAGAAAACGAAGAGCGGGCCCTGGGCAGGGGATCTCAGCCAGGGCCCGCTCTTGGGGCTGACCGGGGCGGCGGAGGTGACCGGCAGTAGAGCTCGTGGACGGGGTGGTCTGCCGTCCGGGAGGGTCACCTGGCGCCCGAGGTGTCGGTCAGCCGGGGTGGGCGATGCCGAGAACCGGCGATCGCCCTCTCGCGACGTCGATCCTCAGCGGAGCGGGTTGAAGGGACGCAGTTCGTCCGGGGTGCGGCCGGTGGTGATGGTCTCGGCCAGCAGCTGACCGGTGATCGGGCCGAGCGTGATGCCCCACATGCCGTGTCCGCCGGCGGCGAAGACGCGCGGTGACGCGGTCGCACCGATCAGCGGCAGGCCGTCCGGCGTGCAGGGGCGCGGGCCGACCCACTCGAAGGTGCGGGCGTCCAGGTCGGCGTCGCGCAGCAACGGACGGGCCGCCTCGACGATGGCGTCGATCCTGCGCGGGTCGAGCTTCGCCTCCGGCCTGCGGAACTCCATCATCCCGGCCACGCGCAGCCGGTCGCCCAGCGGCGTACAGGCGATGCGCTGCGCCGGGAAGTACATCGGACCGGCCGGCACGTGGGCGATCGGCACGCTGAAGCTGTAGCCACGCCCCGCCTGCACGACGGTGCGTACGCCGAAGTCCCGGGCCAGGTCGTTCAGCCACGCGCCGGTCGCCATCACCACGGCGTCGAACGGGTCGGTCTCACCGTCGCCGGTGATGAGCCGTACGCCGCGGATCTCGTCCACGATGTCCTTCACCACGACGCCGCTGATGATCTGGCCACCGCGCGCGGTGACCGAGTCGGCCAGGAGTTGGACGTACTCGCCCGGGTTGATGAAGCGCTGCCCGTGCAGCCGGATCGCGGCACCGATCTCGTCGGACAGCGACGGCTCGATCTCGCGGGCGTCGTCACCGGTGATCGCCTCGAACTCGATGCCCTGACCGGCGGCGTGGATCTGCTCGATCTCCTCGAGCAGCACGCTGCGCTCGGCCTCGGTCCGGTACGCGGCCAGGAACGACTTGGCCTCGTACGTCTCCGCCTCGACGCCGGCCTTGCCGAGCAGGTCGAAGGCGTTCAGGGCCTGCCGGTTGATCGGGACCAGCGACTCCATCGCGGTCTTCCAGCGTCCGGCGGTGCTGTTGCGAGCGAAGCGGGTGAGGAAATTGAGGAGCCGAGGGCTCGCCGTCGGCGGTACGTAGACCGGTGAGGAGGGGCTCAGCACCGCGCGGACGCCGTACTTGAGGACGGCCGGCTCCGGCAACGGCGTGGCCAGGCCGGGCGTGAGCCAGCCGGCGTTGCCCCAGGACGCACCCGCGGCGACGCCCTCGCGATCGAGCACGGTGACCTCGACGCCGGCCTCCTGGAGGAACCAGGCGGTGGCGAGTCCGACCATGCCCGCCCCGACGATAGCGACGCGATCGGGAACGGTGTGAATGACACCAGCAGCAGAACCAGCAGCGACCATGTATCGATGGTGCGTCGTCAACCATCCGATGTCATGGTGCGATCACACCACAGACGGGACAAATGACTGTGCGCAGAGCACAATAACCTCATGATCACCGCGCCTGACCTCATCGTCGCCGTCGGCCCAGCCCTGTTCGAGGTGGTGGTGACCGGCAAGGGGGACGGAGAGGTCCGGGATGTCTTCCTGGCCGATCCGCAGGAGCCGGCGACTGGTCAGCCCGGTGACTTGGTGCTGGGCCTCGGCCTGCGCGACGCGGAGGACGCCGTCGAACTGGTCGAGCGGTGCGCGGCCGGCAACGCCTCTGGCGTCGTCGTGCGTACGACGCTCGCCCACGAACCCACCTTGGTCGCGGCTGCCGAACGCTGGCAGCTCACGCTCGTCGCACTGCAGCCGAGCGTGACCTGGGCGCACGTGGTGTGGCTGCTCCGCGGTGTGATCGACAGAGCTGCTGCGCCCGACTCCCCCGCCGCTGGGGACGCCGGAGTACATCAGGAGCTGTTCGCACTGGCAGACGCCGCTGCGGCGATCGTGGACGCGCCTGTCACCATCGAGGACAACCAGTCGCGCGTGCTGGCGTACTCCTCCGGGCAGGACTTCACCGACCCCACCCGGGTCTCCACCATCGTCGGTCGCCGTGTCCCGGCCGAGGTGATCGCCCACTTCCGGGCACGAGGCATCTTCCGCCGGCTGGCGCGCTCCAGCGAACCGTTCCTGGTGCCCGACGGACCGAACGGCATCCGCCCGCGTCTCGTCGTGCCCGTGCGGGCCGGTGGCGAGTGGCTGGGGTCGATCTGGGCTGTGGTGGACGGTCCGGTGAGTGAGGAGGTCACCACCGAGCTGAGCAACGCTGCCTCGGTGCTGGCCCTGCATCTGCTGCGACTGCGCGCTCAGGCGGATGTCGCGCGACGGAGTGCCATCGACAGGCTGCGGACCATCCTCCGGCAGTTCTCCCCCGACAATCCGGTCGACGTACGGCTGCCACCGCAGCCCTGGCGGGTTGTCGCACTCGGGTCGCCCGACGGGTACGACGTACCGCAGCAGCTCGACCTGTGGGAGTCGACCGGTCGTCGGTACGGCTGGAGCGAGCCGCAGCTGGCCGACCTGGACGGCACAGTGCTCGCCGTCGTCACGGACAACGACGGACCGGGGTCGTGGACCTGGCTGAGCAAGCTGGTGACCGATCAGGCGAAGGCCACACCCGGCACCGTCGCCGCAGCGGGCGGCCCAGCCCGTGGTCCGGCCGACCTTCCGAGCTCACGGGCCGAGGCGGTCGAGCTGCTCGGCCTGGTACGACGGGGACTCGCGCCCGGACCGGCGTTGCGGGTGGAAGAGGCGTGGCATGTGCTGACTGTTCACCGAGCCGTCACCTCGCTGGACACGACCAAGCTTGACGGACCGCTCGCCACATTGCTGCGGCACGACATCGAGCACAGCACCGGATTCGTGGAGACGTTGCAGGCCTGGCTCGAGTACCCGGGTCAGCCGCAGCGCGCGGCGCGGCAGCTGCACCTGCACACGAACACCTTGCGGCACCGGATGAAGCGGATCGGCGAGATCGCGGAGCTGGATCTCTCGGATCCGCGCGAACGGCTGGCACTGCAGCTGCAGATCGCGGCCGTGCGGACCGAGCACTGAGTTCCCGAAAGCACTGAGAGGTTCGCCACATCCCTGTGTAACAAGGCTTCATATTCTGGCAATGGTTGGGCAACATCCGGCTGGTTGAGTCGTACTCAGCAGCCGGTCCAGCCGTTCACCAGGCGGCTGGAAAGGCCGGGTCCGAGCTTTTCACCAGGAAGCTCGGGCCATCGTGGGGCCCGGCGGTTGTCTGAGCGATCGCCGGGCCACACATCTTGCCTAGGACAACCGGTTCACCTTGCCTAGGACAACCGGTTCACGATGTGCGCGTAGACCCCGGGAAGCAGCGCCGCGGCGGGAACGATGCGGGGAGCGAGCAACGATCTGTTCCGGGCCCAGAGCAACGAGCCGGTGAGCAGGCGGCACTCCCAGGAGACCCGGCGCCAGGCCGCTTCGTAGTCTTCGGGCCGGTCCTTGAGAACACAGTCCACCAGTTCCGCCGAGGTGCGCAGGGCGACCGCGATTCCCTCGCCGGTGAGCGCGTCGACGTACCCGGCTGCGTCGCCCACGAGCAGGACGCGACCGGCGACGCGGCTGCGGACTCTTTGGCGGAGCGGGCCGGCACCCATGACGTCGTTTGCGGGGCAGGCACCCGTCAGCCGTCGTTGGAGGGCAGGGAAGGCGCTGAGGTGAGAGTCGAACGTGCCGCGGGCGGAGGTGAGGACCGCGACGCCGACCAAGTCACCCGCGACCGGTGTCACGTAGGCCTCCCCCAGACGCGACCAGTACACCTCCACCAGATCAGTCCACGGTGAGACGTGAAAGTGCCGGCGCAGTCCGCGGCGAACATCTCCCACGGAGGTCGAACCGAGGTCCAGTTGGCGGCGGATGGGTGAGTGGAGGCCGTCAGCGGCCGCCAGGTAGCGGGCGGTGTGGCCGGCGGCGGTGATCGAGGTGGTGTTCTGGGTGATGGTGCCGACGCGAGTCTGGACCACGGGAATGCCCAGGTCGGCGACTCGCTTCATGAGAGCCTCATGCAGCGTCGTACGGCGTACTCCGAGCCCGGGGCCGGCGTGGAAGCGGGCGTCGACCTGATGCTGTCCGTCGAGATACCGAATGCCGTAGAACGGTCGGCCGTCCAGCTCGACTCCGAGGCGGGACAGATACGAAGCAGCACTGTGGGCGATCCCCTCCCCGCACGCCTTGTCGATCGGTACGGCACGTGGCTCGACGACAACCACGGACAGACCGGCCAGCGCGGCACGGATCGCCGTCGCCGCCCCGGCGGGACCGCAACCGGCGACGAGGAGATCGATCACTTGATCAAGGCGGAGTTCAGGGCGGCCTCTTCGGACCGGATCCGGATCGCGAGCAGCGGGATGTTCAGCACCGTGAAGACCACCGCCGTCAGCCAGGCCGTGTGGACCAGCGGCAGCGCGATGCCCTCGGCAACCACCGCCACGTAGTTCGGGTGCCGGATCCACCGATACGGGCCGCGGGCAACCAAATGCAGCCCTGGTACGACGATCACCCGGGTGTTCCACTGATGACCGAGCACCGTGATGCACCACCACCGCAGCCCTTGCGACAACAGCACCACCGCGACCATCGTCCACCCCAGCCACGGGATGAACGGCCGGTGCGCCCCCTCGGCCAGGCACCCACCGAGCAGCGCCGTGTGCAGCGCGACCATGTACGGATAGTGCGCGCGCCCGTACTCCACTCCGCCCTGTGCGAAGCTCCAGCGCGCGTTCCGCACCGACACCACCAGCTCCACCAACCGCTCGGCGGCGACCAGCAACACGAAGACGACGTAGAAGGTGTACATCACCACTCCAGCAGGACGAGCTCGGAACAGAACCCCGGCCCCATCGCGAGCAACAACCCAGGGCCTTGTGGAGAAGGATCCAGCCGCAGCGTGTCACCGAGCACGTGCAGCACCGATGATGACGACAAGTTGCCGACCGCATCGAGCGATTTCCAGGTCAGGTCCAGAGCGCCTGGCCGCAGGTCGAGCGTCTCGGACACCGCCTCCAGCACCTTCGGCCCACCCGGATGGCTGACCCACGTCCCGACGTCCGGCACCGTCAGCCCGCGGTCCCCGAGGAAGCCGCGCACATCGTCACCGAGGTACTGCCGGACGACCTCAGGCACGTCCGCGCCGAGCACGATCCGGAACCCACCGGCCCCGACGTCCCAGCCCATCACTCGCTCGGAGTCCGGATACAACCTGCTCCGCGTCGCCACCACGGACGGCCCGGACGCCGCTGGATGCTCCGACCCGGTCAACACCACAGCCGCCGCGCCGTCCCCGAACAGCGCCCCACCGACGAGGTTCGGCAGCGAGGCGTCCTCCCGCTGCAACGTCAGCGAACACAACTCCACTGACAGCAGTACGGCGACGTGCGTGGGCCAAGCCTTCAAATAGTCATGCAAACGGGCGATCCCGGCCGCCCCACCCACACACCCGAGCCCGAACAGCGGCAGCCGTTTCACGTCCTCCCGCAGCCCCAGCCGCAACGCGACCCGTGCATCGATCGACGGCGCAGCCACACCGGTCACGGTCGTGAACATCAGCACGTCCACGTCGTCCAACGACAGCCCGGCGTCCTTCACTGCCCCCGCGACCGCCTCCGCGCCAAGATCCACGGCCGCCGCGATCCACGCGTCGTTCGCCTCGCCGAAGTCCTTCAGTACGGCGTACTGCTCCAGCGGCAAGGCGAGATGCCGGAACGACACTCCCGCATTCGCGTGCAGTCGCCGCAGCAACGCCGTACCCCGGCCGTCCGGGAGGCAGATCGAGGCGAAGGCGTCGGTCAGCTCCGCCTGCGGATAGCGGTACGGCGGCAACGCGGGCCGGACGGCTGCGATCCGCGTCATCGTGGCATCGTTACGTGCGTGAGCGTTCTGCGGACGGTGCGAGGTCTGGCGCTTGCCTGCCATCCCGGTCCGACCATCGCCGTCACCGCGTTCGTCACCGCCACCGCCTGGTCGGCCGGGCGGAATCCGGCCGGATGTCTCCTCGTCGCCGCAACGATCCTCACCGGCCACCTCTCGATCGGCTGGAGCAATGACGCGATTGATGCCGCCCGCGACACCATTGTTAACCGCCAGGACAAGCCTGTGGTGCGCGGACTGGTGAGTCGCCGGACCCTCGAGGTGGCCGCCGGCATCGCGCTGGTCGTCACGATCCCGGTGTCGCTGGCCAACGGGGTCGCGGCCGGCCTGATGCATCTGCTCTTCGTCGCCTGCGCCTGGGCGTACAACCTCGGTCTCAAGTCCACCGTGATCTCCTGGCTCCCGTACGCCGTCGCCTTCGGCGCACTGCCGTCGTTCGTGACGCTCGGCACGGCGGGCACCTGGGCGCCCTGGTGGGCAACTGTCGCGACCGCGCTTCTCGGCGTCGGTGCCCATTTGGCAAACGTCGTACCCGACATGGCTGACGACCTGGCGACCGGAGTCAGGGGCTGGCCGCAACGACTCGGGCGCTACGCGCGACTGCTCGCGCCCCTGCCGCTCGCGTTGGCGACCGGGCTGCTCGTGATCGCGCCCGCCGGTCCGGTCGGCGTGGTCGGGTGGATCGCGCTGGTCGTGGTCGCGGGACTGCTGGCTGTGATCCTGTTGTGGCGGAACGCGCCGTTCCTGGTCACGATCGCAGTCGCCGCGGTCAGCGTCATCACGCTGGTCATCCGCGGCGACGCCCTCACCTAGTGCCCTGCGTGGGATCTCCGACGCAGGGCACTAGGGCAGCGAGGACAGGATCTCGATCAGGGCGGTCGTGGCGGGCGGGTCTGGCGGGTCGCCGTACGTCGCGGCGTAGATCGAGCGGGCGAAGCCGGCGATCGGTGTGGCGTGGATGCCCGGAGCCTGGTGTGCCTCCAGTGCGAGTCCGTTGAGGATGGCAACTCCCATTCCGGCGGCCACCACGGCCTGGGAGACGACGGTGTCGTCGCAGGAGAAGGCGATGCGTGGCGAGAAGCCGGCGCCTTCGCAAGCCGTCATCGTGGCGGCTCGGCAGTGCTCGCATCCGCCGACCCAGGCGGAGTCACGGTGGTCCTCGAGACGCTGATCGGGTTGATCACTGACGAGGTAGAGGGGGTCGTCCAGCAGGTGGGTGAGCCGGAATCCTTCCTCCTCGAACGGAGTGCCGGTGTGCCGGAAGATCAAGGCGACGTCGACATGCCCGGCCCGCAGCATCTCGAGCCCATCGGCCGGGTGGGCGTCGACGAGATTCAACTCGATGCCCGGGTGGGTTCGGGACAGTTCGGTGGCTGCCCTCGGCACCAGCGTGCTGAGGACCGTCTGGAATCCGGCCAGTCGGACCCGTCCGGCCCGAAGTCCCACGCGCGCCTCCAGCTCGACAGACGCGGCGTCCAGTCGCCCCAGGATCTCTGTCGCCCGTTGGGCCAGCAGTTCCCCTTCGGGGGTGAGCCGGATCCCGCGGCCCACGCGCTGGATGAGCTTGGCTCCGGTGGCGGCTTCCAGCCGGCCCAGGTGGTGGCTGACCGACGGCTGGGAGTAGTGCAGTTCGTTCGCGGCTCCGGTCACCGATCCGTGACGGGCGACCGCCTCCAGCACCTTGAGGTGGGTGACGTTGAGCATAGATCAAGTTTATCTATGAAAAGCTCGCAATATTGGCATTCGACGTCATGACGTGGGACCGCGATGATCGATGCACAGACCGAGCTGATCCGGCCAAGCTCGACCGAGAGACGGAAAGGACCCACCCGCCATGTCACTCGCCCGCGTCCACAACTTCTCCATCTCACTCGACGGCTTCGGAACCGGAGCGGACCAAGGCCCCGACGCGCACTTCGGTCACGCCGGGGACAGGCTGCACCAATGGATGTTCGCCACCCAGTGGTGGGAGGCGGGCGGTAGCGCAGGCGTTGACGACGCCTTCGTCCAGCGGCACGACCCGGGCATCGGCGCGGAGATCATGGGCGCCGGGAAGTGGGGCCACCCCGGATGGCACGAGGACCCGGAGTGGAAGGGCGCCTGGGGTCCCAACCCGCCGTTCCACACGCCGGTCTTCGTCCTCACCCATCACACCCGCCCGTCGATCGAGATGGAGGGCGGTACGACGTTCCACTTCCTCGACTCCTCACCCGCCGAGGCGCTCGAGACTGCCCGCAAGGCTGCCGGCGACCAGGACGTACGCATCGGCGGGGGGCCTACCGTGATCCGCGATTTCCTTGCTGCCCGGCTCATCGACCACATGCACGTCGTGGTGGTGCCGGTCCTGCTCGGCCGGGGCGTACGCCTCTGGGACGGACTGGAGGGCGTCGAGAAGGACTACAAGATCGAGACCACCTCCTCGCCCAGCGGAGTCACGCACCTGACGTTCAACCGCGCCTGAGGCGCTAGGCGGCGTCCGGCTTCAGCGGTGCGTTGCTTCCAAGGATCGCGGCCGTGAGTGCCTCGGCCGGTTTCTTGGAAGCGCGCGGGTTGGTGATCAGGACGAGGTCGATCGACGGCAACTCCGGCAGCCCGGCGCTCGGCGGCGGCTCGACCAGGTCCGCCGGCATCAGCGACCGTGCGAAGATCGCGAGCCCCAGCCCGGCCCGGACAGCCGCGAGGACGCCGTTCACGCCGCGGACGATGCAGGTGATCCGGCAGGTCCGGCCCGCCTGTTCGAGCGTCTGTACACCGAGAGAACGGCTCAGGCTGGGCGCCTGGTACGCGACGAGTGGCACCGGGCCGTCCGGTGCGATCCGCGTCCCCGCGATCCCGGCCCAGACCAGCGGATCCCGGCGTACCAGGCGTCCGTTCGGCTCGTAGCCACCGCCGACGCCGTGCTTGACGTACGCCAGGTCGAGGTGGCCGGACTCGACCCGGCGGAGCAGATTGGGGCTCTGGGCCACGGTCAGCTCGAGGTCGATCCGTGGGTAGAGCTGGCGGAAGTCACGCAGGATCTTCGGCAGCGGGGTCAGCGCCAGGTCGTCGGTGACCCCGAACCGCAGCCGGCCGCGCAACTCCGAGCCGGTGAAGTACCCGGCCGCCTCCTCATGGGCGGCCAGGATCGTCCGGGCGAACCCGGCCATCGCCTCGCCGTCCGCGGTCAGAGTGACTGTCCGCGTGTCGCGGAGGAACAATGGTCGCCCAACCGCCGCCTCGAGTTTGCGGACATGTTGACTCACCGTCGGCTGCCGGATACCCAGCCTCTCCGCGGCCTGGGTGAAGCTGAGCGACTGCGCCACCGCCAGGAACGTGCGGAGCTGGTCCGGGTCGTACATCGACATCCCTCCCATTACGTGACGCTATAAGACTAATAGGAGTAATTCGCTGTCGAAATCCAGTACCGAACCCTGAGGATAGACATGTCCTCCCCTGACCAGTCCACGTCGCTTAGGAACACTCTTGACCACCCGGGCCACCGGTACTGTCCCTTCCGTCCCCGACTTCCACACCCACCGCACCACCTCGAAGCCCGCCTCCGGCGAGATCCCGGCCACGCAGCGCCGGCCCGGATTCCGGGACACCTTCAGCGCTCTGCAGGTCCGCAACTTCCGCCTCCTGGTCAGCGGACTGCTGGTCAGCTCGACCGGCGGCTGGATCCAGCGCATCGCCCAGGACTGGCTGGTCCTCACGCTGACCGGCAGCGCCACCGCGGTCGGTATCACCACCGCGCTGCAGTTCCTGCCCACCCTCCTGTTCGGCCTGTACGGCGGCGTGATCGCCGACCGCTTCCCGAAGCGGAAGATCCTGCTCGTCACCCAGGCCACGATGGGGAGCCTGGCCGGCACTCTGGCCGTGTTGGCGTTCACCGGCCAGGTGCACGTCTGGCAGGTCTACATGATGGCCTTCATCCTCGGTCTGGCCACCGCGGTCGACAATCCGACCAGGCAGTCGTTCGTCACCGAACTCGTCGGCAAAGACCGGGTCCGCAACGCGATCAGCATGGTGTCGTCGACGTTCCAGCTGGGCAGCCTGATCGGGCCGGCACTCGGCGGCATCCTGCTCGGCACCCTCGGCACCGGCTGGTCCTTCGCGCTCAACGCGGTGACGTTCTTCGGTTCGATCTCCGCGCTGCTCCGGATGCGGGAGTCCGAGATGCCAGGCTTGGTCGCGGCCCGGCGGGCCAGCGCGGGTCTGCGGATGCGGGACGGCTTGCGCGATGGCGTCAGGTACGCCTTCCACGAGCCGGCGGTCCGGTGGGCGATCGCCCTGGTCGGCATCTACGGCATGTTCACGATCAGCCTGCCGGTCACGCTGACCGCCTTCGCGGACCGGGTCTTCCATACCGGCGCGACCGGGTACGGCGTACTCAACTCGGTGGTGGCCGTGGGAGCCCTGAGCGGAGCGTTGCTGTCCGCCCGACGGATCCGGACTCCCCGACTGCGGAACCTGGTCGGCATCGCGTCGATCCTGGCCATCACCGAGATGGTCGCCTCGATCCAGCCCTCGCTGTGGACCTTCATCCCGCTGCTGTCGGCGATGGGCATGGCGACGCTGATGTTCCTCACGGCGGCCCAGTCGATGGTCCAACTGACCACGCCGGACGGCCTGCGCGGGCGCGTGTCCGGGATCTACAACCTGGTGTTCATCGGGGGCGGCGCGATCGGCGGACCCACGGTCGGCTTCATCGCCCAACACTGGGGCGCCCGCAACGGCCTGCTGCTGGCCGGTCTGGTGCCGGCCATCGCGACCATCGCGATCGGTCTCCGGCTGCGCCGCGACGGAGGGTTCCGCCTGGTCGTGGTCCGGACCCGCTCGCCCTGGCACCAGCGCCCGATCCGCGTCAATCTCGAGCAGGCGCCGATCCAGCTGTCCCGGCCGACGGTTCACCCGGCGGCGGAGCGTCCGTCGCGCCCGTTCGTCTTCAGCCGGCGCGAGCACGGACGCACCGATCCGCACAGCCGGCCACTGCGTCCACGCCGCCGTCCGCAGCACCACTAGTCATCCGGGGCAGGGCCGGGAAGCTGCCTCCCGGCCCTGTCCCGGATCGTGGTAAATCCAGGTCCACGCCACCGGCCGACTGCGACGATGACACCTCGTCTCGGCCAGGAGGGGTGTGTCGTGGGATTCGTACTGGAAGGCCCGGTGCTCGAGGGCGAGCGCGTCCGGCTGGAGCCGCTCAGCCCTCGGCATGCGGAGGGCCTTGGCGCCGCGGGCGACCAGGACCGGGCGTCATACGCCTTCACTTGGGTGCCCACGGCAACAGAAGCGGCCGGCTACATCGATGCGCAACTCGAGCGGGCGGCCACCGGCAGGCTGGCGCCGTACGCGCAGATCGCCGTCGAGACCGGCCGCGTCGTGGGAGCCACGTCGTTCTGGGATCCGCGGCTGTGGCCGGACGGTGAACGGCTGCGGGCCATCGAGGTCGGCTTCACCTGGCTGGCGGGTTCAGCCCAAGGCACCGGGATCAACACGGAGGCGAAGTACCTCCTGTTCCGGCATGCCTTCGAGGTCTGGGACGTCGCCCGCGTCGACCTGAAGGCGGACGCTCGCAATGCGCGGAGCCGAGCGGCGATCGAATCCGTCGGCGCACATTTCGAGGGCGTACTGCGGAACTGGTCGCCGTCCTGGGCTCCGGGCGAGAACGGCCGCCTCCGTGATTCGGCGATGTTCTCCATCACCGGCAGCGAATGGCCGGCTGCCCGTGAACACCTCGAGCAACGCCTCGCCGGCGACCACGCACAGTCATCGGCGATGAATACTTGACGATGTAAATTAACCAACCCTAGGCTCGGCCGCGTCCGCTCTCTCCCCGGTCATCCGGAGGACCACCGTGCTGAATCTCAGACGTCGTACTGCCGCTGCCGTGCTCGCCACCGTCGCCCTGGTGTCGACGGCCGCCGCGACCGCCCCGGCCGATGCGGTCCAGGGCTCTGCTGTCCCGACCGCCGTCCAGGCCAAGGAGCCGGTCCCGGCGAAGTACCCGCAGGTCGCGGCCAAGCCCTACATGGGCTGGAGCAGTTGGAGCCTGCAGTCCACCAACTACCCGGGCGTGAACCCGGACGGTCCGGGCAGCTTCATCAGTGAGAACAACATCCTCACCCAGGCGCACGCACTGGCGACCAAGCTCAAGCCGTACGGCTACGAGTACATCAACGTCGACGCGGGCTGGCAGCTCGGCGGTGACGAGTACGGCCGGCCGGTGGCGAACGCGCAGCGATTCCCGCGCGGCATGAAGGCCGTCGGCGACGACATCCACAAACTCGGACTGAAGTTCGGCATCTACACCGTGGTCGGCCTCGGCTTCGACGTCTACCGCGACGGCAACACACCGATCTACAACGCACCCGGCTGCTTCACCCGCGACATCGTGTACCCGGACCTGCGCACGACGAACGGCTGGGACCAGGCGTACAAGATCAACTACGCAAGCCCGTGCGCGCAGAAGTACGCCGACTCGATCGCCAAGCTCTTTGCGGACTGGGGCGTCGACTTCATCAAGATGGACGGCGTCGGCCCGGGCTCGTGGAAGGGCGCGCCGGACGACCCGAACCACAACAACACCGAGGACATCGAGGCCTGGTGGCGCGCGGTCCAGAACGCCGGGCGCCCGATGATGTACACGCTGTCGTGGTCGCTGAGCCACCGGTACGCCGATGTCTGGAAGCAGAACTCGAACGGCTGGCGGATCGACACCGACGTGGAGTGCTACTGCGACACGATCGTCCGCTGGGACAGCTCGGTGAAGGCCCGCTGGTGGGATCTGCCGCAGTGGATCGACGACGCCGGACCGGGTCACTGGAACAACCTGGACGCGATCAACGTCGGCGTCGGAGAGATGGACGGCCTCAGCGACGCCGAGCGGCAGAGCTACATGACGTTCTGGGCGATCAACACCGCACCGCTGTTCGTCGGTGACGACATGACCAAGCTGGACGCGTACGGCCTGAAGCTGCTGACCAACCGCGAGGTCATCGCGATCAACCAGTCCGGCAACCCGGCCCGGCCGCTGAATCAGGACCAGTTGCAGCAGACCTGGTACGCCAAGAACGCGGACGGCAGCGTCACCGTCGCCCTCTTCAACCTGGCCGACACTCCAGCCACGGTGACCGGGAACTTCGACCAGCTCGGCCTGACCGGCAAGGCAACCGTCCGCGACATCTGGGCGAACCAGAACACCCGGAACGTCGCCGGCCAGGTCAGCGCGGCGCTGCCTGCGCACGGCTCGAAGCTGTACAAGATCACGCCGGAGAAGAATGACGCGCCGAGCAAGCCGGCCGACCTCACCGCGACCGACGTGAGCCGTACGACGGTCAGCCTGAACTGGCGGCCGAGCACCGGCGCCTCGTCGTACAAGGTGTACGCCAACGGCAAGCAGGTGGCGACCAGCTCGACCACGAGCGCTGTGGTGACCGGGCTGCTGCCGCAGACGCAGTACGCCTTCACTGTGAAGGGCGTGTCCGGCGGTCGTACGTCGGATGCGAGCGCGCCGGTCACCATGTTCACCTCGAAGTCGGGTGGGCCGGTCCGGTACGAGGCCGAGGCATCGACCAGCACGCTGACCGGGAACGCAGGTATCTCCGGCTGCAACCTGTGCTCCGGCGGCTCGAAGATCGGCAACATCGGGTACGACGCCACAGTGACGCTGCACAACATCACCGTCCCGACCACCGGTACCTATCTGGTGAAGATCGCGTACACCGACGGCGACACCAGCCGGCAGAGCATGCTCACCGTCAACGACGCCGACTCCTACTGGGTCAACTACCACGGCCTCGGCGACAACGACTGGGGTACGCCGCAGGTGACGTACCTCCCGATGAAGCTGACCGCCGGAGCCAACTCCATCAAGGTCAGCAACCCGAGCGGCTACATCGCCGACATCGACTGGATCACTGTCTGACCCACCCCACCGCGGGGCCGGCCTTCCCTCAGGTCGGCCCCGCGACCTTTACTGGAGTCATGAACGACTACCCGGCTCCCCTGGTCCCACCCGGTCAGACCGTCCCGGTCCCGCGGCGGATCCGCGCGACACTCGACGGGCGCGTCGTACTCGACACCCAGGACGGGATCTACCTGTGGGAGTTCCCGCCGTACCCGCAGTACTACATCCCGGTCGCCGATGTGGCGGACGGCGTACTGACCGATACCGGTGAGACGAAGGAGTTCGAGCACGGGGTCGCGCGGGTGCACACAGCTGGGTCGGGCAAGGCGTGGGTGTACGACGACGGGATCGCGAAGGATCGGGTCCGGTTCCAGTGGGACGCGCTGGACAGCTGGTTCGAGGAGGACGAGGAGGTCTTCGTCCACCCGCGCAGTCCCTACGCCCGGTGCGACGCGATCCGCTCCGGCCGCCAGGTGAAGGTCGAGTACGACGGCAAGGTGCTGGCCGAGTCGCGCTCGACGGTGATCGTGTTCGAGACCGGTCTGCCGCCGCGCTACTACTTCCCGCGGACCGAAGTGAACTTCGGGCACCTCACCGCCAGCGAGACCCGGACCGCGTGCCCGTACAAGGGCCGCACCACGGGATACTGGTCGGTCGACGGCCGCGACCTGGCCTGGTCCTACGACTTCCCGACCGCCCCGCTCCTCCCGATCGCCGGCCTCATCGCGTTCTTCAACGAACGCGTCGACGTGACGCTGGACGGCGTACCGCTGGACCGCCCGGTCACCCACTTCTCGGACTGAGCTCGGCCACCAACTGGTGGAAGCGCGGACACTCGGTGAAGTCCGGTGTCTCGCAGGTCAGCGCATGCTCGATCAGGCGCTTGGACTCCTGAGCCCGCCGGATCTGCTCGTCCAGCCGGGTGTCCTGCTCGGCCAGCACCGTCCGCCGCTCGGCTCCACCGGGCGCCTCGAACATCCGGCGGATCTGCTCCAGGCTGAGCCCGGTCGCCTTGGCGCGCTGGATCATCACCACCCGCGCCACGTGCGACTCGTCGTACTGCCGCCGGCCGGCGACCCGGGCCGCCGGGGTGAGTAGGCCGACGTCCTCCCAGTGCCGCAGGACGTGGGTCGCGAGCCCGAACCGGGCGGCCAGATCGCCGATCCTCATCCACCGAATCTAGTGGTCGCCGTTCTGAGTCGTGCAGTTCGACAGGAGGTGTCTGGCGATCGAGCCGAATATCCGGTCGGCTCAGGCGGGCGGTGGACGGCAGTGGACGTATACGTCCTGTCGATCGCGCCCAGGTGGACCGACCTGGAAATTCACCGTCAAGACGGCGGCATCAGATGGCCGAGGTGACGCCGCCGTCCATCGGGATGATCGCGCCGGTTACGTAGCTGGCGGCGGGCGACGCGAGGAAGACAGCGACCCGAGCCACCTCCTCAGGTTCGCCGATCCGGCCGAGCGGGGTGTCGGCGACCATCTCGCCGAGCAACTCCTCCTTCGACCGGCCGCTCGCCCGGACCGCCGCTTCCAGGCCCTCGTCGACGCGGCCGGTGCGGGTCGTGCCCGGGTTGATCACGTTGACCCGAACACCCTGAGCGGCGTACGCCTTGGCGTAGCCGACCGAGGCCAGCATCAAGGCCGCGTTGGCCGCGCCGCCACCGATGTGCAGAGGGTTCGCCTGCCGGCCGCCCTGGCCGACCACGTTCACGATGGCACCGCTGCCACGCTCGGCCATACCGCGGATGACCGCGTCGGTCGCGTGCATGTACGTGAAGTACTTCGCCTCCATAGCGGCGTGCAGGGCCTTGCTGTCCAACTCGTCAACCGGCGTACGGCGGGCCGCTCCCGCGCAGTTGATCAGGATGTCCGGTACGCCGATGCGCTCGAACACAGTGTTGGTCGCGTCTGGATCGGTGAGGTCGACCGCTTCCACGGCGTACGTCAGGCCCTTGGCGGCGAGCTCCTCCTGGGCCTTCGCCAGGTTGGCGGAATCACGGGAGATCCCGGTCACCGTGACGCCCTCCCACGCGAGTGCCTCGGCACACGCGAGCCCGATTCCCTTGCTGGCACCGGTGACCACCGCGGTCTTGCCGGACAGTTGCAGATCCACGTGACTCCCATCGCTTACGGACTAGCTTTCGTCGTACTCGTCGCGGGCGGCGGCGATCTCGTCCATGTGGTCGTAGGCCCAGGTCCGCATCGTCGCGACGGCCGCGGCCAGGCTCAGCCCGAGCGGAGTCAGCGTATAGGTCACCGTCACCGGCACCGTGGCGACGACCGTCCGCTGGACGATGCCGTCGCGCTCCAGGTGGCGCAGGGTCTGGGTGAGCATCTTCTGCGTGACGCCCTCGATCAGCAGCTTGAGTTGCCCGGACCGCAGTGTGCCGTGCTTCTCCAGCGTGCTGATCACCAGCATCGTCCAGGTGTCGCCGATCCGGCCCAGCACCTGACGTGTTGGGCAGGCGCCTTTCGTGGCGTCCCACTTGCCTCTGACCTGGTCGGTATCCATGAGGTGCCTAGAGCAGTAATAAGTGCTGTCTTCCGCCCGCCACGAACGGTTCGTAGCGTCGAGGTCGAGTCTAAGCAAGAGAGGCAACGCGGATGAGAGCAGTACTACCTGTCGGACGCGGCAAGGTCGTGGTGGCCGAGGTCGACGAGGTCGAGCCCGGTCCCGGCGAGGTCGTGATCGAGGTCGCGGCGTACTCCCTGAACCGCGGTGAGACCTTCCAGCTGGAGAACCCGCGAGACGGCTGGCGCCCCGGCAAGGACGTCGCAGGCCTGGTGATCCGGACGATTCCTGATGGTCCGCCCGTCGGCACTCGAGTGGTGGCGCACGTGCCACACTCCGGCTGGGCTGAGCGTGTGGCCGCGCCGCTCACCCAGCTCGCCGTACTGCCGGACGCGGTGCCGCTCGAACAGGCGGCGGCACTTCCGCTCGCCGGGCTGACGGCGCTCCGTCTTCTGCGTACGGCGGGTGCCGTGATCGGACGGCGAATCCTGCTGACCGGCGCCTCCGGCGGTGTCGGCCACTACTTCACCGAGCTCGCCGCGGCGGCCGGCGCATCGATCACGGCTGTCGTCTCCTCGCCGGTTCGCGGTGCGCGATTGCTCGAACTCGGCGCCGAGACGATCGTGCCCGAGGCTTCGGCCGCGGACGGACCGTTCGATCTCGTCCTCGAGTCCATCGGAGGTGACAGCCTGCCGGTCGCCCTGTCGAAGGTGCGGGCGGGCGGGAGGCTGATCTGGTTCGGCCAAGCCAGCCGGCAACCGGCGAGCCTTGACTTCTTCACCATGTTCGACGGACCCGAGAACGGGACGATCGAGCACTTCCACTACACCGACGGCGACGACGGCGCGGACCTGGCCACGCTCGTCCGGCTGGTCGCGGCCGGACGGCTGCACCCCGAGCTCGGCCGGATTGAGGACTGGTCCCGGACCGGCGACGTCCTCGACGACCTGCGCGACCGCCGGATCCGCGGCAACGCCGTACTGACACTCTTCACCGAGGAGACACCGATGAACGACCCGAAGACCGTCGTGACGAGGTACGTCGAGGCTGTTGCCGCCGGCGACCTGGCCACCATCCGCGCGAGCTTCGCGCCCGACGTGGTCTGGACCTACCCGGGCGACCTGCCGCTGTCCGGTGAGTGGAAGGGTCGCGAGACGGTGGTCGACGAGTTCCTCGGGGCGGTGGCGGGCAAGCTGTTCGCGCCCGGAGCGCCGGTGACCATCAGGCTGACGAACGCCCTCGCCGACGGCGACCAGGTCTTCGCCGAATGGACCGCGCAGGCGACGGCCAGATCAGGCGAGGCGTACGCCAACCACTGCGGCGCGGTCTTCACTGTCCGGGACGGAGCGATCGTCGCCGTCCGCGAGTACCTCGACACCGACCACGCGCGCCGGGTGCTGTTCCCGGAGACATCGATGCCCTGAGCAATCGTCACCTTTCCGTACGTCGGGGCCGTCGGCAACGAACTCGCATTCGTCCCTGTTCCGGGCTTGAACAGACCAGTACTATGGGTCACCAGATCGACACTCTTTGTTTCGACGCCTGATGCCCAGAGCAAGTTGCCCAGAGCACCGACGCCGGAGGACCCGTGCCGACCATGTCACCTTCCCATCCCCCGCCGGCTTCCGGTCCTGTGCCTGAGTGCACGACCTGGAGGTCAGTCCTTCACCATGACCTACCGGCCTCGCTGGTGGTCTTCCTCATCGCGATACCGCTCTCCCTCGGGATCGCCGCCGCGTCCGGCGCCCCGCTCATCGCCGGCCTCGTCGCGGCCGTCGTCGGTGGCGTGGTCGCCGGGGCGCTCGGCGGATCACCGTTGCAGGTCAGCGGTCCGGCCGCGGGTCTGACCGTCGTCGTCGCGGGCCTGGTCGGCCAGTTCGGCTGGGCCGCGACCGCCGCGATCACCTGCGCCGCCGGACTGCTGCAGATCCTGCTGGGCGTCACCCGGGTCGGCCGGCTCGCGCTCTCCCTGTCCCCCGCTGTCGTACACGGCATGCTCGCCGGCATCGGCATCACGATCGCCGTCCAGCAGTTGCACGTCGTGCTCGGTGGGAAGGCGCAGAGCTCCCTGATCGCCAACCTGGCGGCGCTTCCCGCCCAACTCGTTGCCCATCACCCCCATTCGGTGCTGGCCGGCGTACTGACCGTCGCGATCCTGCTCACCTGGCCCAGACTGCCCAAGGTCAAGGTGATTCCGGCGCCATTGGTGGCCGTCGTCGCGGTCACCGCGGTGGCCGCGGCGTTCCTGACCGACGTCACGCGTGTCGACCTGCCGGAGCAGCCGCTGAAGGAGTTGGTCCTGCCCGCCGTGCCCGACGGCACTCCGATCGAGATCATCACGGCGGTGCTGACCGTTGCCCTCGTTGCCAGTGTCGAGTCACTGCTGTCGGCAGTTGCCGTGGACAAGCTTCATCGCGGCAAGCGCAGCAACCTCGACCGCGAGCTGATCGGTCAAGGCGCCGCGAATGCGGTGTCCGGCGCACTCGGCGGCATGCCGGTGACCGGCGTGATCGTACGCAGCTCCACCAACGTCGCAGCCGGCGCGCGCAGCCGCGCCTCCGCGATCCTGCACGGTGTCTGGATCGCGGCGTTCGTGCTGGCGGCCGGCGCGATGCTCGAACTGATCCCGATGGCCGCCCTGGCCGGTGTCTTGCTCGTCACCGGCTTGCGGCTGGTCCAGCTCGCTCACATCCGCACCTTGCGCAAACACGACGAGCTTCTCGTGTACGTCGTGACCGCCGCGGCCGTCGCCGTACTCGGACTGGCCGACGGCGTGCTCATCGGCCTGGCGCTGGCGATCGTGCGAGTGCTCTATCGGCTGGCGCGGGCCACTGTCACCACGACCGAGGAGGACGGGCTGTCGACAATTCGGATCCGCGGCACGCTGGTGTTCCTCGGAGTTGCCTCCTTGATCCGCACGCTCCGGTCGATCCCGGAAGGCGCGCGGGTTCGGGTCGATCTCGACGTCCACCATCTCGACCATGCGGCGTACGAGGCGATCGAGGACTGGCGGCGCGGACACATCGCGCGCGGTGGTTCGGTCGAGCTGAACCGGGTGGCGTTCCGGGCCGCGATGCGTTCGGACCCGGCGCGAAGGTTGTTGCCCTGGCATCCCCAGGTCATCCCCGAGCCGGACCAACGGGTCTCGATGCTGGACGGCATCCGTGAGTTCGAGGCGTCGGCCGACCCGATCCGGCCGATGCTGGCGAAGCTCGCGGCCGACGGTCAGCGCCCGGCACAACTGTTCATCACCTGCGCGGATTCGCGGATCGTGCCGAACCTGATCACCACCACCGGCCCCGGCGACCAGTTCTGCGTCCGGAACGTCGGCAATCTCGTTCCACCCAAGGGATCGAACAGCAGCTCGGTCGACGCCGCGATCGAGTACGCCGTCGACGTACTCGGGGTGAGATCGATTGTGGTCTGTGGTCACTCGCACTGCGGTGCCGCCGCGGCCGCGCTGGAGGCGAACACCCCGGCCGGCACCGGCCTGCAGAACTGGCTGCGCCACCTCGAACCGTCGCTACGACGCGCGGTCGGGCTGCCGGACATCGTCGACCCGGCCACCGGGGTGAAGCTGTCCCCGGCGGACAAGCTGTCCGTCGCGAACGTCGGCGTACAGCTCGCGAACCTGCGCAGCTTCGCCTGCGTGCGCACGGCCGAGGACGAAGGACGGCTCGAGCTGATCGGGCTGTGGTTCGACCTCCGCGCAGCCGCGGCCCGGCTTGTCCTCGATCGCGAGCCCTACCTGGTCCGGGCGGACGAGGAGCTCGCCACCGCGGGCTTGTCGTTCAAACGCTGAGCAAGCTCACCGACATCGGCGGGGATGCGCACCCGCCGGCTGTCGAAGATCAGCAGCAGCGGCACGGCCAACGCGATCGCGATCAACCCGTCGAGCCAGTAATGGTTGGCGGTCACGACGACGACCGTGAACGTGAGGACCGGATGGGCGATCCACAACCAGCGCCAGCGTGACCGCGTCGCCCGGATCAGGAAGACGGCGACCATCAACGACCATCCGACATGCAGACTCGGCATCGCCGCGAACTGGTTCGCCACCCCGGAATCCGTGCTCGGTCCGTAGACGGACTGCCCGAGCAGTACGCCGGTGTCCACCCAGCCCGGCATCATCCGCGGCGGCGCGAGCGGGAAGAACATGTGGCCGATCAACGCCAGCCCGGTCAGCGAGGCCAGCGCCCAGCGCGCCTTCCCGTACTCGGCCGGCCGCCGGATCATCAGCCACAACAGAACCACCGCGGTCAGCGGGAAGTGCACGCTCGCGTAGAACGCGTTGGCCACCTCGGCCAGGCCGTCGATCCGCAAGGCGTGCTGCTGCACCGCGGCCTCACTCGGCAGGCCGAGCCACGCCTCCCACCGGATCAGGTCGCCGGCGTGCCGGAACGCCGACCCCGTATGGTCCGCCGACAGGAACCGCCCGAGGTTGTACACCCCGAACAGCACGGCCAGCAGCGTCACCTCGCGCACGATCCGCCAGATCCCGTGCGGCTTCACCGCGACCGGCAGCGATCGGTGCTCCACCCGCTCCAGAGTCAGTTGCGCCACATCGACCCCCACCTCAAACCGAACGCTCGTTCTCTGAGATTCCACCCTGCGTCGATGCCCGCCCGAAAATCAAGAACGGTCATTCGTTTTTCACTGTGATTCCGGCCGCACCGGCCGCCCTTCGCCACCGTTCCAAATTATCGCAACTTGCTTATAGTTGCGAAGAATATGAACCAACTCACACCCGTGGGAGAAATCCGTTAGACCCGCGCGATCCGGCGGGAGACGCTGCGGGCATGGTGACGGTCTTCCTCCGCTGGACCTGGCTGCGGGCCGTGCTGCACAACGGGTGGTGGCTGGTCACGAGCGTCTACCTGGTCGTGGACGCCGGCCTCTCCCCGGCCCAGCTCGTACTGATCGGCGCGGCGCAGAGTGGGTTCGCGCTGGTCTGCGAGGTGCCGGCCGGCGTGGTCGCCGACACCATCAGCCGCAAGTGGTCACTGGTGATCTCGCAGGTCCTGATGGGTACGGCGATGCTCACCACCGGGCTCGTCGACTCGTTCCCCGCGCTCCTCGCGACGCAGGTGCTCTGGGGCATCTCGTGGACGTTCGCGAGTGGATCCGACGTCGCCTGGATCACCGACGAGCTCGACCAGCCGGACCGGATCACCGCCGTACTCGCCCACGCCGCCCGGGCACAGCTGACCGGGGCCGCAACAGGTCTGATCCTGCTCGGCCTGCTCGCCTGGGCGACCCGCCGCGATCTGACCATCGTCGTCGCCGGCGCTGCGATGCTCTCGCTGGCGCTCTATGTCGCGCTGAGGTTCACCGAGCACCACTTCGTGCCGGTGCGGACCGCCCGCTGGTCGGCGTCCTGGACCATCTTCCGGCGCGGCGTCACTCTCGTACGGCGCAGTCGCGCGATCCGCCTGATCTTCGCGGCGACCTTCCTCGTGAACGGCGCGTGGTCGGTCGGTCGGCTGTTCCAGGTCCAGCTGATCGATCTCGGCCTACCCACCGACCCGGACCCGACTATCTGGTTCACCGGCCTCGGCGTTGCCGGGCTGCTCGTCGGCGCGCTCACCCTGCGCCTGGCCGGCCATCGGATCGACGGCGCCCACGCCCGCAACGACTACGCCCTCGCGGCCGCAGTCGGCGTACTCGGCACGCTCCTGCTCGCCTTCGCCCGCGATCCGGTCGTCGGCGCGATCGCCGTCGTACTGATCTCCGGCATCGTCAAACCGCTGACCCAGGTGATCGGCACGGTCTGGGTCAACGCCCGCACCACCGCCGACATCCGCGCCACCACCCACTCGTTCCTCGCCCAACTCGAATACCTCGGCGAAATCACCTGCGGCCTAGCCATCGCCACCATCGCCCGCCTCACCACCCTCCCCCTGGCCCTCACCGCCTGCGCACTCCTCTTCACCGCAACCGCCGTACTCATGCATGAGCGGGCTGATCGTGGCGCCGGTCGGGCCGGCGTCCACCCGTAGGCGGCCACTGACGGGGAGCGGTCCGTCGACGACGACTACGGGGGTGGTGAGGTCGTAGAGTTCGTGGGCTATCAGGGCGCCGAGGGCGATGATGGTGTCGGGGCGGGCGAGGATGATGGCGGCGGGTGCGGTGTGGGCGCGGATCTGTTCGGCGAGGACGCTGGAGGCGGAGCTCGAGCCGCGACCCGACTCCATCACCAGGATGCGGCCGGCCAGTACGACGCCGCACTGGGGATGGTGTGCATCGATGATGCGGCCGTTCTCGTCGGTGCCGCCCCAGAAGGACAAAGGTGCTGTCAGGCGGATCACCTCACCTGTCGCGCTGCCGGGATTGAGTGTGAGAGCCGTGATCATGCGTCTTCCAGCATCACGCGACCGGCGCGGGCGGACGCCACGCATTCCTCCAGCGAACCGAGGACGGCGGACACGTTGATGTTGCCCGGCGCGTAGTGCGCCCACTTGCCCGAGTTCGTCATCACGTTCTTCCACTCCGGCGACAGGATCGCCGTGACATAGGTGCAGGTATCCACGACGACCGTGACTCCAGCAGCCTCGAGTGTTCGCAGTACGCCGCTGTCCTCGGCCAGCGCCCGCGTCGCGCGACCGGTTGACAGATAGAACGCGATCTTCAACGGAGGCCCGTCCGTCAGCAACTCAGCGAGCCGGGCACACTCGGCGTACGACGCGTGGGGTGTGCCGACACTGACCGCATCGAGTTCACCCGACGAGAAGGTCGACAACATTCGCCGCGTCTGTCGCATCATGTCGAGATCGATCTCACGCACCGGCAGCTCCAACGCCTCGTCGAGAGTCGGGGCCTCCGGCGTCACCCCGACCGCATGGAACAGCGCCACTCCCCCAGCCGACGCGGCCGCCGCACCGAACGCCTTCAGCTCATCCTCGCCCGCAGACGCCGGGATCCCCACCAGCACAGGGATCTCGCCGCCGACGACCGACCCGACATGATGCCCGAGCAACGGATACGCCAGCTCGGACCGCAGGAACCGATCACCCAACGGACGGCAGTCGAATGTCACGGTCCCCCGCCGCGCCTCGGTCGTCTGCAGCCCGGAGTACGGCGCCCGTCCGGTGATCGCAGCGCAGATGTCGAGGAAGTCGCCGTACCGATCGGTGCGGGCACCGAGGACGGAGTTGGCGAACACGATCGCGTTCGACTCCGCCCACGCGACGTGCTCGCCGAGTCCGGGCCGGTTCGGCAGCTGGTACGGCGCACAGGTGAACGTCGGTGTGCACCCGAGGGCGACGTACGCCGACATGAGCTCGCGACCGGACGCCGCGAGGTCGCGGTCACGGACCAGTTCCGGATGGATGAGGTCCATCGAGCCGACGTTCAGCGTGGTCGGGACGCGGACCTTCGCGCCGAGGTCGACCAGGCGATGGGCGAAGTCCAGGCTGACCTGGCCGTGGTACAGGCACGAGTCGACGTGCGCGGAGGTGATCTCGACCAGCCGCGGCGCGTCCGCGATCCGGGCCAGGCTGACGATCACACGCATCGCGAGCGCGACGCCGTCACCGTCCTGACCGCCGAGCATTCCTTCTTCCTCGGCGGTCAGGCGCAGCGTCTGCATGCCTTGAAACTACAGCGTTCAGACCTTCGTCCGGCGGGAGGCGACCAGAGCGCCGGCTTGGTATCCGTCGGCCCGCAGGAGCTGGCCGTGGGTGACCTCCAGGATGTCGATGCTGAGCTCCGGGCCGGTCAGATCCTCGGAGCTGATCGGGCGATCGTCGAGGTACAGGTCGACGCGGTCCAGCTCGTCCACCTCCAGGGCGACCGTGAGCGTCGTACCGCTGAAGGTCGTCTTCACGTCGAGACGCCGGTGCGGCAGGGCCGCGAGCAACGAACCGGCCTTGTTCAGCAGGTCAACGTTGCCTTCGAGCAGGTCCGCCTCGGTCATCTTGTGCACCACCGTCGGTTTGACCCCGAGGTCCTCGACCGGCGTGCCGGACAGCGCACCCACCCGCAACGTCCGGCGGATCGCGACCCGCAGGTTCGCACCGTTGGGCAGGGCGATGTACGGCGAGGTCTCGTCGGGTGGGGGTGGTTCGTTGAGCAACGCGGCGAGCAGGCCGTGGGTCCACACGTTCGCGCCGCCGGCACCGGTGTTGTCGTCGACGCCGAGGATCGGGCCGATCTCGTGGTCGGCGAACCCAGCGGCGAAGATGTCGGTCGCCGAGTACACCCGCGCGTCGGTGACCAGCACCACCGGGCCGTGGTACGTCTGGCCGATGTCGTTCGCGCCGTCCTCGGGCGTGATCGGCTTCGCGGCCGAGTACGCGGCGCCCGTCTCGGTGGCCAGGTCGAGCGAGTCGAACCACGGACCGAGATCGATGCCGAGCGGATTGTCCTTGTGCCGGCGGCAGATCTTGAGGTTGACCGGCGTACTGATGAACTGCACCGGCTCCGGCGCGATCCGCCGCGGCGTCATCGTCTGCAGGGTGAACTCGCTGGCGAAGATGTGCCCGCCGCCGTTGTCGCGGACGTCCACGATCAGGCCGTTCTGCGGCAGCGCGGCGGCGAGCCGGACGAACTCGTCCCGGAACGCGACCGGGTCCTGCACGCTGAAGGTGAAGATCCGCACGTGCCCGAACGTTCCGGACGATGTGACCACCTCGCGGGCGCGGAAGACGCCCGGCATCGTGGTCGGCAGATCGGCGCCGGTCACGGCCGCCGGTGTCCGCAGTTCGGCCGAACTCTGACCGTCTTCCAGCTCGACCACATCGCGGACGTAGAGCGCCTTCTTCGCCCGGGCCTTCTCGTCGGAATCCAGGTCCAGCCCCATCGAGGCCGACGTCTGGCTGATCGCGTCCAGGTCCGTCATCGGCGGCAGGTTCGTGGTGACCTTCCACTGCTCGCGCAACTCCTGCGCCGAGCCGTCCAGACCGACGTACGACAGCGTCACCCAGTCCTCGTCCGGCGGCGACTGGATCACCAGCGGCCGCAGGGTCAGGGACTCCAGACCGCGGGCGAGGTTGGCCGCGTCGTTGCTGCCGGCGAACTGGGCGCCGTTCAGCGCGACCGCGCGGGCGATCGGCGTACCGTTCCAGTGCGTCACCTCGGCTCCCGGCCCGAACTGCGGGGCCGAGTAGCCGGTCACCGTCCGGGTGATCAGGTAGTGCTCGACGTCGGCGGCGTCGTAGCACTTCTCGATCATGAACGGCAGATACGCGATCTTGCCGGCGAACGGAACCGGCAGCAGGTAGTTGGTGTGCAGGTCGCGGACCGAGTGGAAGATGCTCGACATCTCCCGGTGGAAGATCCACTCCGGTCCCATCGTGGCCGCGGTCTGCCGTTCCATCCGCGCCCGCATCACTCGCAACCGCTGCAACGGATTCACCGCGTGCATCGCGACCTTGAGCGGCAGATGCACGTAGTTCTGCTCCAGCAGCAGCAACGCCTGCTCGACCAACTGTGTGCGCTGCGCGAGGGTCAATGTGCCAGCCGAACCGAGGAAGTCCGGCAGCGGTACGGCGGCCGCCTGCGCGGCGACTGTGGTCGCGGTGCGTTGTGTCCGGCTCGAACTCGCAGCTGCCCGGGTCCTCTTCGCGACGGAGGTACGGGCGGCCCGCTTCGCCCCCGTCGCAGTCTTCGCCGGCTCCTGCCGGGCGCTGCTCTTGCGTGCGGCGGTCTTCTTCGCCGCCGCCTTCTTCCCCGTGGCCTTCATGCTGCGTGGCTGTGACATGTCGCCCCCAATGCGGCGGCCCCTCCCCGGGCCGCGATCCCTCAACCGTCGTCCGCGCATCTGGCGATGTCAACGTCCCGCTCTGCTCGGAGTCGACCACTGTGCTGCAAGGATGGGCGGGTGACTGAGTTCTGGGACAGCATCACGTCCGCGCAGCCGGATCCGTCGCTGCGACTGGTGATCGGGACCGGTGTCGTCGCACTGGTGCTGATCGGCTTCCGCCCGCTGTGGCGGTTGACGCGCCAGGTCGTGACGATCGCGCACGAAGGTGCGCACGGACTGATCGCCGCACTCGTCGGACGGAAGCTGTCCGGGATCAGACTGCACTCCGACACCTCTGGAGTCACGGTGTCACGCGGCCACCCGACAGGTCCGGGCATGATCGCCGTACTGCTGGCCGGCTACCCCGGACCGGCCCTCTTCGGCCTCGCCGCTGCCTTCGTCCTGAGCCGCGGGTACGCCGTTGCGATGCTCTGGGGGCTCCTGGTCGCGTTGCTGATACTGCTGCTGCAGATCCGCAACCTTTACGGCCTCTGGTCGGTCGTTGTCTTCGGCGCCCTTGTCTTCGGCATCTCATGGTGGGGCTCACCGTCGGTCCAGTCCGCATTCGCCTATCTGCTGACCTGGTTCCTGCTGCTGGCCGCACCTCGCGCCGTACTGGAGTTGCAGCATTCACGCCGCTACGGACAAGGCCGTAGCTCGGATGCGGATCAGCTGCGACGGCTGACCGGCGTACCCACATTGATGTGGGTCGGCGTGTTCGGTCTGGTGACGTTGGGATGTCTGGCGCTCGGAGTGGTGTGGTCCGGAGTACTGCCGGGCTAGACCGGTGGTGGAAGCGTCACACCGAAGCCCGTGAGGGCCAGACGCAGCAGGACTTGTCCGGGGCGTAGCAGGTCGGCGATCTTGGCAGCGCTGAGCAGCTCGAGCTCCGCCAGACGGCTCGCATAGGCGTCTGGTCCTTGTTTGCGTGCGTGCTGCAGCTCGACGGTGTTGTGCCAGACCTTCTGACGGGACTCACGCAGGAAGCGCCTCGAGGACAGCCGGTTGAATGGTGTCAGCACCTGGTCGAGCAGACTCCGCGCACCACCGAGCTCGTCGTCCTCCGCGCTGACGCGTTCGGCCAGTACACCGTCGATCCGCTCATGGTCGCGGCGCCGTCGCTCCATCAGGTACGGATCGGTGAAGTCGGCGTCACTGATCACCGCGAGGAGTGCCTGCGGGAGGTCGTAATTGACGTGCGCGTTGATGCCGAGCAGGACGTGACGCAGCGCCGGGATGTCGGCAGGGGCGTCGAAGGCCAGCCGCCACGGGCGCGACACTCGAGCGCCTGGCGTCAAGGCGGCATCGTGCGCATCCAGGTAGAGCTCGGCGAACTTCACGTCCCAGTTCTCGACCCAGGCCGGGTCCTCGAACCGCGCCAGATCGATGGCGTCGCCAACGGCTCGGGTGGTGCGAAGGTAGGTGCTCAGGAAGATCCGGCGATGGGCCAGGTCGTCCGGCAGCTCGTCGAGCCGCTGCTGCATCCGGGCGACGACGCCGGCCACGGGACTACCATCGTTCATCGGGTCTCCTGTGGAGGAGGGGGTCATGCCTGCGACAGGTCCACGGTCCTTCGACCCAGTGGTTGTCGGCAATCGCGAGACCGACGCCTGGGCCGCGTACTACCGCCACGAGTGGCGGAGTTTCCTCAGCGCCTCCGTCGGGATGGTCGCCGCCGCGTTCGGTATGTCACCCCACCGGACCCTGGCCGGAGCGTGGTACGTGCTGCGCGCCAACCAGTTATGGGCACCGTACCCCGACAACCAGCCGGACGCGGCCCGCGCGTACATGCGCCGCTTCTACGAACTCGTCGCCCAGGACGGCGAGTTGCCGCTCGACCCGGCACGGGCGGCGCGGCTGGAGGTCGAGTGGTGGCGCATCCATCGGGCGCAGCAGCACGACGAATCGGTCACGGCCGACCAACTGGAGGCCGCTCTGGTCGAGCTCTATTCCTACGCGTACGACGCCGATCCGGAGGCGGTCCGGCCCGCGGCTGCGCACCGTGTCGAGGCAATGGACCTGTCCGATCGGTGGGTCCGGGCAGGATGCGACCGCGATGACCCACTCCTCGCGGCAGAGCGGCGCGCGCTGGTCGCGTCGTACGCCGCTCTCCGCAAGGCCGTCGAGCGATCGCCGTTCAGGCGCGCCCACCCGTGATCGGACGACCCCGCTGCGCGACGCCCGGACCGCCGTACGGATAATCCGCCGCGCCCGGATCGCTGGCCTGGTTGAGCTTCTCGGTCTCCTCCGCGGTCAGGTGCAGGTCGGCCGCGGCCAGGTTGTCGTCGAGCTGCTCGATCGTCCGCGCGCCGAGGATCACCGAGGTGACGGCGGGCCGGTCGACCAGCCAGGCGAGGGCGACCTGCGCCATCGAGTTGCCACGAGCGGTCGCGATGTCGCGAACCGCGTCGACCACGTCGCGGACGCGCTGGTTGGTGCTGCGCCGGCGCCACGACTCGACACCGCGGTCCGGGTTCTCGCCGAGGCGGGTCGCGCCGGTCGGCTCCTCGTCGAACGAGTACTTCCCGGTCAGCCAGCCACCGCCGAGCGGCGACCACGGCAGCAGACCGAGCCCGTTCTCCTGCGCGGCCGGGACGATCTCCCACTCGATCTCCCGCACCAGCAGGTTGTACTGCGGCTGCAGCGTGACGAGTCGCGACCAGCCCCGGCGGTCGATCAGGTCGCAGGCCTTCTGCAGCTGCCACCCGGTGAAGTTGGACAGACCGGCGTACCCGATCTTTCCCGCGCGTACGGCGTCCTCGAGGAAGCCGAGGGTCTCGTCGAGCGGGGTGACCGGGTCCCAGGCGTGCAACTGGTACAGGTCGATGTGGTCGACGCCGAGCCGGTTCAGGGAGGCGTCGAGAGCGCGGCGCAGGTGCCGGCGGGAGGTGCCTACGTCGTTCGGGGTGTCGCCGGTCGGGAACCGGCCCTTGGTGGCGACCACCACGTCGTCCCGGGCGCTGCTCTTCGCCAGCCAGCTGCCGACGATCTCCTCCGAGACACCGCCGGTGTAGACGTCCGCGGTGTCGATGAAGTTGCCGCCGGCGGCGACGTACCGGTCCAGCTGCGCGTGCGCGCCGGCCTCGTCGGTCTCATTGCCGAACGTCATGGTGCCGAGCGCGTGGGTCGAGACGATCGCTCCACTGGCGCCCAGAGTGCGGTATTCCACAGTTGCTCCTCATTTGTCCGGACTTGCTGCGACCCACCTTAGAACTGTCGGGAGTGGGGACTACGGTGACTGTCCATGAACACAAGTGAACTGCTGATCGACGCGTACAGCCGGATCCAGGAGGAAGTGCACGCGGTCGTCGACGGGCTCGATGAGAAGACTCTCGCGACCCGGCCGGGCGACACGGCGAACTCGATCGCCTGGCTGGTCTGGCACCTGACCCGGATCCAGGACGACCACCTGGCCGGCGTCGGTGGATACGAGCAGGTCCTGACCGCGGACGGGTGGCACGAGCGCCTCGGGCTGCCGTTCGATCCCGCCGACACCGGCTACGGGCACACCTCCGAGCAGGTCGGGCAGGTGCAACTGTCGGCCGAGCTGCTGGCCGGGTACTACGACGCCGTGCACGCGCGGACGCTGGAGTTCCTGCGGCTCGTCACCGACGACGATCTCGACAAGATCGTCGACCGGAACTGGACGCCGCCGGTGACGATGGGCGTGCGGCTGGTGAGCGTGATCGGCGACGACCTGGAGCACATCGGTCAGGCGGCGTACGTCCGGGGGCTGCTCAGCTGAGCGTGGTCTCCCACAACGTCGTACCGGCGATGAGATAGACCTTGTGATCCTGGGTGACCGCCGCATCGGTCACCAGGCCCTGCGGACCGGTCGACTCCTGGACCGTCCAGCTGCCGCCGGTCCCGGTGACCACCTTCACCTTGTTGTCCTGAGCAACGATCTGGACGATCTTGTCGCCGTCGACGATCGGCGGTGGCAGCTTGTCCTTGTCGCCGACCGGGATCGACGGCACACCCTGGAGCCGCTGTGCCGTGCCGTCGGCGCCGAGCCGCCAGATCGCCAGCTTCCCGTCCACGTAGCCGGAGATCACGCAGTCCTTGCTGCAGGTCGCGGTGTTGGCCTGACTGCGGTTGCCGGGATCCGGCAGGACGATCCGGGTCCAGCCCTGGTTCAGGTCGGTCGATCGCCAGACCGCGGCCTCCTGCGCGACCACGTTCGGCGCGAGCCGCACCTGGGAGCCGACGAACACGACGCTCTTGCCGAGCGTCGTCCCGAAGCCCGGCCCGACGAGGAGGGACGGCGTACTCTGCAGGGCGGTCTTCGCCGAGCTCAGCCGGTTCCACTTGGCGTCGCCCTGCGGCAGCCAGACGGTCGCGTCGTTGCCGGTCTCGACCCCGCCCCAGGATCCGAGCAGGGCCCGGCCGCCGGAGGAGGTGATGACGGCCGAGAACAGATCGCCCGCGTCCTGCCCGCCGAAGGTCCAGAACACCTGCGGGCGCTCGATCAGGCCACCGGCGACCGAGCCTGTCCACACGGTCCAGCGGGTGTTCGAATGCGCACCACCCGATGCGCCGCCCAGTGCGAGGAGTTGCTTCCCGTCGTACGCGATCGAGTACCAGACCGCTTCGTAGGCGTACGGGCTCGCCGGGTTCGGCTTGATCGCGATCGGGGTCTGTTTCCCCTGGTCGAGCAGGACGAGACCCGGGACGACCTTGGCGCCGCGATTCCGCAGGCCGATCAGCAGCTGGTCGCCGTACGCCCGGAGCGCGACCGGCTCCGCGCCGACGTCGACCTTCGACCAGGCCACCGCGGGCGCTGCCGGTGGTTGCTTCTTCTCCCCGCTGCACGCGGCGAGGACTGCCATCAGCGCGATGGCCGCGACCAGGCGACGCATCAGCGGTTCTGGGGAAGCTTGGTGGTGGACTTGCGGCCGGTCCGCGGCGCGGACGGCGGGGGCACGACCGGGCCTATGTCGCCGTCAGGCGCGACGTCCAGGTCGATGATCACCGGCGCGTGGTCGCTCGGACCGGTGCCCTTGCGCGCCTTGCGATCGATCCACGCTGCCTTCACCCGGTCGGCGACCGGATCGGTCGCGAGCATCAGGTCGATCCGCATGCCGAGGTCCTGGTGGAACATGCCGGCGCGGTAGTCCCAATAGCTGAAGACGCGGTTGTCCGGCCAGCGATCGCGGACGACATCGTGCAGGTCTTTGGCGCTCATCAGGTCCGTCAGAGCCTGTCGCTCCGGTGGCGTCACGTGGGTCTGCCCGACGTACGCCGCTGGGTCGAAGACATCGGCGTCGGTCGGGGCGATGTTCATGTCACCACAGACGATCTGGTCGGCGGGACCGGCGGCGATCACGTCGCGGAGAGCAGCCAGCCAGGCGAGCTTGTAGTGGTAGTGATCGGAGTCCGGAGTACGCCCGTTCGGCACGTAGAGCGAGTGGATCCGGATGCCACCACAGGTCGCCGCGACCGCACGGGCCTCGGGATCGGGGAAGCCCGGCGCACCGGCGACGCCGGTCACCACATCCTCCAGGCCGACCTTGGAGAGCAGGGCCACGCCGTTCCACTGCACCTCGCCGTACAGCGCCGTCTCGTAGCCCCGGCCGGCCAACTCGTCACCGAGCAACGCGGTGAAGGCGTCGTTCGCCAGCTTCGTCTCCTGCAGGCACACCACATCCGGTTGCCGTTCGTCCAGCCACCCCAGTAACCGGGGCAACCGCTGCTTGACCGAGTTCACGTTCCAGGTAGCCACTCGCACCCGGCCAACGGTAGACCTCAGGGCGGACCATTTCAGCCCGTTAGTTGCGCGGTTGGAAACATATCACTTGAGGTGTATATACGCTTGCTGTAATACTTCTGGCCATGGACGTCTTCGAGGCGATCGCCGAGCCGAGCCGGCGAGAACTGCTGGACCTGCTGTCCGAACGCGAGCGGCCGGCCGGTGAGTTGGTCGCGCACCTGCACAAGCTCACCCAGCCTGCGGTCTCCAGGCATCTGCGGATCCTCCGCGAGGTCGGACTGGTCGAGGTCCGGCCGGACGGCCAGCGCCGGATCTACGCGCTGCGCGCCGACCGCCTGATCGAGATCGAGAACTGGATCAGCCGCTACCGCAGGTACTGGCCGCGGCACCTCGACGCCCTCGAGAACCACTTGACCCAAAACCAGAAGGAGCCCACCGAATGACCACGCAGGACCACTACGGCGACCTGATCATCGACGGCGACCGCGCCACGATGACGTTCCGGCGTCATCTGCCACATCCGATCGACGCTGTGTGGGCCGCGCTCACCGACCCGCTCGAGCGCAAGGCCTGGTTCGGCGAGACCGTGATCGACGGCCGCACCG
This sequence comes from Kribbella sp. NPDC050281, assembly GCF_040655855.1. Taxonomy (NCBI): domain Bacteria; kingdom Bacillati; phylum Actinomycetota; class Actinomycetes; order Propionibacteriales; family Kribbellaceae; genus Kribbella; species Kribbella sp. NPDC050281. The sequence continues at coordinate 38,752 of NZ_JBFAKS010000040.1, read as the reverse complement.
GGGGCACCATCGAGATGATGCCGGACGAGCCGCCGGCCGCGCCCGACGCCAAGCGCCTCACCGGGCGCATCCTCGTCTGGGACCCGCCGCATGTGTTCGAGCACGAGTGGCACCAGCGCATCGTCGAGGACAGCGTCGTGCGGTACGAACTGTCGGTGGACGGCGACGGGACCCTGCTGACCTTCACCCACACCGGGCTGTCCGTCACCAACGCGCGTGGCTTCATCCCTGGGACGCACGCCTTCTTCGATCGGCTCGACGCGCAGCTGGCCGGGGCCGTGTTGCCCAACTGGTCGGACCGGTACGCCGAGGTGGCGGCGGCGTACCCGGCTTGGTCCTGAGCTCCTTTTGGCGGGCATCATACGGCGCTTGCTTGGGTGGAGGCTGCCGTCATCCACAGGCGGGGGTTGTGACGCCCGGTAGTTATCCACCGACGGAAAGTTGATCCGTTCAGCGCGGCGAAATCGCGGCACTCTCTTGGGCAGGAGCTCTTGGCAGAGGCTCTTGGGCAGGAGCCCTTGGCAGGAGCTCTTGGCAGGAGAGAGGGGAACGGATGGCTGAACTGGACTGCGAGCCGGCTGACCGGACCGCACTGGTCGCCTACCTGCGCGACATCGGGAACCACGAACTACTGACTCTGGAGGAGGTGAGCGAGCTTTCGTACTGGATCGAGGCCGGGCTGCTCGCGGCGGAGCGGCTGGCCGGCGAGCGCGGCCGGCACGATCCAGCCGACCTGCAGCAGGTGGTCGCGCTCGGCAAGCAGTCGTGGCGGCGGATGATCGAGTGCAACCTGCGGCTGGTGGTGTCTCTGGCCCGGCGGTACACCGGGAAAGGCATCTCGCTGCTCGACCTGATTCAGGAAGGGAACATCGGGCTGATGCGGGCGGTCGAGCGGTTCGACCACCGCCTCGGCCACCGCTTCTCGACGTACGCGATCTGGTGGATCCGCCAGGCGATCGGCCGGGCGATCTCCGACCGCTCACGGCTGGTCCGGATGCCTGCCCAGGCGTATACCGACTCCGGCCGGCTGGCATCGGTCCGGCACGAGCTCACGCAGACGCTCGGTCGCGATCCCACCACGCGGGAGCTCGCAACGGAGACCGGCCTGTCGGTGGCTCGGGTGGAACGCGCCCAGGCGTGGCGGATCCATCCGGAGACCCTCGATCTGGACGACTCCGAACCCGTGATCGACGACGAGTCCGTCGTCCTGCACGCCGGCCTGCGCCGGGACATCGCCTACCACCTGGAGTTCCTTGACGATCTGCATCAAGCCGTCCTCCATCACCGCTTTGGGCTGCGAGGCCATACCCCGAGCACCATCGAGGAGACCGCTACTCAACTCAGCCTTCCTCCGGACCGGATCCGCGTCCTCGAACGAGAAGCCCTCCGCCAGCTGCGCCGCCGAGCCCACCACCATCTCCGCGACTACGCCGCCTGAACGCCTTCGTAGACGTGGGCGGTGCGGGCTGGGTTGGTGGCGGCTGGGATGATGAGCAGGTGAGACTCAGGCGTAGTTCCTGGCCCCGTGAGCTGACCGAGGCGGTGTCCATCGCGTCCCGGCACTCACCCGTCGGCAAGGAAGACATCCTGGCCGCCGTCCGCCTGACCAACGGCACATGGGTCGCGGGCACCCGTGCGGCCGTCTACCTGCCGACCGACTCGCCGGAGTCCGTCCGTCGCGTCGGCTGGGAGAAGATCGAGCGGGCCGGCTGGGACTCCGACGCCTCGGTCCTGCATGTCTTCGAGACCACCGCCTTCGGTACGCCGCTACGCGCCACCGATCTCCCGGTCGACGACCCCGGCCGCTTCGGGCAACTGCTCCGCGAACGGGTCGACGCGAGCATCGTGATCCAGCGCCACGTCCCCCTCGTCGGCAAGCGCGGCGTACGCATCATCGGCCGCCGCAACCCGGCCACCACCGACGTCCCGGTCGCCTGGAACTTCGTTCTGGACAAGGGCTTGGAGCCGGACCAACCCGGCGTACTGGATGCCGCCGAAGCGGCCCTGAAGTCGGTCCGTGACGAGTTCGGAATCTGACCCAGAAGGCAAGCCCGGGCAGGCCGAATCCCGTTTTTGTAGTTCGGCCCCGTCCTGCTAACCTACTCAGGTCCTCGGGGTTTCGGGGACAGGTTCCATCCCGATCCCGCGTAGCTCAATTGGCAGAGCAGCCGGCTGTTAACCGGCAGGTTACTGGTTCGAGTCCAGTCGCGGGAGCAACCCACCAGCCGGCCTCCTCCAGGAGCCGGCTTCTTTCATGTCCGCTGTCAGGTTCCCGCTGTCAGGTCCGGGCACTCCGAGCACCCGCCCGGCGGCACGCCGTACGCATGCCACCACTCCTGCCGCAACCTCAGCCGCGGCAGGACCGGCGGGATCTACACCTCAGGAGTCAGCGTTATTTGCCCTTCTTGCGGTCGATGGCGCGCTGAATCCGGTCCTGCGGCTGACCGGTCAACTTGGCCAGCAGCGGCACCCGATACTTGTACGCCGCGATCGCGCCCACTACGAGGATGAGGAAAATGAACCAGCCCATCGGTGTTCCCTTCGTCGGACCTGCCTCCATCATGCCTGGTCCGCCCCACCCACCCCTCAGTCAAACCCCTGACGCACCCCTGGTTTCCCCACTCCCCCACACCCACCAGATACCATCTGCCGAGCACGGGGCGGTAGCTCAGCTGGTTAGAGCAGGGGACTCATAATCCCTGGGTCGCGGGTTCGAGTCCCGCCCGCCCTACTCCACAAACCGCAGGTCAGAGAACGTTCTGCACTTTGACCTGCGGCTCGGACGAAGGCGCATGCCATGGTTCGCGCCATGAACGCCATGCCACGGTCTGCGCATGGCAGCTCGATCTCCCAAGTCGAAGCGTCAGCAGGGCTGCATTCGCACCCTGCCCTCTGACTCCCTTCAGGTGAGGGCAAGACACCGACCCGGCTCCTCAATCAGGTCGACGTGACGCGCAATCCAAAGACCCGTGCGACGGTTGACCCGCTCATGGAGAAGTACTTCACGGTGCTCGACGTCGACACTCAAACGAGGCGCGGCTACCTGTCGAGGTACAACAGCCACATCAAGCCCGCTGATCGGCTCAACGCAACTTGTGCGGCTCGACGTCGAGACACTCGACACCTCCTACTCCGAGCTGCGCCGGTGCCGCATCCACTGCTGAGGCCGCAAGAAGGACATCGAGCACCGAACGACCCGGCCACACAACTGTGATGAGCACGAAGGCAACCGCTGCCCCCGCAACAGCCCACGCGGATGCCGGCGATGCCGCCGGATGTGCAAACCGCACGTATGCAAGGGCCTCGCCGACTCAACCGTCCGGCAGATCCACTGGATCCTGAGCGGCGTCCTGGACCGTGCGGTCGTCTGGAAATGGATCTCTGTCAACTCACCCGAGCACGCGGACAAACCAGGGCTCCCGCCTCCGAATCCACAGCCACCGACCACCGACGAAGTCGGCCGACTGCTCACCGCGGCATGGGAGGAAGACGGGGACTGGGGATCGTTCCTGTCGACGAAGACCACCACAGGAATCCGCCGCGGAGAAATGTGAGCACTGCGCTGGAGCGACCGCGAACTGGGCGCCTGGGCCACTCCGGCGGCGGGACGACGACGCTACGCGTCTACACGGCATGGTGGTCAGAGGCAGACCAGCGCGCCGCCGGGACGACGCCAACTCGGGTGCCGCCCAGGCCAACGCCGGCCGAGTCGGCGGCCCGGAAGTCCCTGCTGCAGATAGCAACCGCCTTGGACGAGGACCTCCAACCATACGAACGGATCGCCGCAGACCTACGGGGCGCGATCGACTCCGGCAGCCTGTCCCCCGGCGATCCACGTCCGACCGAGAAGGCGTTAGCCGGCTGGTACGGCGTAGCGGCCCGCTAACGCGCACCGGGCCGTGGCGCTGCTGGTCTCAGCGGGACTCGTCACCTCGTCCCGCGGTAAGCGTGCGACTGTAGCCACAGGGGGCGAGCCAGAAGTTGCCTCGGTCACCGAACTCAGGTCGTCCAACTCACCGTAGCGATCGATCGTCGGAACACCGTAGGCCGGTCTTCGGTAGATGGTTTGTTTGCGGTGTCCCGTTAACGGGAGAAGTGCCAGCGGAGCTGTTCGTTGTCGGGGAGGACGATGACGGTGCCTGTGCGGGGCTTCCAGCCGTCGTGGAGAAGGAACATCCGGCCGCCAGAGCTGACGAAGAAGCGCAGACCGAGCTATGCCTGGACAGACCCTAGAGCTGATCCTTCGCTACGTGTCGAGGAAGTCCTATTCGCCTCCCAGGACCCATCGCAGGGCTGACAACTTGCCGTTGAGCATCCCCAAATCGAAATCGGTGTACGGACCGAGCTGCCCGGGTTCGGTGTAGGTCGCCTCTACCCGGCTCCGCCCGGGTCCCGCGATCGCGAGGAGGCGGTCGATCTCCGGACCGTCGCCCGCGGACTCGAGCCGATACTCGTGTTGCAGCGATCGGTGGTACCAGATGCGGTCGAAGAACCCCTGCTCCGAAGGCGCCGCAGCCAAAGCCACCCACGGCTGCCGAGGCGGCCCGGATCGCTGAACGTGCGTGGAACGAGGATTTGGCCTGGGGGATGCTCGTGTGGCTCGTAATGGTCACCGGCAGCCTGGCGAGCCGCATGCCGCGGCCTGGCCGACGTGACTAACGCGCGGCAGCAGGCCTCAGTCGTCACGGTTCCATGAACGAGGACCTGATCAGCCTTCGCCAGTGACTCAGCGATGTCTCGGCGAGGGTCTTGAATGCCCGCACCACATGTCGGGTCGTCTCGGCGTCGGCCCACGCGCCTTCGCTGTTCTGGCGACGGGCGTTCACCAGCACGGTGAGCTCGATGATCTGCTTGCCCGAAGCGGTGAACCGGACGTGCGGATCGTCGGCCAGGTTGCCCTCGAAAGCCCGCGGTGGTACGTATGACGCAGCTCCCTTCCAGTTGATCTGGTGCTATGGGGTTCGACTCAGCAGGCCGAGGCCAACCTTGGACCTGCTTCGGCCGAGATCGCGGATGCACTCGACATCGAGATCGGCCTACGCCGCCCTTCACCGGCAAGGCTGACAACTTTCTGGCCGGGGCGTGCATCGAAGTTGGTAGGTCCACCTTGGGAGGGGTCGCGATGTCCCGGTTGCGCACTGTCACGCTCGCGCAAGTCTTGATCCTGGCGCTGGCCACTCTGGGCGTAGCCACCCCCGCCCACGCCGTCGACGAATGCCTGCACCCGCCGGTCCTCGGTGACATTCACACCCAGGGCGCGGTGCCCGACCTGCTGGCCGGCGACGGACAGGCAACGATGTTCATCGCCTACTCCGGGGACTGGTATCCGCCTGACTACTGCTCGGGGGTGACGGCCACCGTGCAGAAGACCGACGGGTCACTGCGCCGCGAGATCGCCTTCGACGGTCGCGACGGCACCGGCATGCCACCGGCGATCGCGATCACCGCGACCCTGCCGATCCCGCTCGTGAACGGCGCCGGGGACTGGGTCGTGGCCAAGGTGACGCACGGGGCCGAGTCGATGGCTGTGTCGGTGCCGTTCCGGATCCGTCGCGGCACCACCGCGACGATCGAGCAGCCGGCGCGGGTGACCAGCCCGACCAAGACCACGGTCACCGGAGTGGTACGGAACTACACCTCCACCGGCAGCCTCGCGGTCAGCTCCGGCCGCACGGTGCAGCTGTACGGCGGCGGGGCGCAGAGCGGCCAGCTGCACTTGCTCGGATCGGGCAGGACGGACACCACCGGACGCTACCGGTTCCAGCTCCCGATCTCCGCACCCGTCCTGTTCAGGGTCGCGGTGGTCCAGAGCGCCAGCTACGGCTCGGCCGGGTCGGGCACCGTGACCGCGCGGGTGCTCGCGAGCCTTTCGCCGCTGATCGCTTCGACACGCGGCTACATCGGGGTGTGGTGGCGCGTCAGCGCCAAGGCCTTCCCGACGACGGTGTTCACCAACCTGCAGCGGTGGGACGGCGCGTCGTGGACCTGGACGCAGTCCTTCGGCAGCCCGGCCGCCGATGGCACGTTCACGCGCTGGTGGAAGCCAGATACCGCCGGCACCTACCGGCTGCGGATCGAGCTCGCCGGAACCGGCCCGGACAACCTGCCGATCGATCGTGAGGTCAGCCCGGTCACGGTCACCGCCCGGCCGGCGACCATCACCGGGTCCGCCGCCCCGACCAACGCGACGGTCATCCGGCCGGGTACGAAGATGTCGACGTACGGCCACCTGACGGCGATGTACACGACGGGTGCCACCGGCCCGTTCGCCGGTCAGCAGGTCGTCGTGCAGACACGGCCGCACGGCCAGACCTCGGTCCCGTACAGCACGGTCGCCACAGCGACGACGACCGGCACCGGGTACTACTACACGAACTGGTTCGCGCGATCCGACGTGGACGTGCGGGTCGCGTTCATCTCGCCGTATCAGTCCGTCGGCTCGGCCTTCCGCTGGCTGCGGGTGGTGGACGTCAGGTAGGGCGCAGCAGCGGGACACGGACGACGAAGCGGGCACCGCCACCTGGGCGGTCCCCGGCCGAGACGGTGCCGCCGACCCAGCGGACGTGCCGGTCCACGTTCGCCGGCCCGAGACACACCGCCTGGATGCCGTGGGAATACATCGAGCGCGTGGACATCATCGGGCGGACGGCAATCTCGCTGTCGTCGCCTGGAGCAAGCACGCTCACCTATTCCCCAAGTCCGGCGAGGCAGGTCTGGGCGCGTTCTATCTGCCCAGACTAGGAGCAGTCGCGATCTTCCCCATTGGGCCGCCGCGCGCCAAGCGGCACGAAATCGCCCGCGCCCTACACATGTATGGACAAAATCGCTACTAACCGCCTACTAGTGGTCTGTGTTTGAAGTGGTCTGACGGTTGGCTTTCCTGAGGATCTGGTCGGCGGTCTTGGTCCAGACGAAGGGGTGGCAGCGGTCGTTCCAGCCGTCGATGAAGGCGCGGATCTTGGTGTTGAGGTCGCGCACAGAGCGGAAGGTGCCGCGGCGGATGGCTTGTCGTTCGATGATGCCGAACCAGACCTCGACCAGGTTGAGCCACGATCCGGACGTCGGGGTGAAGTGCACCTGGATACGCGGGTTGGCTGCCAGCCAGGCCTTGATCTCGGGGCGCTTGTGGGCGGCGTAGTTGTCCATCACCAGGTGGAGTTCGGTGCCATCGCCGTCGTCGGGGTAGGTCTTGGCGACCTGCTTGAGGAAGGCCAGGAACTCCTGGTGGCGGTGCCGGGGCTTGACTGCTGCGGTCACCGTGCCGGTGGCGATCTCCAGGGCCGCGAACAGTGTGGTTGTGCCGTGCCGGACGTAGTCATGGGTGCGCCGCTCGGCCAGCCCGGGTTGCATCGGCAGCGTCGGCTGGGTCCGGTCCAACGCCTGGACCTGCGACTTCTCGTCCACACACAAGACGATCGCGTTCTCCGGCGGCGCCAGATACAACCCGACCACATCGGTGACCTTGGCGACCAGTTCGGGATCGGTGGAGAACTTGAACGTCTCCACCCGCCACGGCTGCACCCCGTAGTCGCGCCAGGCCTTGGCCACCGTGCCGTTACTCACCCCCAGCCGAGCGGCCATCAGCCGGCTCGACCAGTGCGTCACCCCCAGCCGCCGCGGTGGCGGCTTCAGGGTCTCCGCCACGATCTTGCGATGGTCGACCACCCGCGGCCGACCCGACCGCGGCTCATCATCCAACCCCGCCAGCCCCCGCTCGGCGTACCGCTCCCGCCAACCGATCACCGTCGGCCGCGAAACCCCCACCCGCTCCGCGATCGCCGTATTCGCCTCACCGTCGGCCGCCAGCAGCACGATCCGCGCCCGCTGCGCCAGGCCCGCCCGACCCGACGACGACCGAGCCATCCGCAACAACCGCTCCCGATCACCGTCACGAAGAGCCAGCGCAGCAGCAGGTCGATTCGCCATACCCCATCCTGACGCACACCAACTGTAAATCAACTAACTACACGCGAAACTAGACGCATGGAACGAGGTCCGACGGTGACATGGCGGCTGCAGGCGGCCCCGCCAGTCAAGGCTCCGAACGCGGCATGACCTAGTGTCGTCTGGGCGACGAAGGATCCAATTCAGCCCGAGTCGTTATGATCCTGAAGCGCGAGGAGGTCTTCGGGGCGCCACTCCGCCCGGACCGATGAGATCGGCGTCATGTTCTCGCCGGGGATCGTGTCTGTCGCTCGCCCGAGCGTGCTGCGGCAGACCTAGCTCGCGCCGGCCGGAAGGGCGAAGGGGGCGGGCCAGGAGGGCGCGAGCGAGGTGCACCAGTTCGCGGCTGCCAGGTTGAGTATCGAGCCCGTGGACGGCACGACGAACCTCGCGGTAGCAACGGCCGCTCCGATGTCGAGGCGAGGTACTCCTGGTCGGCTGTGGCTGACGTCCACGCGGAGCTTTTCAGCGGTCTCAGCGCTTCGGCAGCAAATCCGCGTGCTGCCGGCGTCGGCTCCTCGTCCGCCGGAGTCGGACACGCGCGCCGTCTCGTCCGCAGGATGGGTCCGCAGATCAACTACCGCTACGACATCGATTGGTACCTGTGCATGACAAGCACGTCCACCGCCAGAGTGTTCACCATCGACCACGATCTCGATCTGATCGTCAGGGGGGAGATCTCCCTGAGCGCCGAGGGTCGCGAGATCGTCGACCGTACCTGGACCGAGAAGGCCAGAGACAATCCCACCTTTCACAACGGTGAACTGCTGTCCCTGTCGGGATTGCGTTCCACTGAGGGACGCTGGGTCGGCGACCTACGCTGCACCACCTTCGCCCACTACCTGGCCAACCGCGAACAGGATCTCCCGGCGGCCGACACCTGCTGCCCGGTTGCGGTCAACGTGCTGCCCATCACCAGCGACGGACGTGCGCTCCTCGCTGATGTCGGGAAGACCTCGTCGAGCGCGGGCAAGGTGAAGTTCATCGGTGGCGGCGCAACGCCGGCCGACGTCGTGGACGGAGTCCTCGACGTCCAGGGCGTCATGCGCAGGGAACTGGACGAGGAGTTCCCCGGACTCAACGAGTACTGGTCGACGGCGCCGCGCCTCGAGGCACTCCTCGTCGGCGGCAACCGTCGGCAAGTGGTGCTGTTGTTCGTCGGTCGTCTCCGGATCTCAGAGGCTGAAGCACGCACCCTCTACTTAGGAAGCGCCGACCCGGACCAGGAGCTGAGCGGCGTCCTCGCAGTGGTTCTCGGAACGGCCGGGCTGCATGTGTTCAACCGTCGCGAGGGTCGCCGGTCACTCGACTACGTCGTTCCGGCGTTGATGGCCCAGGTGCGCGCCGACCGGGACGGTGGGCTGGCCGAGGCGCGGCGCTTCCTGGACGGTTCCGATCAGTGAGCCCGAGGAACTGTCGCCTGCCGCCCCCTCACATTCCTTCGCCCGTCCCCCGCTCAACTGGCGCGTCTCGAACGCGACAAGCACCTGAGGGACAACAGCACGCAGCCCTTTCCGCAGCGTACCTACATCGGTTGGCGCCTCCCGCCGGTGCCGACTCGATGCCACCCGCAGTCGCCGCCTTGGCGGCTCTCTTCCGGCATCATTCGCAACTCGGGCTGTTGTACGGCGTCCAACTCGGCCTGGCCCGCTCGAGTAAGCTCTCGCAGATCACTGTCGTGCGCCGGTCGGAGACCGAACACACGACAGCGATCGAGGGCCGGCTCGCCGTCCCCACATCACCGGGCGAGGTGTGCGAGACACCGTCCGAAACCCTGGCGGGCCTGGTGATCGACCACCTCGTCTGCGACAGCCAGTCGCTGACCGTCCTCGAAGAACAGTTCCACACCCTCTACGGCGAAGCGACCCGCGGGACCTGCCCGCCGACCGCGCCCATCGAGACGCCGCGTTCGCCCATTACCGGCGCGCACCTACGAGGGTCTGATCGCCAGTCCTCTGCCGCTCGTAGACGGGTCGGCCGAACCGAACTGGAGCTCCCCGGCATTCGTCAGTCGAGCGCGTTCAGGCGCCACTGCTCGGCGTCGAGCCGTCGCTTGATCGCGGCGACCTGGCGGGCGGTCTGGTTGAAGGCACGCTGCAGCCGCGACGCCTGTTTGCGGGCCTCCCTGAGGCTTTGCCGGGTTCCTTCGAGCTGGTCGTTCAGGCGAACCAGATCGGCCTCGAGGTCTCCGATCCGGTGCTGGTGCGCGTCCAGTGTCCGTTCGGCCTCGTCATGCTCGGCCAGCGCCTGTGTGTAGTCGGTCTCCGCCTGCGCGTGGCGTTGCTTCTGGTCGCGTAGACGCTGATCGAGTGTGCGATCGATCGCCGCGTGGCGGGACGGCTTGATGTTTTGCTTGCGTGTACGAGGCGGGGCGGCACGGCGTACGACGCGCGGCCTGATGGGGGCGAGCCGGACCGGGTCGCCATTCTCGTCGACCACGCCGAATCCGATGTGCCGAAGGGCGCTTGTCAGCTGTCCGGAGCGGAGGAGTTGCGCGGCCGCGGGGTCGACGAGTGCGGCTTCGAGGGTTTCGGTGAGTCGTTCCGTGGTTTGGGCTGTAAGGCGGCGTCCGCCGGCGGCCTGGTCGCGCGCGACACGGACGAGGTTGCGGACCAGGTCGTGGCGTTGTCGGGTGAGTTCGCGCCGTCGGGTGCTGTCGGACGACAGGTAGGTCTCGCGCAGCTGTTCGCCGAGTTGGGTCAAGGCGTGGATGCCGTCGGGATCGGTGCGGACGAGTTGGTTGGCGAGCCAGACGGACACCGTCGGCTTGCGGAGGACCGCTACCGCAGTGGCGGTTTGCTGGTCTCCGGCGTCGCGGGCCGCCTTGGCGAGCTGGTTCCGGGCGCCGATGAACTGTTCGGGTATCAACCCGTACAGCTCGACAATCGCGGCGTCGGTCTCCATTTGTCCACCATGCGTTGGGCGCGCCGTCGTCGGCAACGCACATCGCGTGGCCTAGCCGGGCTAGGCCTTCGGGTCCAGCGGCCGCAGATTGGCGGCCGCGAACCACCCCTCGACAGATTCCGGTCGGCGCAGGTCAGGCACGTAGACGACCCGCGCCTGCCACTCCCCCGACGAGGTACGGCGCCAATCGAGGATCAAGCCAGGCCACGGACCTCGCTCGCGAGCCGTCCGCATCACCCAGCAATGCCGGCGCCGGCTATCCGGCGGCGGCTCCCGCGGGTAGCGGCGATTCGTCCCCATTCCTTCAGACTAGAACACCAGTTCGAGTAATCGCCAACGGCCCTAGCTGTCACCCTGGCGGGCGATGCGGTGCTCGCCCACCCCTGGATGCTCGTCGGCGAGTGGCAGGCACCATGGACCACATGCATGCGACTGTGAGAAACACGCAGCCGGGGCAGGCACCCACACTATTTTTGATGGTTGGCCTTCCCGGGTCCGGGAAGACCCTTCGAGCGGGGGAGCTGGCGGCGGAGCGCGGAGCCCTGCAGCTCACCGCCGACGACTGGGCGCTCACCCTCTTCGGCCAAGAAGACCGTCACCAGGAGCCCGGCGGCAAGCGGTGGCTGCTGGAGGGCCGCCTCGTCGCACTGGCCATCGACGCCCTGCGCCTGCGGCTCAGCGTCGTTCTTGACTTCGGTCTGTGGTCGCGTGATGAGCGCTGCGCCCTGCGCTGGATGGCCGCTTCGGTGGGAGCGTCCTGTGAGATCGTGTACCTGCCTGTGGAACGCGAGGTGCAATGGAGTCGGATTCAGAACCGCTGGAAACACACGCCAGAGCAGACATTTCCTATGGCCGAGGCGGAGCTCGACCCCTGGAGAGAGCAGTTCGAGGTCCCCGACGCAGACGAGCTCTCCGGTTCGTTTCTGCCCTCTCCGCCGCCCGGGGATGAGAGCTGGTTTGACTGGGCACAGCGATTTTGGCCATCCCTCGCTCAGAGCTTGAACGGGCGACTCTCCGAGAGATGACGGTCCACGGCGTGTGCGCCACGTAGGCGAGCGGGGCCTTCCAGGTAGTCGCGCGGGAAGATATCACCGCGGATCGCGAGCCACCCCGGTGCCGGATGTTGCCGCGACGAGCGATCCCATTCCGGACGGGGACGGCCGCCCACGGGCCGGTCCGCGTACTGGGGCACGCTGGCCGGACCAGGGCTCAGTTGGGGCTCTCGATTTTCTCAAGCTACGCGTTCCTGGCAAGGGCACCCACGACGACCACGTCACCATCGGAGACCGGGGCAGCCTATTCGATCTCTGCGCAAACCAGTCGCCAGGGCCACGAGCCCCTCCTAGGGTGCAGAGGTGGCTCTACGACTGGAAGCAGTGGTCTTCGACGTGGCCGACGCGACCGCGGTGGCGGCCTTCTGGGCCGGGCTGCTCGACCGAGAGGTCCTCACCGAGCCCGACGGCGCGTTGGTACCAGGTGACAACACGCAGGTCGGGCTCCGCTTCGTCACCTCCGACACCTTGCAGGTTGGCCCGCGACAGCTGCATCTGCACCTGACCAGCACCAGCCTTGAACACCAGCAGCGAACCGTCGAGACAGCGCTGCGCCTGGGCGGCCGCCACATTGACGTGGGCCAAGGACCCGACGACAAGTTCGTCGTACTGGCCGACCCTGGCGGCAACGAGCTGTGTGTGATCGAGCCGGGCAACAACTATCTGGCCGGCACCGGCTACCTCGGCGAGGTCACCTGTGACGGAACACGAGACGTCGGCCTATTCTGGCGCGACGCGCTGGGCTGGCCGCTGGTGCTGGACAAGAACGAGCAGACCGCGGTCCAGTCGCCGCTCGGCGGCACCAAGATCTCATGGGACTCATGGGGCGGACCGCCGATCCGACCCAAGAACGCAAGGAACCGGCAGCGCTTCGACCTGGTCACCGCGGACCCCATCAGCGAGGCGGAACGACTGGTCTCACTCGGTGCGACCCGTCTTGCCGACCGGGCTGACCGCGTCGAAATGGCCGACCCAAACAGCACCGAATTCAGCCTTCACACAGCCTGAGTCTCAAGCCACCGGCGCGGACGATCGCGACGCGGCTAGTTGACTAAACCCTGTCTCTCAGCGGTAGGCATGCCCGTCGGCTGCGCGTGCTGGTGGTCGCAGGCGCATTCGCGTCGATGCTGTTCAGCGCCAACCTCGCCACACCGCTGTATGCGGACTACAGCACGCGGTTCGGCTTCTCCACCGCCGTGCTGGCGTTGATCTTCGCGGTCTACGCGCTGGTGCTGATCCCGTCCCTCCTGCTGTTCGGACAAGTCTCCGGCCAATGGGGCAGGCGCAGGGTGATCACCATGGGGCTCGCGATCTCATTCCTGGCGCTGGCCCTGTTCGCGGTCGCTCTCGGCACCGGATGGCTGTTCGCGGCACGTGCCACACAGGGCCTGGGCCAAGGGATGATGAGCGGCGCCGCGACGGCCGGCTTGGTCGAGCTCGTTGCGGACCAGGACCCACGCCAGGCAGCGCTGTTGGCCACACTGGCCCAGTCCGGCGGCTCGGCGGCCGGCGTACTGGTCTCCGGACTGCTGGCGCAGTGGGCACCCGCACCACACATCCTCCCGTTCGTCGCCGGAATGATGCCCTGTGCAACCGCCGCCGTACTCGTTCGCGCCGTACCCGAAACCGGCCCGAGAACCCGCAACGGCTGGCGAATCCGGTGGCCGAGTGTGCCTCGTGACACCCGCGCCGACTTCCTCCGGGTAGGACTCACAGCGGCAGCGGCATGGGCAGTCGCCGCCGGGCTGTTCCTCTCGAACATTCCGTCGTACGCCGGCAAGCTCGTACTGCACACCCACAACGTGGCATTGCTCGCGCTGATCACCTCGATCATGCTCGGCTCGCCCTGCGTCACCCAGCTACACATCCGCCACGGAACGCCACCGCGCCAAGCCCAGGCCGGCGGGTTGTTGTTGCTGGCAACCGGACTGCTCACGCTCGTCCTTACCGCTCCCCTGCACGCACCAGCACTACTGATCCTCGGTGCGCTACTGGCCAGGGCCGGGCACGGCCTCGCGCTCCTCGCCGCGCAAGACGACCTCACCCGGATCGCGCCCGCCCAGACGCGTGCCGAGGTCGGGACCGACCGGTCGCTGGCGATGCTCAGGCGAGTGGTTCGAGCCGGAAGGTCCCGCTGTCCTCGATCAGCAGGACTCCTTCGCCCTTCCCCAAAGGCGGTATCGCTCGACCGGTCAGTCCCAGCACAGCAGCCTCGTTCGTCGGGCTATGCCCGACCACGAGGGCCCTGCCGCCCTCCGGAAGCGCGTCCACCACCTGCCGCAACGCCGTACCCAGCAGCAACGACTCCCGCTCGACCAGATCCGGATCGACATCACGGACAGCCTCGACATCCGCACCCTTGCCCGCAGCCTTGACGGCGTCGCGCCACCGGTCCTCGACCAAGGACCGCAGGCCGATCGCCTCCACGATCGGTACGCCGTCCTGATCGGCCGCGGCCCGCAGGATCTTCAACATCTCGGTGCAACGAACCGCTCCGGTCGAGACGAACGCCGCATACGGCGGCCGCAGCAGGCCACCGATCGCCTCGGCCTCCGCCACGCCCCTCGGCGTCAGGCGATCACCATCGTTCTCCGTGTGGCGGCGCAACTCGACGTACCGCATACCTTCAGTCTGCCCGCGTACGCCAGCGCTCGACATCATGTTCTGGTGGGACGCGCTCGCCGCCACTTCACTCGTCCTCGACCCCGCGACGACCTCGTCTGCCACCAGCTGCGGACCGTGTCCGTCGTCCTCCACGGCTCCTCAACGGCGGCCGGCAGCCGGAGGCCCGGCCGGCGCGTCCTCCGCTCTCACCACCACAAGCGCTGTCGGTACTCACGGCTACAGTCGCTCGAGCATGGTGATCTTGATCGGAGCAGAGAAGGGGCGTGGACGTGACGACGAACGTAGAGGGCTTCGATCGGCTGGTCGAACCGTTCCGTTCGGAGTTGCTGGCGTACTGCTACCGGATGCTCGGCACGGTTCACGACGCTGAGGACTTGGTGCAGGACACGTACCTGAGGGCATGGCGTGCGCGGGAGCAGTACGACGAGTCCCGTAGTTCCCTACGGACCTGGCTCTACCGGATCGCGACGAACGCCTGCCTGACCGCGTTGAAGGGCCATGGCCGTCGGCCATTGCCGTCGGGGTTGGTGGCCGAGTCGGAACCGCTCGCGCCGCTGGTCCTGGGAGACAACGTGCCCTGGCTTCAGCCGTTGCCTGACTCCTTGCTGACCGGCGGTGATCCGGCCGGGGCCGTGATCGACCGCGGCAGTCTGCGTCTGGCGTTCGCCGCCGCCCTGCAGCACCTGTCGGCGCGTCAGCGCGGTGCGCTGATCCTGCGTGACGTGCTCAGCTTCTCCGCGGCCGAGGCGGCGGAGATCCTCGGCACCACCGTCGTGTCGGTGAACAGTTCCCTACAGCGGGCCCGTACCCGGCTGAAGGAGATCGGGATCCAGCGGGAAAATGTCAGCGAGCCACCCGAGGCCGAGCAGCGAGCCTGGGTCGAGCGTTACATGAAAGCATTCATGAACGCAGACATCGAGGGGCTCAAGCGGCTGCTCACCGAGGACGTGCTCATGGAGATGCCGCCGATGCTCAACTGGTTCACCGGCCCCGCCAACTACGGCCTGTTCATGGAATGGGTCTTCGCGAAGGCCGGAACGGACTGGCAGCTGAAGATCGTCGCCGCCAACGGCCAGCCCGGTTTCGCCGCATACCAGCGCGTCGGTGGCGGTTACGAGCTGCACACGCTCCAGATCTTCACGGTCACCGCCGCCGGCATCAGCCGGAATTCGGTGTTCCAAGATTCCGAGGTCTTCGCAACCTTCGGCCTGGCGGCCAGACTCGACGACTAGGGACTGTCAACGTCGGGCGTCGGCGCCCGCCTGGAGTGTGGCTGAGCTTGTGGGCCGGCACGGGCGCCGGCAGGCGCCACGGGAACCGTCGATCAGTACGCCTCACCAACTTTTCTGTGCGGACGCGATGAGTTCCGGGCCTGCCGACGGTATGTATTCCCGAGTTCGCCGGAATACCCCGAGCGAACCGCTCACAAGGGAGAACCCGATGTCACACAGTCGTCCGGCAGACGAGGCCGCCATCCAGGCCGTACTGGTTGACTCCTACAAGGCATGGGAGGCTGGCGACGCCGCCGGCATGGTCGCGAACTACGCCACGGACGCGACCGCCATCATGACCGGCTCGCTCCGCGACAGCCGAGACGTAATCCGCGAGAACATGGCTCTGGCCTTCGCGGGGCCACTCAAGGGCAGCTCGACCTCCAACAAGCAGCTCAGCCTCCGCTTCGTCGGCAGGGACGCGGCGATCGTCATCAGCGAATCCGGCATCCTGTTCCCCGGCCAGACCGAGGTTCCGGACACCGGCAAGGTGAACGCGACCTGGGTTTTCGAGAAGCGCGACGGCCAGTGGCTGATCGCCGCCTACCACAACAGCCCGGTACTGGCGCCTGGGCAATGACCCCTTCCCTGTAAGAGAGCTCGCCGCCACCGGCGCCCGGATCAGAGTGCCGGTGGCGGCGACGTGCCTGGTCCTGAAGCTCCTCCGCCAGCACTACGACGCTTGGCCGTAGCTCGCCAGTGACGCGGCGCCGGTCTGGACAACGGAGGCGCACCGCAGGCGGACGAGCAAATCCGTCGGCCCGAACAGCTTCTCGCCGGCGCCGACGAGAATGTCATCAACCGGCAGGCAGAGACGGTTGCCAGCAGCACCGAGATTCCACCGCGACGTGCTGCCACGTTGTACTCGCGGACGTTGCCGTGGCACGCCATGATCAACAGCTGCCCGCAAGAGGATCCACCACCGGACAGACGGGCAAACCGTTCCCGCTGGGATGCCTCAGTTGGCGAGCGGCCTCGCAACGAACGCCGAGCTCGGCCTGCCATACGTTAAGACCGACCGCGTCTGATTCCGGCGCTGCCACCCAGAACCATCACGGAAGGATCAACGCCTAGATGTCCGTGGACGAAGCACAGTTCTACCCCGACCTCGACGCTGACGAGCGAACCACCCTCAGCCAGTTTCTTGATCAGTATCGCCATCGGGCGCTCACCCGATTCGGGAGGCTGACGGACGAGCAGGCGCGAACCAAGTCCCTGCCGGCAACCGATCTGACACCAGGTGCTGTGGTGAAGCATCTCGCGCACATGGAGGACCACTGGTTCATCGCGCGTGTCGGCGGCGGAGATCTGCCCGAGCCCTGGGCGTCCGCGCCGTTCGACACGCAGCCGGAGTGGGACTTCGAGTCCGCGGCCGACGACACCGTCGGGGAGATCGTCGAGCTCTACCGTGCCGCGTGCTCGCGCAGCCGCCGCGTCGCAAGTCAACTTCCTAGCCTCGACACGACCGCGCCCCGGCCATCATTCGGCAAGGGTCCCGTGACGCTTCGCTGGGTGATGGTGCACATGCTGGAAGAGACCGCATGCCATGTCGGCCATTTGGACCTCCTAACCGATCCGCTATCCGCACCCAGCGCCCGATAGGCGTTCCCCAACTGGACACGACCCGCCGGACGAGCGCGAGATGTCCTTGACCCACCGCCAGCCAGCACCGTCTCAGATAAGTGGTTCGGTGAAAGGCTCGCTTGTCGGAGGCTAACCCGCCCCAGTGGCCTGCAGTACTGGAGGATTCGGCGACAACCGCATCCAGCCGACCAGGACGGCGACCTCGGAGGACGGCGCCTGGTCCCAACCGACCCTCAGTACCCACAGCAGGCGGAACCACCGCAACAGGTCGAAACCGTAGCTACGACAGGTCAACGGGCTGACGTCACTTGGGGCCAGATCCCGCAGGTACCGGACGGCCGGCTCGACCTCCGAACCCTCACGATCGACGACAACGAACGGCGGTGTTCGGCCTATCTCGGCAACGCGCACTTCACCGATATGTGGCACAACGGCGACGCAAGTCCGTTGACATGCCGCCGGCTACAGCTTCGATCTGTTGCGCTGGTTTCGGCTGCTGTGGGTTCTTGGCGTCGATTGGGACCGGGCGAGGTCGTCGGAGGTCGCGGTGCTCGTCGGCTGGATGAAGTCAGTGTCGAGCCTGAACCAAACCCCGGACGTGGACTCGTCTGCCGCTGGTGGTTCCTCGCGACACACCCCGGAGCCGACAGGTTCAGCCGCTGATCGAGGTTGACTGTCGTCATGCGCAGAGTGCTGATCGCCGGCATCGGAGGATCCGGCAAGACGACACTGGCCCGGCGGCTCGCGCCGGTCCTCGGCCTGCCGTTTCACCATTTGGACGGCTTGTACCTCGGGCCTGACCTGCGCATGTCACCCACCTTTGTGAGCGACATCGAGCGAATCGTCGCCGGCGACGAGTGGCTGTTCGACTCGCAGGGTTCACCGGCCAGCTCCGAGGCTCCGCCAGAGGTCACCGCCCTGCTGTGGTCCCGCGCCGACACGCTTATCTGGCTCGACTACCCGCGGCGCGTTGTCCTGTGGCGTGCCATCAAGCGGTCGCTGCGGCGCATCATCACCCGCGAGGAACTGTGGCACGGCCACCGCGAAACGCCATGCTGGTGGCTTCGCCCAAATCATCCAATCCGAAGGGCGTGGCGTCTCACCCGGATCAGACATGACCAGCTGACCGCTCGCACACAGGACCCGTTGTGGGCACACCTAACCGTCATCCAACTCCGCAGCCCACGCGAGACGGTCACCTGGCTCGGCCGAATCGAGTCCGATTACCAGGCGCGCTGAGCGCTGATCCCAGACCGGCGCAAGACCACCGAGGAACATCGCGAATCAGACCGTTGCGGGCCGTCGGCGGCGGTACTCCCGACGCCTCAAGATGGCAGAGTTCATGCCATCGCGTGCGGGCTTTCATCCGCAGGATCGGATGTCGGCCCGGCCCTGACTGGCGGTGGTGTCGTGCGACGGCCCGTCGACCGCAGACTTGAAGCATCAGGGTGCACACGCCATCGGTGCACGCGCGATCAAAGAGCTAATCGTCCGCTGATGCTTCCCGCTGTGGACAGCGAATGACCCTGCGCGCGTTTGAGGGATCCACATAGCTGTTCGCCTACTTGAAGTAGGCGGTCGAGCCGACAAGGAACGTTGGGCATGGCTGGCCGTAGAGGTCAATCGAGTACGACACAGAACCGTTCGCTGCAAGCGGCCCGTCCGGTGCCGCGTATGTGCCATGTTCAGAGAGCAGCTCGCCGTACGGGCCTTCCAACTCCTTGCTGTTCGTGTTCTCCGCGGTTCCGACTAGCCGCTGGCCAGATCGCTCTGCCTCGGTCACCTTGATGTCTGCCGAATCGAACGACTCCGTGCCCGGCGCGGCGCGTTGCGCTGTGAAGATGGACTTGGCGTTCCGGGGCGGAGGGTTGCCGCCCATCTCGAAGTAGATGAATGCAAGGGCGACCTGTCCGGGTTTGAGTCTGGCTGGGGTGGTGCCCTGGCTGTTGCCGTTGGCGACTAGTTTGCCGGCTGGGCTCGGAGTGCTTCGGCTGCGCTGAAGCGGCATCGTAGAGGCAGACGGCGTACGCCGAGATGCCGAGATGCCGAGATGCCGAGATGCCGAACGAGCTGATCGCCGGCGGCCGGGCCCATGCCAGCAGGCGCCGTGCGTGCAATGGGTCGTGCGATGAAATCGCGTCAATCAGAGTCCACTCGAGTCACGAAGGGACAGGCTGGTGGTGGCTGGCTACACGGGAATCCGACGTCTGCAGGTGCGTCGATTTACTATGCCGCGCGTCGCCAGCACGAACTGGTCGAGCACGCCGTGCGCCGCCAGGCCCTCACCCTGCTCGCGGCCATCGCCCGCGCTGACCAGCACCGAATCGAAGCAGCAGCGGATGCCATCCGGGAGCGCCGTTCTCGGAGCGGTTCTGCGCCTGGCAAAAACCTGAGGCCAACATCTAGGTCACTTTGTTAGATTCAGTGATAACAACTCACTCAATCATGTTAGGAACATGCATCCATGAAGTCACTGTCGAGGAAGTTCGGTGCGATCGCGACCGCGCTGATGACATGTGTCGCAGTGTTCGCTGTCGTGCCCACAGCCTCTGCTGCGTCGTCAGCGCCGGCGGCCCCCACCTACTGCAAGGGCGCCGGGATATGGGACCACGTCTGGACCACCACAGACTCCGCAAACGGGGGCACGGTGTGCATCGAGGAATACGGCGACAAGTTCTATCTGTGCGACACGGCAGCCGATGGATTGGCGCCCAGGATGAACGTCGCCACCCATAGTGCGTCCGGTCAATACAACACTCGCTACACCCTGACCGCCTCGGGCGGGAACGGAACATGCGTCCACGCCCAGCAGTCGGATGGCGGCTCCCACGACCTTCCATACGATGCCTGGATCTATATCGACATCTGGCTGGGCCCGCTCCCGGGGTCTTACCACTACGGGAAAGAGTTCTACATCAACGGGTGACCGACACACGCCACCGGAGCCGCCTCCGGCAGGCTGCCCTCGACGCCACCTCGTACTCGGTCATGAGGTTGGTGGCACGCGGTTGATAGGTGGTTGGCCTCCGAGTGCGGGTGTGGCGGCGTTGATTGTTGTAGCGCTCGAGCCAGGGTGCAAGGGCTGCTGTTCGGGCGGTGTTGGTGGTGAAGGGGTGCCGGTTGGCCCATTCGCTGGTGAGGGTGCGGTTGTAGCGCTCGACGGTGGGGATGCCGGCCCGGGTGAACGCCTGCGCGGCGCGGAGCAGGTACGCCGCGCAGGTGGTGCCCTTCTCGCCGGGTAAGACCTCGGAGTAAGCGAACCGGGACTGGTCATCGACCAGGGAGTGGATGTAGTCGTAACCGATCTTGGCGCTTCTGTTGCGCGGTCTGTCCGTGCTCGCGGCCCTTGGCCTTCGAACCGCCACCGTCGTACCGCACAGCGGTGGTCTTGGACGCCCGAATCACCTCGCCGGTCATCGGGTCACACTCGCGCAAGCACGGCACCTGGTGACGACGCAGGATCCGGGCCACCGTCCGCGGCGCCACACCGAGCTCCGGCCCGATCCAGTCCTGCCCTCGCCGCGCCGTACGACGCAACTCCACCACCTGCTGCTCGATCTCGGTGCTGGTACGCCGCGGCGTCATGTGCGGTCGCGATGACCGATCCTGCAGAGCCGTGTCACCCCCTCGACGGCGAACCGGTCGATCCAGGTCTTCACACACTTACGCGACACCCCCATCGCCGCCGCGATGTGCGCCTGCTTCCAGCCGGCACGATGCCGCTCAACAATCAGCCGCCGACCATGAACAGTCAGCCGCGCACTACTCGTGGGGCACGAGGACCTCCGGTTGCCAGTGGGCCTTCGGCAAGCCACTCGCCCAACCGGAGGTTCTCCTCACGTCAACCCCCGATCCCCGGCCACCAACCTCATGACCGAGTACGGCTAGACCTCGAACTGGCCGTGCTCCAGGAAGTACCGCGCCGCTTCCGGCGTACCCTCGTCGAGGGCCTGCTCTGCCGCCGCACGGACCGCTGCGCTGGTGGTCGGATCGGCGAGAATTCGGAAGATGGCGACCCTGTCGTCTTCGAACTGGGCGAGGCGGCAGCCGGTCTCCAGGAAGGCGCGCACGACAGTCGGTGTGCCGTCGTTGAGGGCCTGCTGCGCCGCCTTGCTGACGCCGCGGTCGTTGTACACGATGGCAAAGTGGAGGGTGGTGGCGACGGCGACCTTGTCGTCCTCGGCTTGGGCCGTCCAGCGGTCGGTCGTCAGAAAGTTGCGCTGGTCCTCGATGGTCCCGTCCATGGCCTTCTGCGCGGCGGCTTCGACCGCGCTGCCCGTGCTCGGGTCGCCGATAATGCGCAGGATCGTGACCCGCACATCGTCGTCGGACATCTCGTCCACCGGCGTGGTCACGACGAACGTGTCCGTGGGCGCCTGGCAAGCAGTGGGGGCGCCGACCGAGTCGGCGGCAGACGCAGGGGTGGTTATCAGAAGCGCCGGCGTCAAGGCGATTGCCGCGACAGCCAATGCAACCTTGGTTCGTCTCACTTGTTGACCTTCCTTGTAAGCGTTGAGAGCACGAGAACCCTCTCGGCGATCATTGACAGGAAATCGATGCCTCGGCAAGTGAAATATCGCCAGGCGCCGAGCTGCAGAACGCGACTCCTTCAGTCCCAGAACAGGACCTCATAGCCGCCCTCGGGGTCATCCGTCCCGAGGAAACTCGGCCTTGTTGTTGTCGCCGTCAACGTAGGCGCCGATGTCTCGAAACATGAAGCACTCCCCTTGCCTTCCGGATCTCGTTGCCACTTTCTTCGAGCCGGAAGGGTCGTGAGCGCAGAAGCGGCCACGGCGGCCAGGGTTGGCTTCTGAGTTTCACTCGCATTCCTCACGTCGAGACTCGGCTCGTCTGACGCTCAGTAGACGAAACAGCCTGGCAACCTGTGAGCCCACCCGCACGTGATCTGCGTCTCCCGCCCGCGGCGGCCCATGCTCCGGTCGGCCTTGGCCGGTCCGCGCACCGGGCTTCATGACAGTGCCGGGACTGGTCGGTCAGCGGCCGACGGACCGTCCCTGGCCAGCTCGAGGTTCACCAGGCCAGCCAGCTCCGCTGCGAACCTCGCCATCACGCCGCCGCCCGTCCGCAAGACCCCGTCGGCACCACGCAGACCGGCGCCGCAACACACCCACCAGGCACCGCAGCGAACCGAACACTGGGCACCCCGTCAGAATTCGTCTGCACTCGACGGCCGACCCGCGTGCGACAGGTGGCGGACCACGGCTCGGCTAGGGTCAACGACTATGGCGATGACGTCACATGGTCCGAGATCGGAAGTCGAAATCGTCTCTTCTCAGCCGGTGACCGGCGGTTTCAGTGACGCGCCGAAGTTCCGCCTTCAGGTTGCTCTGACCCGGTCCGGGCGACGGACCGAGCGAACGGTTCTGCTGAAGCAGACCTCACAGCTCGAGATCTCGGCGATGCACGCAGCGGCGAGCGTGGCCGGCGCCGATGCCGTGCCGGAGATCATCGAGACCGGCACCAACGAGTCGGGTCCGTACCTGATGACCGCGTTCTACGAGGCGACGCCAGCAGCGGACGAGACCAGCCTCCCCTCGAATGCGATCGAGACGCTGGCCAGGGTCCACCTTCACTACCTCGACGCAGCGCCACCCGAGTCGGTGCCGGTCGTTGATGCGACCTGGTGGCGAGCCAAGTGCGACATCTCGATGCAGCGACTCGCCGCGCTCCATCGACCCGTGCCGGACGAGCTGATCCCGCAAGTTGCTGCACTGCAACACGATCCCCGCATCACCATCCCTCTCGACCATCTGCCTCGGACGCTCCTCCACGGTGACGTTCATCGGAACAACGTTCTCGTTGACGAGAGTCACAAGGGCCACATCATCGACTGGGGCGGCGCGCTCGTCGGCGCACCTGCCCTCGACATCGCGAACCTCGGCGGGCCGGCGAGCAGCGGGTACCGGACCTATGTCGACACCTGGCGCCGCCTCACCGGCCGACGCCTCGACACCGACCCAGGCTGGAGCAGCGCCTATCTGCTCGCGGTCGTTTGGGTCAACATCAAGTACCTCGCCTTCGCCGCCAGGATCTACGGAGAAACAAAGGCACAGGAGATGATGAACGCCGCGCTCGATGCCTTGAGCCAACTCGACCCGGATCCCCAGGCGTGACGCGGACGGGATCAAGGCACTGATCCCCGCGTCCGGGCTGGAGATCTACCCGGTGCCGACCGCCGTCAACGACGTAGGCCGCACCAACGGACTGAATGTCACGAGGCGACCCTGGCCGGTGTGCTCATCGGCAGGCGGCCCGGTTGACGACGGAGCGTTGGCCGAGGCGATCGATCGTAGGCTGAATCCTGAGCCGGCCGGGACCCGGTGAGCGAGGCGCCCGCGGGGCCACGGCAGGACTACAAGTCCGGCCGCCCCGGGCCTACCGGATGTGGAGAGGAGCCGAGCGTGGGCGGATCGACTAGTTCACCGATGGGCAAGACCTATCTGTCCACCGCGGTGACGGAGGACGGCAATCCCAAGGACCTGGTCCCGAACACACGCATCCGGCTGGAGTTCGCCGAGCAGCCCAACCCGAACGAAGAGGGTCCGCGCGTGTACCACTGCCTCGGGGCGTACGCCGGGTGCAACCAGTTCGGCGCCTCTGCCGCAGCCGGTGAGCTGCTGGCCGACGGCAGGTTGTGGATCGACGGATACTTCGTCACCCAGCAGCGCTGCGAACCGCCACTCATGGCCCAGGACGAATGGCTGACCAAGTTCCTGGTCAGCCAACCCAGCTGGCATCTGAACCACGGCCAGCTCACCCTCGCATCGGCCGGTACGGCGATCACTCTGCTGGACAGGAAGATCGCCGAACCCGACTTCCCGCTCGACGGGCCCAGGTGGAAGGTGGACACCGTCATCATCAAGGACGGCCATCTCCGCCAGTACCACCATGGGGCCGAGGAGGCGTGGATCACCTTTGACGGTGGGCGACTGACCGGCTGGACCGGTTGCAACGAACTCTCCGGCACCGTCACCCGCACCAGAACAGAGCTGACCTTCACCGGCGTCACCACCACCGACCACGCATGCACAGGCGAAACTGCCGAGGTGGAGACCGCGATCCTGACCACGCTTGGCGCCAGGGTGACCTACACCATCGACTACAACCGTCTAACCCTGCTGACCCCCGCCGGGACCGGCCTCGACCTCACCGCCGTCCCCTAAGCCGGGCTGAAGGCCTACGCCTGTATCTGGGTAGGTCGTGGCTCTACGCCCAGGCGGGTCGGCGGGGTTCGTTGGCCTCGGGCTGGTGGTGGGATTTGTTGGCTATCCGTGGGGTGGGTGGTTTCGAACGTTGGGCGATCCATTCGATCGACCGGTCGACCGATCCGCAGCTCCAGGGAAGGGAACAGTCATGCAATACACGCGCACATCCGGCCGCTGGCGGCGGGTGGTGAAACGGGTCGCCGCCGTGGCGGCCGTGTTGGTCCCGTTGGCGGTGGTCTCGGTCGTTACTTCAGGGCCCGCCCAGGCGGCGACGTGTAGGACCAACGCTCACGTCTACCTGACCTCGGTGTAC
The DNA here is from genome assembly GCF_040655855.1 of Kribbella sp. NPDC050281. Classification (NCBI taxonomy): domain Bacteria; kingdom Bacillati; phylum Actinomycetota; class Actinomycetes; order Propionibacteriales; family Kribbellaceae; genus Kribbella; species Kribbella sp. NPDC050281. Next base: position 13,833 of record NZ_JBFAKS010000040.1, on the reverse strand, counting down.
CCGTCCAGCTTCCGGTTCGAGAACCAGCCGGTGGACGGTGGCACCGACGACTACCAGATGTTCGCCGGTGACTCGACATCGCTGCGGGTCGGCGGCAACGGTCTGCGGCCGTACACCTCGGCGTTCTGGAACGTCGAAAGCAACGTCAGCGGGCGGTTCATCTTCAACAGCGGGGTTGCCGGAGGCAACTGCGTCGCGAACGAGACGTTCGTCAACCTTGCGAGGCACACGGTTGGAGGGGAGGTCTGGACGGTCCGCGCCAACTATCTGACCGGCAACTCAGGGCAGTTCATCCAGAACCAGGCGCACTTCCGCATCACCTTTGTGGACCCGCCGCCGCCTGACCCGTGGTACTGGCAACCGTGCTACTACGCCGAGGCGTGCTTCTGAGCAAGGAAGGGCAACTGTGTGAGCCGGACCGCCAACCGGCTCACACCCAACACCGAGCTGAGGAGGTTCAGCATGTTCACGACACCCGAACACCGAACGATAGTGGCGATGCTGGCCGCGGGCAGGCCCGTTTGGTACGTCGCTGCGGTGATGAAGAGCGACCGGCACTACGTCTACAGAGTTGGTGCACGACACGGCTATCCGGATCGTGCCGCGATGAGGCAGTCCCTCCAGCAGTTGGCCGAGGCCAGCTAGATCTCTGCGTCGTATCCGACGAGTTCGATCAACGCTGCCCGGAGAGCCTCCAGTCGATCCTCGCCGAGCTGGTCGGCCCAGGCGCGCTCGACAGCACTCCCCGCCTTGTGGGACTTCGGTCGGATCGCACGCCCGGCCTCGGTGAGTACGACGAGCCACGCGCGCCGATCGTTGGGGTCCGGACGGCGCTCGACCAGGCCGGCCGCGATCAGCTGCTCGACACTCTGGGCCATGGTCTGCTTGCGCACGTTGGCCTTGGTAGCGAGCGCCTGGACGCTGACGCCCTCAGGCGGTACGAACGGGATCACTCGCGCGTGGGCCGCGGTGAGGCCGCGGACACCGAGCTTCTCGAGCTCCGCGTCCATCTCCGTGGACCAGCGCTGGTTCGCCAGGCGCAGCAGCAACCCGATGAGTGGTTGGGGATGCCCAGGCATATAGACAGTCTCCTGTCTTTTGAGTACGGTAGTGGACAGCTGCCTGTCTATCTTAGGAGGAACAACGACTATGAACGCACCGACACTCCCGTTCGGCACCGCGATGGCGCTGGCTGAGCGCAACCTGCGCGGTCCACTGACCCGGATCCTCACCGAGGAGGACCTCGAGCCCGGCGCGTGGTTCACGCTCAACGCCCTCGGCCTGCGGGGCGCTACCCCGACCAGAACCGTCAAGGACCTGCTCTCCACCAGTGGGTACGACGGCCCGAGGGCCGACGCGCTGCTCGCGCGCCTCGCCGCAGGCGGTCTCATCGAGGACCGCGACGAGCTACTCCACCTCACTCCCGCAGGATCCGAGCGCTATGCGGCCGTCCGTGACCGGATCGGCACGGCGAGCGGCCGGGTGTTCAGCCTCTTCGACCCGACCCGGGTCGAGACAGCCCGCGCCCTTCTGCAGCAGCTCGCCGAGACCGACCCGGCGACGATCGAAGCGGTCGCATTCGACGAGGTGCCGGCGTGAGAAACCCGACCCCCGCGCCACACGGTCGGCTCGCTGCGCCGGCGGCCGCGAGGTAGTGGTTACTGGCGGGCCATTGCTGCGCGGAGTTCGCTTTCGCTGTCGGTGATGAGGTCGCCGGAAATGTCGATGGTGACGGTTCGCAGGGTGCCGGTGAAGCGGAACGGGGACGGGTAGTCCGGCGTTACCGGGGAGCCGGGGTTGGCGCCGCAGGTGAGGGCACCGGGGTTGAGGATGAAGGGTGTGGTCACCGGTGCCTCGGCCTGGGCGACGAGGGTCTCGTCCACGTAGAGCTGCATCGTTCCCGGTGCTCCGCGGCCGTTCGCCATATCCGGTTTTCCGGTCGGCTCGAACTCGAAGCGCAGCTTGTGCGGACCGGCCGGGAGCACCTCCGGCGTGGACACCTTGTACAGGCCTCGGCCGACGTAGTTGTGCACATAATGCAGTTTGCGGTCCTTGATGAACAGCGAGTATCCGCCGGCCGCTGTGCCCTGGCTCAACAGAACTCCCTCGGCGCCGTCCTCGGGCAGGTCCACGTCGGCGGTGATGCTGTGCGGCCGGTTCAGCACCCGAGGGCCGGCGCCGAACGGGATCGACTGGGTGTTCGGCCGGTAGACGTACGTGTCCCGCGGTACCGCAGCCCGCGGCTTGTCGGCGACAAGCCGCGCGAGGCCGCTCCCGTCGACCGGCAGTACGCCGTACTTGCCGGCCTCGGCGTACCACATGCCGATGAGTGCGATGAGCTTGTCGCGGTGTTTGCTTGCGAGGTCGTGGTTCTCGGCGAAGTCGTCGGCCACGTGGTACAGCTCCCAGCCCGTCGAGTCGAGCTCGGTGAGCTTGTCCGCCGAGATGGGTTCACCGAAACCTGTTCCGGCTTCGGTGAACGAAGGGCCGGGCCACGGGCAGACCGCTCGCCAGCCGTCGTGGTAGATGGAGCGGTGACCGAGCATTTCGAAGTACTGGGTGCGGTGCTTGGTCGCTGCGTCCGCGTCGTCGAACGTGTGCGCGAAGCTCACCCCCTGAAGCGGCGACTGCGTGATACCCCTGATCGTGGCCGGCGGCTCGAGGCCGAGCGCGTCGAGGACGGTCGGCACCATGTCGATGAGGTGCGCGTACTGCGTTCGCACTTCGCCCCTGGCCTTGATGCCCTGTGGCCAGCTGACGATGAACGGGTCGGAGCTCCCGCCCCGGTAGGTCTCGCGCTTCCACCGGCGGAACGGCGTGTTGCCGGCCCAGGTCCAGCCCCACGGGTAGTGGTTGAAGTGCTTGGGACCGCCGATCTCGTCGATGACCGCGAGGCTGTCCTCGAGGGACTCCGGGGCGTTGTTGAAGAACTGTGCCTCGTTGGTGGTGCCGGTCGGGCCACCTTCGGCGCTGGCGCCGTTGTCGGAGATCACCATCACGATGGTGTTGTCGAGCTCGCCCTGCTCGCTGAGGAACTCCAGCAGGCGGCCCAGATGGTGGTCGGTATGGCTGAGGAAGCCGGCGAAGACCTCCATCATCCGGCTGTACAGGCGGCGGGCCGGTGCGGGCAGGGACTCCCAGTCGGGTACGTCGGGGTCGTGACGAGACAGCTCCGCATCGGCAGGGACGATCCCCAGCGCCTTCTGCTCGGCGAACACCCGCTCCCGGTATGCGTCCCAGCCGTCGTCGAACTGGCCGGCGTATTTGTCCGCCCACTCCTTCGGGGCGTGGTGCGGCGCGTGGGTCGCACCGAAGCACAGATGCAGGTAGAAGGGCTTGTCCGGATCGACCTGCTTCGCGTCGACGACGAACTGGATCGACCGGTCCACCAGGTCCTCGGTCAGGTGGTAGCCCTGCTCGGGCGTCGCGGGCGGCTCGACCTGGTGGTTGTCGTACACCAGGTCGGGGTACCACTGGCTGGTGTCGCCGCCGAGGAATCCGTAGAACCGCTCGAAGCCGCGCGACAGCGGCCAACGGTCGTACGGCCCGGCCGCGGTCTCCTGGTTGCTCGGAGTGAGGTGCCACTTGCCGACCATGAACGTGCTGTACCCCTGCCCGAGCAGCATTTCCGACAGGAACCCGTTCTCGAACGGGACCACACCGTTGTACCCGGGATAGCCCGTCGCGAACTCGGTGATGCACGCCATCCCGTTGCTGTGGTGGTTGCGTCCGGACACGATGCACGAACGGCTCGGCGAGCACAGCGCCGTGGTGTGCATGTTGTTGTAGCGCAGTCCGCTGGCAGCCAGACTGTCGAAGTTCGGCGTCGCGATCGGGCTGCCGTAACAGCTGAGTTGGCCGAAGCCGGTGTCGTCGAGAACGACCATCAGAACGTTGGGAGCACCCGGCGTGGCGCGGGTGGGCTTCGGCCACGCGGGGGACGACTCGTCCGCCGTCCTGCCGATCGTGCCGGTGAATCCGGTGCCGGCTTCGTACTCGTTCAGCGCCATCCGTGGCCCCCTCGCAGAATGTCCACCCACCTCAGCCGAACGCCGCGCGCGCCACATCCCCCGCGTGGGGTGAATCACCCGTGGTTGGCGGATGGGTACCTGAGTGCTACTTCCGCCCGATCGTTCGAAGGAGCACTCAATGTTCGCGATCATCGCCGCTGTGATCTTTGGGCTGGCACTCATCCTGGACTGGGCCAACGCCAGTGTGAGCGATGCGTTTACGCCTCAGACGCTGCTGATGGCCGGCCTGCTCTGCATCGCGCTGCATTTGGCCGGTGTCGGGGCCGGGCGTCGGTGGGGGCGGCGCCGCTGACCGTCGTACCGCTCCCACCGTGGAGCGGTGAACGATCATCCGGCCGGGACGATGTGGCCGGGCGCCTCGACCACGGATCGTGAGGGAGGTCTTCGGCGAGCTCAGGTGACGACGCGGCCGGGGTTGTTCTCGTCCGGGAGGCACGTGTCATGACCGACTCGCAACGCCCGGCGGGCGCATCGCGCGCGGCTGAGCGGCCGTCGGGCGGGCCACCGGCGATGGACCCGGTCACGGTCATCCGTTCGAAGCCGTATCTTTCCGCGCTGCTGCTCGCCGCGATCCTCGGCATTCCGATCTCGGCCGTCGCGTACGGTTTCCTCGCTCTGGTCAGCGCGATCCAGCAGGCCCTGTTCGACGATCTTCCGCAGGAGATCTTCAGCGGAGGCGTACCAGCCTGGTGGCCGGTGCCCTGGTTGGTGCTGTGCGGACTGTTGACCGGGTCGACCATTCGGTATCTGCCCGGCAACGGTGGTCACTCACCCGCCTTCGGGTTCCAGACCGGTGGAGGTCCGCCGGCTGACAAGGAGCTCTTCGGCATCATCCTGGCTGCCTTGAGCACACTCAGTCTTGGCGCCGTCCTCGGGCCTGAGGCTCCCCTGATCGCCATCGGTGGTGGCCTCGCGGTGCTGACGGTGCATCTGGTCAGGAAGGACGCGCCACCGATGGCGCTGACGATCATGGCGTCGGCCGGTAGCTTCGCTGCGATCAGTACGCTGCTCGGCTCCCCCGTGCTCGGCGCGTTCCTGATCATGGAGGTCGCCGGCATCGGAGGTGCGACGCTGAGCTTGGTAGCGCTGCCGGGCTTGCTGGCCTCCGGGATCGGCGCTCTGGTCTTCGTCGGTCTGGACAATTGGACGGGGCTCGGCAGCTTCTCGCTGGCCCTCCCCTCCGTGCCGCCGGCGGTGGATCCGACGGTGGCCACGATGGCCTGGGCTCTTGCCATGGGCGCGGCCGGGGCGCTGCTCGGCTGGGTGATCCGCTGGATCGGGCTGTCGCTGCGTGCGGTCGTACACGTGAACCGGGTGCTGGTGACGGCGGTTCTCGGCCTTCTCATCGGGCTGATCGCCATGGCCTACCAGCTGATCTCCGACAACAGTTTCAATCAGGTCTTGTTCTCCGGCCAGGATGCCCTGCCCGCGCTGGTCGAAGACGCCGCAAACTACTCGGTCGGGGTGCTGATCCTGCTCGCCGCTTGCAAGTTGCTCGCGTACGGACTCGCGCTCAGCGCGTTCCGGGGCGGGCCGGTCTTCCCCGCCATGTTCATCGGTGCGGTGCTGGGGATCGCCGCGGCGGGTCTGCCCGGCATGAGTCTGGCGCCGGCGATCGGCATGGGCATCGGAGCGATGTGTGCCGCGATGCTGCGGCTGCCGTTGACCTCGACCCTGCTGGCCACCCTGTTGCTCGGTACCGACGGTGTGTTGGTGACACCGCAGGTCGTGGTCGCTGTCGTGGTCGCCTTCGTCCTCACCAACGTGCTCCCGAATCCGGATCAACAACCGGCCGGACACCAGCCATGAAGGCCGCCGTACCTCGACCACGACGATCGAAGGCGTTCGCGTACGTCGACCTTGCGGATGCGCGAAGGTCGTCAGGAGCTACTGGATTCCTGCCAGGCGACTTCGGCGAAGCTGAACAGTCGTTGCGGGGTCATCCGCAGCCAGGCCGTGGCCCATTCCACGCTGCCGCCGTCGTTGCGGCGGCGCGTTAACTCCCACACGTCGTCCGGAACGGTGGTCAGCACCTCGGCCGGCCCCTCCGTGAGCACCGCGGCGTGCGCGTCGTGGTCACCCTCGAGGACAGACAGGGCCAGCCACGGGTGTGCCTGCACGTTGCGGAGCCGGACCGCGCCGCCGACCGTGGGAAGCCAGAACGCCTGCGCGTAAATGGAGTACAGGGTCGGCGCGGCGTGTGCACGACCGTCGGGCCGGGTGGAGGAAGCGAGCGCGTAGCTCCGGCGCTCCAGATATCCGGCCAGCTGGAGTCCGGTCATCCGTCGCTCCGGCGGGTACGCCGTACGCGTAGCCAACCCCGCCCGGTCGAACGACTCTTCCTGCAACTGCCCCAACCAGACCGCGAGCTCGGGATCCTCCACCCGCCGGATCCTATCGGGCGAGCACTCAGGGTCGGGCCAGATAGGCGTAGTAGTTGCAGGCGGCGAAGAACGTGCCGTCGGCGGCCGAACGGCGTTGGTGTGCGAGCCACTCGTCGACCTGTGCTGCGGGTAGGAGGCCCTGCACGGCGATCAGTGGCGCGTAGGTCTCGGCCAGGTTGAGCATGAACGTGCTCGAACCGGTCTCCGCGTAGACGTTCGCCTGCGTGACAAGCAGTCGCAGTCCCGCCTTCGGCAGCAGGCGCGGGAGCTCGCGCATGACTCGCGCCGAGCTCATGATCATCGCCTCGAGCGCGGCTTCGACAGCCTTGCCGAGGGCCGGATCAGCGCAGTCGAACGTGAGGGACGCGTAGTCGCCGTCGAAGAGGGCAACGATGCCGTCGGGGCGGACGACACGCGCCATCTCCTTGAGTACCGCGAGTGGGTCGCGGACGTGACTGACGAGGGTGTGGGCGATGGCAGCGTCGAAGCCGGCGGTCGGGAGGTCGAGCTTGTGCGCATCGCCGACCGCGAACTGGACGCGGTCGCCAACGCCTTCGTTCGCCGCGAGCGTCTGGGCGACCGCGATGAAGTCCTGGCTCTGATCGACCCCCGTCACCGAGCCGGCGAATCCGTCGCGGGAGGCGATCGCGCGGGACACGACGCCGGTACCGCAGCCGACTTCCAGGATGCTGGCCGTCGGCGGCAGGTCCATCGCGTCGAGGTAGGCCTCGCGGTACGCCACGAACGTCGGATCCTTGCCGCGGAGCTCGAGCCGTTCGATGAAGCGCTCGACCGTCGCGGCGTCCTGCTCGTTGACGAACTGCATCGCGTCCCGAACCTGCTGCTGTGTCGTCATCGCCCCTCCCCCACCGGCTGGCTCGTCCTTCGATGCTGGCCCTCAGGCGGGGCCTGCACAATCGGGAGGTCCGTCCTACTTCCCGGCGACCGACGTCCTATCCCGGGCGCATACTCGAACTAGACATGGAGCCAGGACCGGCGTGGCCGAGGTTCGTGGGGCGGGCCGACGCGCTGCAACGCCTCGATGCGACGCTCGCTGCCGCGGCACGCGCTGGTGGCTCCACGGTCCTGGTCGAGGGCGACGCCGGCATCGGCAAGACCCGACTCGTGTCCGAGCTGGGCGGTCGGGCGCAGCGGACGGGTGCAACCGTACTGCGGGGGCGCTGTATCGATCTCGTCGGCAGCGGCATGCCCTATCTCCCTCTCGTCGAGGCGCTCTGGCCGCTGCGGAGATCAGCGGCCGTCGCGGGTCGCTCGCTTCCGGAGTTGTCGCGGCTTGTCCCGGAGCTGACGGAGCCACAGACGGCTGCAGCTTCGGACGGCCCTGACTCGCGGCTCCGACTGTTCGAGGAGACGCTCGCCCTGCTCGAACACCTCGGCGCCGAAGCGCCGGTCGTCCTCGTCGTCGAGGACCTGCACTGGGCTGACCGATCAACGCTGGATCTCGTGTCGTTCCTCGCGCACGCCGCGCGTGAGCGGAGGCTGCTGCTGGTCGCGACGTACCGCAGCGACGAGCTCGTCCCGGACAGCTCGCTGCGACGCCTCGTCGGGGAGCTACTGCGCGCGCGGGCCGCGACTGCTCTGGCGGTGGAGCCGCTGGAGCGTGACGAGATCGCGCAACTGCTCGCCGGGACCGCGGAGACGCCCGTCCCGGCGGAGCTGGCGAACGAGATCTACGAACGCTCGCAGGGGAATCCGTTCTTCGCCGAAGAGCTCCTAGCGGCTGCGGTCCGTGGCGAGCAGACGCTTCCCCGGGTACTTCGCGACGTACTGCTGCAGCGACTCGATGGCCTCGATGGTGAGAGCCGCGCGCTCCTCCGCATCGCCGCCGCCGCTGGGCGTGACGTCCCGTACCGGCTGCTCGCCGCGGTCGCAGACTTGCCCGAGGAACGACTCGTCGAGGCGTTACGCAAGACGGTCGAGTACGACGTACTCGTGCCGGACCAAGCGGCTGGCTCTTTCCGCTTCCGGCACGCACTCCTAGCCGAGGCTGTGTATACGACTCTCCTGCCGGGCGAGCGCGAGGAACTGCATGAGCGTCTCGCCCGTGCACTGCGCGCGCAGCCCGGTTCGACCGCGTCCGAGTTGGCGCACCACTGGTCGGCGGCCGGGAGACCCAGAGAGGCGCTCCAATCGTCGATCGAGGCGGCGCTGGACGCGGAGGCTGTCTCCGGCCCGGCGGAGGCACTTCAGCATTTCGACCGCGCGCTCGATCTGTGGGACCAGGTCGACGACCCCGAGTCCGTGACCGGGCACGACCTCGGCCGGGTGCTGACGGGGGCCGCCGAGGTCGCGTACTTCTCCGGTGCCGGCCAGCGGGCTCCGGAGCTGCTGCAACAGGCGATCTCGCTGGCGGATGACGACGCGGAGACCGGCCTGCTGTATGAACGGCTCGGCACGTACCTCCTCCCGATCGGCGATCGACACGGCGCCAGGGCAGCGTTCGAACGGGCGGTCGAGCTCGTTCCGGAGCAGCCGCCTTCGCCGCAGCGAGCCCGCGTCCTCTCCGCACTCGGCAATGCGCTGAGCCTGTCCTTGCGGCCCGTCGAGTCGCGCACCGCCTGTGAGCAGGCGCTGGCGGTCGCAGCTGCGATCGGCGACGACTTACCCGCCCTCAGGGCGCTCGCCGTCCTCGGCCTGGACCTGCAACTCCTCGGGCGCGGCGCCGAGGGCATCGAGTGCCTTCTGGACGCCCGCCGGCGCGCGCGGGAGCGTGGCGCGGTGGTCGAGGAGCTGCGAACGTATGTGTTGCTCTCGGACGTGCACCTGATCGGCGGCCGGCTGCGCGAGGCGGCTCAGGACGCGCTCGACGGTGTCGCCAAGTCTCGCCGGTACGGGTACGAGCGGAGCAGTGGCATCGTCATCGCGGCCAACGCGGCAGAGGCGCTCCTCGGCTTGGGTGACTGGGTTCGCGCCGAGGAGGTGCTCGATGCGGCGCTCCACCTGACCAGCAGTTTTCGGCCCGAGGGCGTGCACCTGATCCGCGCAGAGCTGGAGATCCGGCGTGGCGCGTTTGCCGTTGCACGGCAGCACCTGGAAGCGGCGCGGCCGGCGGCGCTCGAGCCGCAGTTGACGGCGGCGTACTCCTGCCTCGTGGCGGAGCTCGCCCTGTGGGAACGTCGGCCGGAGGAGGCAGCACGGGTGCTCGATGCCGAGCTGCGCCTCGACTCGCCGGGCGAAGTGAAGATCCGCGAGCCGAGGGTGTGCGCTCTGGCCATCCAAGCCGAGACGGACCGTGCGCAGCTGGCGGCGATCCGCCGCGACACAGCGGGTGTCGACGACGCGCGCCGTCGCGCGAAGCAGCTGCTCGAACGTGCCCACCGCTCGGCCGCCGATGCGGCTGCGGTGACACTGGACGCGGCCGGCTGGCTCGCCCTCGCCGAAGCCGAGCACTCCCGCGTCGAGGGCTGCTCCCAACCGGCGTTGTGGGAGGCGGCGAGCGCAGCCTGGGATCAACTGGAGCGCCCGTACCCTGCCGCCTACTGCCGTTGGCGGCATGCCGAGGCGCTTGTCGCCGCCGGCGCTTCGCGAGCGGACGCGGCGGTCCCCGCCCGCGAAGGGCACCTGGTTGCGAGCAGGCTCGGCGCGCGACCGTTGATGAACGAGCTCGAGCTGCTCGCGCAGCGGGCCCACCTCGACCTCTCGGATCAACCCGCGCTCCGCGACCAGGACGACGCCCTCGGTCTCACGGCGCGCGAACGCGAAGTACTCCGGCTGCTCGCCCGTGGCTACACGAATCGGGAGATCGCCGCCGAACTCACGATCAGCATCAAGACGACCAGCGTCCATGTCTCGCACATCCTGCGGAAACTCGACGTGTCGAGTCGCCTCGAAGCAGCACGGATCGCTCACCAACTGACCGTCGAAGACTGACGACTCAACCGGTGCCGCTGACGTCGAGGATGAAGCGTTGCGCGGGACTCAGCCGCTTGTACGTCTCGACCCGGAGGTACGCCTGCTGGTCGAGCTGCTGCGGCAGGTGGCGCAGCGCGAAGTAGGAGTGCATCGCCCTGCGCGGCTTGTCGGTGCGGTTCAGGGTGCCGCCGTGCCACAGGTGGCTGTTGAAGACCACGACCGTCCCGGCCTTGCCGGTCAGCTGGATCTGCTCCGGGTGCTCGTCGCCCGGATTGGCCATCTCGTCTCCAGGCATGGTTCCGCGCCGATGCGACCCGGGGACGACGCGTGTCGCGCCGTTCTGCGGAGTGAAGTCGTCGAGCAGCCAGAGCGAGTTGCACACCTCGTACGCGCCAGGCTCGACCGGGTGGCCGAAGTCCGCATGCAGGCCCTGGTGCCCCTGACCTGGCAACGCCGCGCGGCTGTTGAGGGACGACAACCTGAACTCGCCGAGCACGTGCTGCATCGCGGCCAGGACGCGTGGGTGGCTGAAGCACACCTCGAACCTCGGGTCCTTGTTCACCAGGTCGGCGAGTCGGTCGGTGCCGTTCTCCTGGTGGACTTCCAGGCCCGCTCGGTCGCCCTCGGCGGCGGTCAGCTCCGCCATCCGCTTGGTGAACCCGGACACCTCCTCCGGCGTGAGGATTCCCTCCAGGGGGAGGAATCCGTCGCGGTCGAGCTGGTCCTTCTCGCCGTGCGTGAGTACGTCGTCGGTCACCCCGAGGTCGCGCAGTGCGGTCGCCATATCCATCCAAGCACTCCTTCCCAGATGCACGAATCGATGCCAGCATCGATGCGACGTACCAGGAAAACAATGCAGAAGGCGACAGCGGTTATGCACAAATCGCTTCGATTGCTCGGCGCCGGCGTACACACCGCCGGGCCGGGCAAGGACTATCCGTCGCACGCGCACACCTCGTGGGAGCTGGTGTACTACGTGCGCGGGCGGATCACCTGCCCGATCGGCGACGAGACGTACGCCGCCACGCCGGGGACCGTGCTGCTCACCCCACCGCGGACGTGGCACGCCGAGCTCAGCCGCACCGGCTACGCCAACCGCTTCCTGCAGGTCGACGCGGCTCCGCGCTGGCCCTGGCCACGCGTCTGCTTCGACGACGGCGACCGCAACCTCGGCCGGGTCTTCGACTCGCTCGTCCGCGAGAGCACGCAGCCCAGCGACGACAGCGACCAGCTCTGCTCGTTGCTGCTCGGCGAACTCGACCTGTTGCTGCGCCGCGCGGCAGCTGCGCCGGTGACCGCGGCGGAGCAACTGGTCGCGCAGGCAGAGCGGATCTTCGAGGAACGCTTCGCCTCGGGAATCCGGATCGCCTCGGTCGCCGCCGAACTCGGCATCTCGCCCTCCGGGCTGCGGGCATCCTTCGCGCGGCTGCGCGGCACGAGCCCGAGTACGGCGCTGCAGCACGTACGGCTCCGGCACGCGCTGGGCCACCTCCGCAACTCCACGTTGCCGCTGCAGGCGATCGCAGACCTGACCGGTTACGACTCGGTCAGCCACCTCAGCCGCCACATCAAGGCCGCGACCGGCTCGGCCCCAGGCGCGCTCCGCACCGCCGACTAGGGCATGCTCTCCGGGTGGGCGGGAACCGATATCTGGGGATCGGGCAGAAGCAGGCGTGAACCGAATACAGACGGCCGCCTTCGCCCGAGAACGCCTGCCACCCGAACCGGCGCCACCGCCAGAGGCTGCCCTGAGGACCGATCCGGTCGGCCAGCGCACGGACGCCCAGCTCGTGTCCTCCAGGCAGCAGGACTTTGCCCTGCTGTTCGATCGGTATGCCGTCGCGATCCACCGCTACGTCGCCCGTCGGCTCGGCACGACCGAAGCTGACGACCTGGTCGGGCAGACGTTCCTGATCGCCTTCGAACGCCGGTACCACTACTACGAGTCCTCGGCAGGCGCGCTGCCCTGGCTCTACGGCATCGCCACCAACCTGATCCATCGACGGCGGCGAGACGAGGTCCGCCAGTACCGCGCCTACTCGCGCTCGGACCCCGGTGGATCGTTCGACGACGCGGACATGCTCGCCGCCGAGGTTGCCGCCCGGGTCGACGCACAGTCGGCCTCGCGCGCCCTGGCCGGAGTACTGGCCGGTCTGCGGCAAGCCGATCGCGACATTCTGCTGCTCTTCGCGTGGGAAGACCTCAGCTACCCGGAGATCGCCGCCGCACTCGACATCCCGATCGGGACGGTCCGGTCCCGCCTGCACCGAGCCCGCCGTGCCCTGCGCGCGGCGCTCGGCCCCGACTTCCAGGAGAACCCTGATGAATGAGATCGACCTGCTCAAGCGGGTACGCGACGACGTACCCCCGCCGGATCCCATCGCACTCGCCCGCGCCCGTCAGCGTCTGCTGACCTCCTCCCCCGTACGCCGCTCCGTCGGCCGGCGCCGGGTGCTGGTGGCCGGCACCGTGGCCGCGACGCTGGCCGTCGGCTTCCTGGTGAACGACGTCGTCATCAAGGACGGCGCCCCGAAGCCCGGTGCGGTCGCTGACGCGAACACCTTCCTGGCCAACGCCGCCGAACTCACCAGCGCCAACCCCGACGCGCCGATCCCACCTGGGCAGTACCGCCAGGTCACCCAGCGAAGCCAGGGGACGTGGAGATTCGGACCTCACAACTCGTACGTCGGCACGCGCGTCGACGTGAGCGACTGGTGGATCTCAGCCGACCAAAAGCCGCCGTACACGGCGATATCGGTGCTCAATGCGAAAAAGGAATTCTCCCCCGCAGCGGCCAAACAGGTCTGGAGCAAGATCGACCCGTTGAACATGAAGCCGGAGACGATCAAGTCGCCCTACGCGTGCGGGGTGGGCACGGGCGGGAGCATCATGCTCCAGAAGAAGGACTCGAAGAACATCTGCACTCCCAGTTGGTTCATGCCTTCCGCGGACTTCCTCGCCCGCCTGCCGCGGGACCCTGACAAACTGCTGGCGGCGCTGCGCGCGGATGACGCCCGGCGAGTGGCGCACTGCCGGAACAAGCTGCCGAACTGTGGTCTGCCGGCCCGAACGGCTCAGGCGGCGGACAACGAGGCGTTCGGCCGCGTCGCCACCATCATGGCCTCCGGGATCGCGCCGGCCGACCTCCGAGCCGCCCTCTATCAGGCGGCCCGCAAGATTCCCGGCATCCAGCTCCAGGCCGACGCTGTGAACCTCGACGGGAAGACCGGACGTGCGATCGGCCGGGTGCAGTACTTGGGTGTGCGCCAGGACCTCATCATCGAACCCAAGACCGGCCGGTTCCTGGGCCTTCGCGAAGTCGCCACCGTGACCGCACCCCGCAACGTCAACGGCGACCCGCAGCCGCTGGTGCGTGGCGACATCGTCAACTGGACCTCCGTCAGCACCCGAATCACCCCCGACCGCCCCGCAATCCGCTGACCTACACAGCTGATCTACACAGTTGAGGCGGCAGCCCTTGAGCCCCGTCAAAATGTCGTGGGTGTGGCGCCCCACCAAAATCGGTGGGGTGTTTTCGGTTGGGG